>NZ_JBEZDJ010000018.1:0-184587 GCF_040648275.1 Micromonospora sp. NPDC049171
CTCACCACGTCCAGGCTGCGCGAGTGCTCATCCGCCAGCGGCTACCCACCAGGAGTCTGCCGCACCCACCAGCCAACTCCCAGAACTCATTAGGCGGCGCGGGTGGTGCATCGGTCGGCCGCCTGCCCGGGTCATCCAGCGGTACGAGCCGGTGCCGAGGGCCTCAGCCGCTGTGCGCCCGGTCCCGGAAGGTGGTCCGGTAGCTGTGCGGGGTGGCGCCCACCCGGCGGGTGAAGTGGTGGCGTAGCGCCGCGGCGTCGCCGAAGCCGCACTGGTCGGCGACGGCCTCCACGCTCAACGGGGTCTCTTCGAGCAGCCGCCGGGCGAGCAGCACCCGTTGGTTGGTGAGCCAGTCGTGTGGGGTGGTGCCGGTCTCGGCGCGGAACCGGCGGGCGAACGTGCGTGGTGCCATGCCGGCGCGGGCGGCCAACTCCTCCACGGTGGTCGTTCGGTCCAGGTGCCCCATCAGCCACTCCAGCACCGGCTCCAGGGTGGGGGCCTCGGGCGCCTTCGGGATGGGTGCCTCGACGTACTGGGACTGGCCGCCGTCGCGGTGCGGTGGGACCACCATCCGCCGGGCCAGCCGGGTCGCGGTGGCCGAGCCGTGCTCCTGGCGGATCAGGTGCAGGCAGGCGTCGATGCCGGCGGCCGTGCCGGCGCTGGTGAGCAGCCGGCCGTCCTGGACGTAGAGCGAGTTGCAGCGCACCCGGGCGCGTGGGTGCCGGCGTTGCAACTCGTCCACGTACCGCCAGTGGGTCGTGCACTCCCGATCGTCGAGCAGCCCGGCCTCGCCGAGCAGGAAGGCTCCGGAGCAGACGCTGAACAGGTGCGCTTCGCGGGCGTCGGCCCGCCGTAGCGCGTCGAGCACCGGGCTGGGGACGCTGGTGCCCTGGCTGTGCGCGGGAATGGCCACCAGGTCGGCCTCGTCGACCGGGCCGAGGTCGGCGTGCGGGGTGAGGTGGAAGCCGGACGAGGTACGCACCGGAGCGCCGTCCGGGCTGCACACCTGGAAGCGGTAGCCGGGAAAACCGTCGGCGGTCCGGTCGGTGCCGAACACCTCGGCGAGCACGCCGAGCTCGAAGGGGGCGACCTGGTCGAGGGCGAGAACGGCAACGGATCGGAGCATGTGACGAGGGTAACCCCAGTGGTGGCAGTAAATCGATGCTCAGTGGCATCACTGCCACTGTCCGATCGGGTCGAGTGGTCGGAGACTGGTGTCAGTCCGGTGCGCACCGGCGGCGAAACCGACAGCAATCATGCGAAAGCGGGCGCCGCCATGGAGTTCCTGTTCTTCCTCCTGTTCCTCGTCCTGCTCGTCGCCGCCTCGGCGGCCGGCCTCACCGCCGACAGTCACGATTCGGCCGACTGGAAGCCCAGCGACGGCGGTCGCCGCTGGCGGTCACGCACCAACTGATGCGATTAGCATCATTTGCCCAGAAAATCCCGGGCGGGACCGCGCCAAAAGGTGCGGCCCCGCCGACGGAGGCCATCCGACGTACGGCAGGCTAGGAGTCATGGCTGACGGCTCCTGGTACGACGCCGACATCGACCACGTGATCATTTCGGAGGCGCAGATCCGCGAGAAGACGGCGGAGCTGGCCAAGCAGGTCTCCGCCGACTACTCCCACGTGACTGACGGCCTGCTGCTGGTCTGCGTACTCAAGGGCGCGGTGATGTTCATGGCCGACTTCGCCCGGGCGCTGGGCCGCAACGGCCCCCCGGCCGAGCTCGACTTCATGGCCATCTCCTCGTACGGCCAGGGCACCACCTCGTCCGGGGTGGTCCGCATCCTCAAGGACCTGGACCGGGACATCGCCGGTCGGCACGTGGTGGTCGTCGAGGACATCGTCGACTCCGGGCTCACGCTCTCCTGGCTGCTGCGCTACCTGGAGTCCCGCTCCGCGGCGAGCGTCGAGGTCGTCGCGCTGTTCCGCAAGCCGGACGCGGTCAAGGTGCCGGTCCCGGTCAAGTACGTCGGCTTCGACATCCCCACCGAGTTCGTCGTCGGCTACGGCCTGGACTTCGGTGAGCGCTACCGGGAGCTGCCCTACGTCGGGGTGCTCAAGCCCGAGGTCTACGCCCGCTCCTGACGCCCGCCGCGACCCTCCGGGCGGGGCCCGGGGGAGCGTGAGGTCGACTCGCATCGGCACCCATCAAGCCGACGTTCAGCGCGCTCTCAGCTGTTGCGACTACCGTGGACCCGGTGGCCCGGAGGTTACTCCGCGCCCGACCCCTCTCGGCCGCTCGACCGGGCCGCCAGGCGGCCGGGCCGGACTCCCCGCCACGCCGGTTTCAGCCGGACCCGCCGTACGCGGGTCGCGGGGCTGGTGGGCCTGCCCACGGTGCGTGCCATCGATATCAAAGGTGCGCCCAGTGCGGGGCTCGCGAGCTCGCTCCTCGCGTACACGGTGTACCGTCGAATGACCGCGGCGCGGCAGTTTTCGCGCCTCGGGGGTCGAGGCCGCCCCGCATGGCAGCTCCGGCCGCCGCTCACCGCGGCGACACCAATCAGATGGTCAGGACGTCGATCAGGAGGATGCGGGCGCTCCGGCGCTCGACAACAGTATGGAACGTACGCGTTTCTTCCGCCGACCGGTGGTCTGGATCATCCTGGTCATCCTCGGCGCAGTTGTGCTCAGTCAGCTGTTCACCGCTGGTCCCAGCTACCACCGCGTGGACACTTCCGTTGCGCTCGATCAGCTCCACACCGCCAAGATCAACAAGGTGGTCTTCCAGGACAAGGAGCAGACGCTCCAACTGGACCTGGCCCAGAAGACCAAGTTCGGCAAGACCGAGACCAACAAGATCGAGGCTCAGTTCCCGTACCAGGTCGGCGACGAGATCTGGAACGAGGTGCTGGACGCCAAGGCGGCCAACCGCGTCACCGGTCCGGCCGACGCCAAGGTCTCCTCGGACAGCATCTGGGTGAGCCTGCTGGTCAACCTGCTGCCGATCGCGTTGCTCGTCCTCCTGCTGCTGTTCTTCATGTCGCAGATGCAGGGCGGCGGCTCCCGGGTGCTCAACTTCGGCAAGTCCAAGGCGAAGATGATCACCAAGGACACTCCGAAGACGACCTTCGCGGACGTCGCGGGTGCCGATGAGGCCGTGGAGGAGCTGCACGAGATCAAGGACTTCCTCCAGAACCCCGCGAAGTACCAGGCTCTGGGCGCCAAGATCCCGAAGGGTGTGCTGCTGTTCGGCCCACCCGGTACCGGCAAGACGCTGCTGGCCCGCGCGGTCGCTGGCGAGGCCGGGGTGCCGTTCTACTCGATCTCCGGCTCCGACTTCGTGGAGATGTTCGTCGGTGTCGGCGCCAGCCGAGTCCGCGACCTCTTCGAGCAGGCCAAGACCAACGCCCCGGCGATCGTCTTCGTCGACGAGATCGACGCCGTCGGCCGGCACCGTGGCGCCGGCATGGGCGGCGGTCACGACGAGCGCGAGCAGACGCTCAACCAACTGCTCGTCGAGATGGACGGCTTCGACACCAAGGGCGGGGTCATCCTGATCGCGGCCACCAACCGGCCGGACATCCTCGACCCCGCGCTGCTGCGCCCGGGCCGGTTCGACCGGCAGATCCCGGTGGACGCCCCCGACATGGAGGGCCGCAAGGCCGTCCTGCGGGTGCACGCCAAGGGCAAGCCGTTCACCCCCGACGTCGACCTCGACGCGGTGGCACGGCGCACCCCGGGCTTCAGCGGCGCCGACCTGGCCAACGTGATCAACGAGTCCGCGTTGCTCACCGCTCGCAAGGACCAGCGGGCGATCAGCAACGACTCGCTCGAAGAGTCGATCGACCGGGTGGTCGCCGGTCCGCAGCGTCGGACCCGCGTCATGAGCGACCAGGAAAAGAAGATCACCGCGTACCACGAGGGTGGCCACGCGCTTGTCGCCTGGGCGCTGCCGCACGCCGCACCGGTGCACAAGGTGACGATCCTGTCCCGTGGTCGCTCGCTGGGCCACACCCTGGTGCTCCCGACCGAAGACAAGTACACCCAGACCCGCGCCGAGATGATCGACACCCTGGCGTACGCGCTGGGCGGCCGGGCCGCCGAGGAGCTGGTCTTCCACGAGCCCACCACCGGTGCCGGCAACGACATCGAGAAGGCCACCCAGCTGGCCCGCGCGATGATCACCCAGTACGGCATGAGCTCCAAGCTCGGCGCGATCAAGTACGGCACCAGCGGGGACGAGCCGTTCCTCGGCCGCAACATGGGCCACGAGCGGGACTACTCCGACTCGGTGGCCGCCGAGATCGACGGCGAGATGCGGGCACTTGTCGAGCTGGCGCACGACGAGGCCTGGGAGATCTTGGTCGAATACCGGGACGTCCTGGACAACATCGTGCTCGAGCTGATGGAGAAGGAAACCCTCTCCACGGCCGACATGGCGCGGATCTGCTCCCGGGTGGTCAAGCGCCCGCCGCTGGCGCCGTACAACGGCTTCGGTAAGCGCCAGCCCTCCACCGAGCCGCCCGTGCTCACCCCTGCGGAGAAGGACAAGCTCAAGGCGCAGGCCCAGGCCGACGGCGCGCAGGCGTCCGTCGGTGGCGGGGCGCCGTCCAACAACTCGGACGGTACGCACTGAGCGACGACTCGACGGCCAGCTCCCCCCACCGGGAGCTGGCCGTCTCCGCGACCGAGCCCGACGGCGACGACGGGCTGGACTACGTTGCCGCCCGGTTGATCAGCGGCCGGTTGACCGGCCGTCCCGTCGAGGACGCCGTCGACCTGGGCCGCATCGAGAAGGCCGTCCGGGAGATCCTCATCGCGGTCGGCGAGGACCCGGACCGCGACGGGCTCCAGCAGACCCCGGCCCGGGTCGCCCGCGCGTACGCCGAACTCTTCGCCGGCCTGCGCGTCGACCCGGCCCAGGTGCTCAAGACCACCTTCGAGGCCAACCACGAAGAGCTGGTGATCGTCCGGGACATCGACGTGATGAGCCTCTGCGAGCACCACCTGCTGCCGTTCCGCGGCAGCGCGCACATCGGCTACATCCCGGGCCCGGACGGGCGGATCACCGGCCTGTCCAAGCTGGCCCGGTTGGTCGAGGTATTCGCCCGCCGGCCCCAGGTGCAGGAGCGGCTCACCTCGCAGGTCGCCGACCTGCTGATGGACAAACTCGCCCCACGCGGCGTCGTCGTCGTGCTCGAGTGCGAGCACATGTGCATGGCGATGCGCGGCATCCAGAAATCCGGTGCCCAGACCATCACGTCAGCGGTGCGCGGCGTCCTGCAGTCGGACTCCAAGTCCCGTGCCGAGGCGATGGCGTTGATCATTCCCCGCTGACGTTCCGGTGCACGACGGCCGGCCGACCCCTTCCAGGGGCGGCCGGCCACTGCGTTCCGGCCCGTCCCCGGCGGATGCGTCTGCCTGCCGTCCCCGGCCAGCCGGGCGGTGCGTCCGGCTTGTCCCCGGCGAGCCGGGCGGTGCGTCCGGCCTGTCCCAGGCGAGCCGGCGGATCAGCCGGCGAGCAGGACCAGCAGCAGGCCTGCCGTTACCAGCACCGCCGGCACCAGGCACACCAGCGCGCCGAAGCGCACCGTCCGGTCCAGTCGCTCGGCGGGGCTCACGCGGAACAACCGCCCAATGCCCACCCAGCCGGCGACGAACGCGACAGCCGGCATCGGCAACCCACAGATCAACGCGGACACACTTGCCGCTCCCACTCCTGTCGCCGCGTACACCGCGATCTGGATCAGCGGCACCACCAGCGCGAACGGCCCGTACACCAGCAGGTTGCGCAGCCGCGCGGGCCAGGACCCCGGTCGGAACCGGCGCCGCGCGGCCAGGGCCGCGTCGGCCGCCTCGGCCCGGCCCCGCGCGACCCGCAGCGCCGCCAGCACGGCCGCCGGGCCGCCCGCCATCGACCGGGACGCCTCGCTCAGCTCCGGCGGCGACGGCACCAGGGAAATCGCTGGTACGCCCAGCTCACGCAGCCGTTCCTGCTGGCTCGCCAGCCCGGTACGGACCACCGTCAACTCCTCCCGGGCGGTCTCCGCCGACCGGGCCTGCTCGCCGGCGGCGGCAGCCGCACTGCGGCGTACCCCGTCCAGTTGGCGGGCCGCGGCCAGGTATTCCGCCCAGGCCGAGCTGGGCTCGACCGTCGCCTGCGTGGCGTCCTCGTTCGCCGCGGGGACCCGCTGCCGCCCCGGCCCGGTCACCGTCGCCTTCGGACCCATCTCGACACCCCCTGCCCGCGCCACCGGATCACCCGGCCTCGTCGGCGAACGGCACCAGGACCGTGCCCCGCTCGTCCGGACCGTCCCAGAGCACCGCCCGGTCGGGCCGGCCCCGCCACTCCACCGCCCGCCCGAAGACCGCGGTGAGCTGCGCGACCGGCACGTCCAGCACGACCACGGCGGCCAGCTTGTCGATCTCGCCAGCTGGTTCGAGCAGTGCGGCGAACGGGGGCACCGCACGCCACCAGCCCAGCAGGTGCCGGCCCGTCGGCGGCCCGTCCCGCAGCAGCGCACGAAGCCGGTCCACCGGCAACTCCCGCGGGCCCGGCCGGTCCAGACCGAAGACCACCAAATACGTCGGCAGGTCGTCGGCCGGATCCGCGAGCAGCGTCGGCACATCCACCAGCTCCGCCGAATGCCGGATCGCCAGCTCCGCGGTCAACGCCTCCGCCAGTGCCCGGGCGCCCGGGTCCGGTGCCGCCACCAGGAAACGGGCGGTGCCCGGCGCATGATGGTCCGCGGTGCTGCGAGCTGCCGTCGCCAACAGCCCGCCCGCCGCCGCACCCGATCCGAGCACCGCGAGATTGCGGCCCGCGGCCGGCCCCAACGGTACGGCGACCGTCGAACGGGCCACGTCCACTGCGCGGCCCAGCAGGGCGGCCGGCCCGTGCGACTGCCCCGCCAACGCGGCCCGGTGCCGCGGATCGTTGCCGAGCAGAGGGCGGGCGTACCCGGCGAAGACGACCGGCGGCACCGACCCGGCCGGACGGGCCTCCCACAGCTCGTGCCGAAGCCCTTCCACCACCTGCGGGTGATCCTGCGGATCGGGGTGCCGAATCAGCCGTTCGTGACCTCGGATCGCGCCCCGGGGGCCGCCGAGCCCGCCGGCAGTGTTCACCACCGCACTGCCCACCGGCAGGCCCGCGGCCGAGTCGTTCGTCGGCTCCAGCACCGGACTGCCGCCCGGCAGCGCCACCCGCACCGGAAACTGCCCGAGCACCGAATCCCGATGCCCCTTCTCCGCGCGGGCACTCAACCCCAGCTCGCCCGCACCGGCCAACACCAGGTGCACGCCGTATGCCCGTCCGGCCCGAGCCAGCCCGTCCAACTGGGCGGCCACCTCGGCGGCCAGCCGGTCCTCCTCGGCGAAGAGCAGCGGCACATTATCCAACACGCACACGATCCGGGGCAGCGGCTGATGCTGACGCAGCTCGGCGAAGCGTTGGCCGCCGGCCCGCGCCCCAGCCTCCGCCCTACGCTGCACCTCGGCCGTCAACTCGTCGAGCAGGTCCCGCACGTACTCCCGATCGGCGGCCATCGCCGCCGCACGCACCTGCGGAATCCACGACCGGTCCCGCTCGGTCTGCAGAAACTCCACGAACGACTCACCGTCGCCGAGATCCACCAGGTAGAGCATCAGCTCGTCCGGGCCGTAACGGGCGGCGAGCCCAAGCATCGCGGTGGTCAGGAACGCCGCGCGACCCGCCGCGGACCGCCCACTGACCAGCCAGTGCGGGGTCAGCTCGGTGAAGCCCAGCGGCACCGACCGCCCGCCGGCATCACCAACCGTGGTGGTCAGCCCGTCCGTGGATTCCGACTCCCACAGCCGGTCACCCGTCGGCGGCAGCAACGCCGCCAACCCCAACCGCGAGCCGGCCTCCACCTGCTCGGCAAGCCGCCGACAGACCGCGTCGACCAGGTCAGCCGGTGGGTCCGACTCCACGAAGACCGGTGAGTTCAATCCGCCCGGCGGATCCGCCCCCGGACCGGCAAAGGACGCCGACGGCGGGTCACCGAGCAGCGCGTACGAGTTGCGCAGCGCCAGCGGTGTGCTGTGCGGCAGCGGTGCCCGAACCGCGTGCGGACCGGCCGGAGGCCAGCCCGCCACCATCAGGTGCAGGCCGGCGGCAGGCCCCTGCTCGGCCAGCGCCTCGATCCGCGCCAGATCGGTCGGGCCGGTCGACTCCGGCAGAGCGGCGAACACGAGCAACAGCGTGCGGTCGTGGCGGCGTCGCCCACTCGCCCCCGGCGTGATCCACTGCTCCGCCTCCGTCAGCACCGCACGCAGACCCGCCACATCCACCGCCGGCGGCGGCAGCAGGCCAGCATCAGCGAGCGCTCCGAACGGGGTCAGCGCGGCACCCGTGGCATCCACCGCGCGAATCAACAACGCGCCCGCCGGCGTCGCGGCCAACAACCGCAGGAGTACGGATCGGAGCAAGCCGGCCACCCGTGGCTCCCGAGCGTCGGCGTCCACACTCAGGTGACCCGTGCCGACAAGTGGCACCAACGCGGGAAAGCGGGCGTCGTCCAACGGTGCCGCCGTGCCGACCCGGACGAACGGCGGCGGGCCGTCACCCGCCGGCGAGTCCACGGTGAGGGAATCCAACGCGGCGCCCGACCAGCCCGGGGCCAACCGCGCGGCGACCGCCCGAAGGCGATCGGCAAGCTCGTACTGGCGGCGCTGGTCGGCAGGGGCCGGCCGCGTCTCGTCCAGGATCCCGGCGGCAGCGGTCGCGACAGCCGCCGCCCGGCGATGCAGAGCCGCGGCGCGGTTCGTGCGTGACTTCGGACCGGCCACCGCGTCCACCCCCTCTGCCCGAGGTTGGCAACCCCTCCCCGAGCAGAGACGGTATCCCAGTCGAGGCTGCTCCTCCGGGAGGTGCCACGGCGCTGCGCCGGTGATGTCGTGGATCTCACCGATGGGTAGGGGTCCGTCACGATCCGCTGGATCTGAGGCATTGGCTCCGGGCCGTCCAGCCGATAACGTCAGGAGGTGGAATCAGTGCAGCCCCCCGCCGGTTCCCAGGTCTCCCGCGTACCGGCCCAGCGGACACCACCCGAGCAGCTGCCGCCCGCCCCAGGGCCGCCAGAGTCGCAGCCGCCGCGCCGCCGAATGCGCACGGTGCTCACGGTCGTCGCCGGGGTGCTCGCGCTGCTCTGCCTCGGCGGGCTCGTCACGGGCCTCGTTCTCTACCACCGCGCATCCGCCCCGGACCGCAGCGCGCCCGACGTGGTGGTGGACAACTATCTGCGTGCGTTTCTCGTGGACCGAAACGACGCGCGAGCAAACCTCTTCACCTGCGAGGGCGAGCCACAGTTGGAGTCGCTTCGCTCGCTGCGGGCCGACCTGCTTACCCGTGAGCAGGAACTTAACGTCACAATCTTGGTCAGCTGGGGCAGCCTCGACGTCAAGGACGAAGGTGATACGGCTGCCGTCGCGACGGTAATCCGCCGCAGCGCCACTGTCGATGGTATTCAACAGAGCCTGACCGACACGTGGCAGTTCGACGTTAGGAAACAGGAAGACTGGCGGGTCTGTGGGGGCGTCAAAGTAGGTTGACCCTATTCAACCCACAGCAGATGGATTGGAACCTCCAGCGTGGTGGGTGACTGGCCGCGCCAGGCCCAGCGGTACCACTCCGCCTCCGGCGTGATCCGGACGCAGATATCCCCCTCGGCACCGGAGTAGGTTTCGGTGACCGCTCGCAGATCGCGGTGCTCAAACCCGCCCTCGACGTGCACCACCCGACGGCCGGTGACGGCGTCAGCCTCGAACACGGGTGTCGGGGTCCGGTGTGCCGGGCCGTCCAGCGACACCAACCGGATGCCGGTGTCCCGAGAACGGTCCTCCGCTGCCCGGTCACCGACCGCTTCCACCCAGACCCGCTCCACCGGCACCAATGGCGCGAACACCTCGACCTGGTCGGCTTCGGCCCGGTACCACTCGTGCTCGGGGATCACCGGCACATAGGTCCGGGCGCTCTGGACCACCCGGTCGTCCGCGCGCAGGTCACCACGCCAGCCCAACCCCGGCAGCCCGACCAGCACCCGTTGTCCGCGCAACTCGACCCGCTCTGTCGCGGGAACGATGGCCAACGGCCGAGGTGGCCGGGGCGCCCAGTCGGGCTGATCGGCGAACGGGTCCGGCAACGGTCCGGTCATGTCCGTGGTGGCTTACTCAGCGCCGCGCAGCGGGGCGCCACGCTGGCGCATGAACGGGACCGGGTTCACCGCGCCTGAGGCGTGGCGGTTGTTGCGCAGGTGTACTTCGAAATGCAGGTGCGGGCCGGAGGAATTGCCGCTGCTGCCGACCTTTCCGATCACCTCGCCGGCCGCCACCATCTGACCTAGGTCGACGAAGGGCTGAACCACCATGTGGCAGTACCGGGTGATGTAACCACCGGCGTGCAGCAGGTCGACGTACCAGCCACAGCCCTTCTTGCCGGGGAACCCGTCCACGTCGCAGTCCTGCCGGCCACGGTAGTCCTCATCGCAGGTGGAGACCAGCACACGACCAGCCGCTGCGGCCCGGATCTCGGTGCCCTTGGCCGCGCCGATGTCGACGCCGTCGTGGCCGGGTCGGCTCGCGGTGCGGAAACCGGAGCCGACCTTCCCAGGAATCGGTGCGGTCCAGCCGGAGGCCGCGATCTGGCCGTGCTCGGCCGCGTCGCAGACCGCCTTACCGTTGATCTCGACGGTGCGGGCCGCCCCGCCGGCCAGAGCGTCGACGAGCTTGCTGGCCAACTCCTCGTGCTTGGCGTACGCGTCCGGATAGGCGCTGACCTGCACCTGCTGCGCCACCACGGTCAGCGGCCGGCGTTGCCAGCCCCGCACCTTGCCGAGCTTCTCGTAGAACTTGCGAGCCGTGTACGCGGGCGTCATCCGCTCCGCGATGGAGCCCCACCCCGGCCGCTGCTGAAAAAGGCCCAGCGAGTCGTGGTCGGCCCCGACGCCCTCGTGCGGCAGGGCCAGCGAGGCCGGAACGTCGCTGTTCGCCAGGTTGCGCAGGGCGGACTCCTGCATCGCGGTGGCCAGGGCGATCACCCACCCTCGCGAGGGCATCCCCAGATCCTGGCCGACCTTGATGATGATCGCGGCGTTGCGGACCTGGGCGTCGCCGTACTCGCTGAACCTCGGCAACTCGCCGGCGATGTCCACCGGGCGGACTGGGCCACACCCCTTACCCGCCAGGGTGTCACCGTTCTCCGCGTCGCCACCGAGCCCACTGAGGAAGAACGCCGCGGTGCCACCGGTGCAGCAGAGCAGGAGCAGCACCCCGGTGACCATCGTGGCGATCACTCCGATGCGCAGTGGTCGGCGAAGGACACCCCCGCTTCCGGCGACGCTCATAGCCGCTCCCAATCCACCACATCGACCAACCAGCCGTCCTTCGCGGCGACCAACTCCAGCCGGAGCCGACCGGTGTCCAACGGCAGCAACACCTCGACGAACGTCTCGGTGCGTGCCCGCACGTCCGGTGGCCCGGTGACCTCCTCGGCCGGGACCCCGGCGGGGTCGGCGCCGGACAGCTTTTCGGTCAGCGCCGGCGTCGACAACGGCCGCAGGCCGGCCTGCCACTGGTCGGCGACCATACCGGGCCGGCCGAGCCAGGCCCTGGCGAACCGGTCGGCGGTCTGCTCGGGTGTGCGGGCGCCCACGGGAGTGAACGGCGACGGCGGAGCCTCGGTGGACGTCACCCCGTCGTCACCGGCCGTCGGGTCCACGGTGGTGATCGGCCGCTCCGGCCGGTTACTGAGCCCGTCCGCGGGATCGGGCGGGCCCGAGACCAGGCGGGCAGCCCCGATCACACCGAGGATGAGCACTGCGATCACCAGCGCCACCCCCAGTCGGGACCGTAGCGCCCGGGTGAAGAGGAACTCCAGGGCCCGTCGCATCGCCGTCACCGGGCCTCTGAGCGCACCCGCGGTCCGGCGCGGTCTGGCGCACGCTCCGTGGAGCCTGGCCGGTAGACCACGAACGACGGGTTCTCGGCCGGCACGTCCGGTTCGGTCCAGGTCGCCGGCTGCCGACGCCGAGGCTGGGGCGGGACTTGACTTCTCCTGGCGCCGGTCTCCGCGCTGGTGGCCTCGTCGGCGCGCTCCCGGCCGTCCGGGCGTGCGTTGCCGGGACGCTGGGCCTCCAACGGCGCGGTTGGCGTCGACACCGGGTCCTCCCTGCGCGCCTCCGGGCGCAGCCGGGTCTGCTCGGCGTCCGGCGACCGACGACGTCCACCCGCCGGCTCAGCCGTGCCGCCGGGCTCGACCACGTCGAGCCGCGCCGCGACACGCATGTCCCGGAAGAAACGACGGTGCCAGGAGCCGGCCGAGCTGACCGCCTCGCTGCTGTCCTTGCCGCCGAGCTGGGTGATCCGCCGGTACGGGCGCAGCAACAGCCAGCCGACCACCCCACAGAGCCAGACCAGCACCACCTGAAGCCAACCGGGCAGGGTGGGCGTGCTCATGATCAGATCGACCGCAAACAGGTAGATCGCGGCCCCGGTGCCGAAGATGGCGATGTTGAAGACTGCGGCGACCACGGCGTTCGCCAAGCGCCGCAGCCCGGCGCTGGCCGGCCGGAGCAGGCCGACCGTGCCCAGGATGGGTGCCGCGATAACCGCCCACCGGAAGATCAGGAAGCCCAGCAGGACCAGCAGCGACGCGGTCAGATCGAACATGGCGAAGAGCACCGAGGCCAGCACGGCGATGAACCCCGCCCCGACCCGGTCCATGTCGCGTACTCCCTGGAGGTATTCGTAGGCCTCCGGGTCCTCGGTCTGGATCTGCTGGGCCACCCGAGCCCACTGCTGCTGCTTCGCTTTGATCGTTGGTTCGCGGGTGGCCGGGTTGGCACGCAGCTTTCCGACCTCGTCCCAGGACAGCGACTTGGCGTCGTAGAGCGCCGGCCCATACTTGCGAGCGGTTTCACTGTCGGCCGAGCCGAGCACTCCCCGTACCCAGTTCCGATAGAGCATGGTCTCGGTCGCGGTATCGCTGGCTCGGACGGCAGGAGTCCTGAGGTCTTTGCACCGGTCAGAATCGATGCATCGCCCGGGCGCCGGTTCCCTTGCCTGCGGGCCGACGGCGTCGTGCACCACCCCGAGACTGGTGACGAGTGCACCGTCGGCGACATTTGCTGACTTGACCGGCCAGGCGGCCAGCGCCGTGACCGCGACCATAACCAGCAGAGCCCAACCCGCTGTGGTCATCGCGTTGCTCATGTCCGACTGGCGGGAGCGCCAGAGGAGGTACAGCCCCACTACGCAAAGGGTGACGATCCCGAAGACGCTGAATACCTTCTCGTATACGGCCTTGGTTGCTTGCTCCACCAGCGGGTCGGCCCATCCCCACATCGAACCGGGATCCCAGGCACGCTCTCTGAGTGCGTTCGATGCGCCGATGATGGCCGTAGCGGCCATGAACTCGCCGTTCGCGATCGTGGTGGTGAACTTATAGTCCGGATGAAGCACGCTCGACGCGCATCCACCCTCGATGTCGTAGGTGTTGTAGCTGTAGCCCGCGTATCCATAGAGGCTGTAGCGACCTGCTACTCCATTTGCCGCCTCTGTTGGTGGCGCGGCGGCGAACCAGCCGGCGAGTCCGGAGTCCGGCGTACCCGGGGTCGGCGCGTTGCGGCACTTGACCTCGTCCTCGCTGACCGCTTGCAACTTGCCCACGCAGGCGCGGAAGTCGGCCTGCCATTCGGCGGTCGTGCAGAGGTCGGCGCGGGCCTGGGCGACGGGCGGTGCGGCGACTGCGGTCCCCCCGCCGAGCAGCGGCCAGGTGACGGTGGCCCCGGCCAGTACGCCGAGGGCGAGCAGGAACGACGCGATCCTTGCCCAAGCCCTCGCCATGTCACGCCTCCAGGTCTGGCAGGGGAATGCTCGGCAGCACTCCGGCCGCTGCGGCGATCGCGGCGGGCGTCGTGTCGAGGTGGTCCAGCAGCCCTTCGACGTACGAGACGTCGACGCGGACCTTCTGCACTCGGCCGTCGACGTCACGCATCACGAACTCGCGGAAGCCGAGGCGGCTGGACGAGCTGGTGTCGGCGGCGGAGAGTGCGGCGAGGGTGGCTTCGTATCCGTCGTTGACCGGCACCCGCAGCAGCCGCAGCGCTTCGGAGGCGATCTCGGCGTCCTCGGCGATCCGGCCGACGAAGACGGTGGAGACCAGGTTTTGCACGTCGAGGCCGAGGATGTCGCGGGGGTTCTGCGAGGCGACCAGCGCGGCGAGGTTCCATTTGCGGGAGTCTCGGGCGAGCCGGACCAGGAAGGAGCGCCCGGATCGCCAGCCCTCCATGAAGTGGGCCTCGTCCAGGCCGACGAGTTTGCGCGACGACATCGACCCGCCGTAGCAGCGGCGGACGGCGAGCCGGTGTGCGGTGTGCAGCATTGGCAGCGCCAGGGCCTCCTCGGCCGACCAGTACTCCCGTTCGATCTTCAGGTCGGGCAACCGCAGGCCGGCCATGGTGATCACGGTGAGTGCGGCGTCGGCGCCGAGCAGCCCCTCCGGTGGCCGGCCGAAGAACAGCATCGCCAGGGGCATCTCGGCGGTGTCCAGCAGGAGGTTGGCCAGCTCCTTGCCGGCGTCGTCGTCGAGACGGCCGAGGCAGCTCACCACGTCGTCCAGGGTGGACGTCTCCTCGGCGGGAACCTGACGGACCGCGTGCCGGAACAGGGTGGCGGTTGACGCTTCCCGGGCCACCTGCGGCGGCACGAGCATCATGCAGATGTCCTGGACCAGCATCCGCCGCTCGGCTCGGGCGTTGGAGACGGCGATCTCGAACTCGCGGTCACCGGAGGCCCCGGTGCCGAACTCGCTGCGCAGCGGCGTCGGGATAAGCGAGTAGGGGGCCAGGGTGCCGTGTTCCGAGCCGGTCAGGTTCAACACCCGGGAGTACGGTCGCAGCTCGGGCATCGCGCACAGTCGGGCCAGCGGCCCGGACGGGTCGAGCAGGGTCACCTGGACACCTCGGCGGGCGGCCAGGTAGCCCAGTGCGCCGAGCAGGGTCGACTTGCCACCGCCCGGTTCGGCGACGAAGACCGCGAGCCCGGAGCGTTCCCGGACCTCCATGGGGAAGTGCAGGTCGAGAAAGACCGGGCGGCGGCAGGTGCCGGCGGTCCGGCCGATCAGGTCACCCCGCCGGTCGCCCACGTTCGAGGCGGCCTGGGGAAGCGCGGCGGCGAGCAACGGCACCGGCATGCGGCGGACGTAGCCGGTGTTGGCGATCGGCTCGCCGGGGATGAACTCGCGGGCCAGCCAGTCCTGGTTCTTCGGGTGCTGCAGGGAGATGCGCAGCTCCCGGGAGTAGAGCTGGATGAGCCGGCGGGCGCGCTCCAGACACTCTTCCCTGGTCCGGCCGCCGACGGCGATTCGGTGCCAGCCGTGTGCACGGGCCGAGTCGACCGGCAGGCCGGTGGTCATCTCGTCGCCGATCACCAGCGCGCGCTTGGCCAGCCGCTCCAGCTCCGGGGGTGCGTCGATGCCGTGCTCGGCGTAGTCGAGTTGCTGCGAGCGGATCATCCGCAGCCGGTGTTCGAGATTGCGGAAGGAGTCGCCGGAGCCGAGGATGTCGACGCGGGTGGAGATCTCCATCGGCCAGGGCAGCCGCTCGTGGAAGTGCAGCCAGGGCTCGTGCCGCTCGGGAATCTCCAGTGGCTCCATCCGGCCCACGGCGAGCACGGCGACGTGCCGTTCCTCGCCGGTCATCCGGTTGACGAGTTTCACCGTCGAGCCGTACGGGGTGCGGTAGCGCTCGACCTGTTCGGTGAGGGCGAGCAGGTCACCGCGCTCCCAGCGCCCGTCGGTGACCGGGGAGAGCGTGCCGGGCGGTGCCATGCACAGCGCCACCGAGCGGTAGAGGAGCCACTCCAACTCCTGGGCGGTGACCCGCCGGCCGCGCATGCCGAACGCGCCGAGCACCTCGTCGAACTGCTCCACGGTGCGGCCCAGCTTGCGGCGTTCGCCCTCGGCGGTGCCCCGGCCGAAGGTGCGTAGCAGGCGTTCGGTGAGCGAGTCGCCGAGGGAGCGCCGGGCGAAGGTGACGCCCAGGTAGGTCTGCCCCTCGGCGTGGTTGACAGCCATCAGGTGCCGCTGGGCGGCGACCAGGTGATCGGCCCAACTGGTGGTGCCGGGCACGTCGGCGAGGGGTGCGTGGGTGTGTGCGTCGATGGTGCGCGCCCACTCGTCGGCGGGGAACGGCCGGGTGGTGCGGCGCAGGTGCAGCCGGAAGCCCGCCAGGCCGGCGTACTGCTCGGAGATGGCCGACAGCAGCGCTTCCCGCTCGGCGTCCGGCCGGAATGCCCAGCGGACCTCGGGCAGCCAATACCAGGCGGTGACGGTGTTGGGGGTGAAGGTCAGGTGGCCGGCGATCTCGGTGATGGCCAGCTCGACCGACGGGTCCCGATCCCCGAACTTGATCTTCGGGGCGCGGACCCGGGTTGGCTTGGTGGGTCGGTCCGGTCGGCTGGCGGCGCGCTGCCGGGGCGGGGCGATCTCCCGCCCGCTCGGCTCGGTGCCGGAGTCCTCGGGTCGGTCCGAGTCGGTGGCGCGGCGTCCCGTGCCCTCCAGCGCCGGCCGGTCCGTGCGGCCGGCGCTGGGCGGCTGCTCGGCCGGGGCCGGTTGAGCTGCCGGTCGGCCGGACTGGGGTGCTGGCCGGCTGAGTGGCGCGGCCGTGGAGCGGCTGCCCGGCGTGGTGCTCGCCGGGCCGCTGCCCGGACCGGTGCCCGCCGGTGGTCTGACCGGACCGGTGCTCGCCGGTGGTCTGACCGGACCGGTGCTCGCCGGTGGTGTGGTGGGGGCGGGGTCGGGCTCATCCGACGGACGGAGCATCGGCAGCCGATCGCCGGCCTGGTGCGGCACCCGGGACTCGCTGGCCGGGTGGCCGCCGCCGTGTCGTGGCTCGACGGACCGGCGGCCGCTGCGGGGCTGGTCGTCGGGCGTCCACGGTGGTTCGAGCTCGGGAACCGGGCGGGCCGGTGCCGGGCTGGCCGTCGGCGGCTGGGCCGGGATCGCCGGCTGCTCCCGGGTGCCCGGGCCGGCCGGCAGGGCTCGCGCGGCGTTGGGTCGTGCCCCGCCGAACAGGTCCAGGAAGGGGGAGTCGATGTCGGCGTTCTCGCCGGCCGAGACCGCACTGGGCTCGGCGGGTGGTGTCCGGCGGGGGACCGGCCGGGGTGCCTGGAACACACCCACCGCGCCGTGGCCGGGCGACGTCACCAGCGCGGGATCGAGCGCCACCTCGTCCTCGTCTTCGGCGTAGTCGAACGATTGCGCACGGTGACCGGCCGGCACGGCCGAGTGGCCGGCCGGGGGACCCGGCGTGGACGAGCGACTCATACGACAGCCCTCGAAACCGGCGGAAGGCTGGCCAGCCTGCGGCGGGCCCGAACGACGACCGGCGGCGTTGCGGTTTCGTCCGGATACGACACCGGTATCCGGACGAAACCGTGCCTTGCCGGATCGCCGCCCGGGCTCCGCCTCGGCTCGACCGCCCTGATGAAACAGGCCCTGCCCGCGTCGTGCCACGGACCGATCGGCGTACGCCCGGTCATGCCAGCTCCTCCCGGATCCTGATCCGGCTGCCGACCAGGCGCGGGTCGCGCTGCTCGATCGCCGGCTCCCGAGTGCGTCGCCAGTCGGTCAGCGCGGTGCGGATGACCACCCGCGCCGGCCGGTCGGGGTCGACGTGCCGGAAGATGAACGACGTGGTCACGATGGCGAGCGCGATCTCCCAGGCCGGGAAGAGCTCGACCGTCAACGTGAACAGCCAGTGGATGAACATGTAGAGGGGAACCAGGAGCATGAAGAGCCCGTACTGGGCGTAGGGCAGGTGGACCGGAAGGGTGTAACCGGGCGGCCCGAGGTAGACCAGGCGGGCCCGGTAGATGTCGTCGTCGGTGCGCAGCCGCATCTGGTGAACGCGCCTATTCGAAGATCAGGTCGATCAGGTAATCGCCGACGAAGAAGAGTGTTGCCGCGCCGGCGATGAAGGCGAGCCCGACGATCGCGATCGCGGAGCTGGTCAGCACCTTGGAGATCTCGCCCCGGCTGGCCCGGCCGATGAAGATGACGCCCAGGACGGCCAGCAGGATCGGCGCGATCTTGCTGGCGAAGAAGGTGACCACACTGTTGGTGTCGATCCCCTTCGGTGCCGGCTCGGCGAGCGGAGTCGACGCCAGGGTGGAGAGCGCGTGGGCGACGCCGGACGACGCCGTCTCCATGAGCTCGAAGGCGATCACTGGAACCTCCCCATAGCGCGGCCGGCGGTGCCGCGGCGGTGCAAAAGGCGAGCCTGGCGGAAATCTGCTCCACAGGGCGCAGCGTTCTTGACCCTGCGTTCGTTACTCACCACGTAGCGTGGCGAGGTTTGGGCGGATTTTTCCCGCTTCGGCCCTCCCTCCAAGCTTCGCCATCTCGATGCTGGCCAATTCCAAAGCGTACGGGCCGCCCCGGATTGCGACAAGCCGCGAAGAGGCTGCCCGATGCTGCCCGGATGACCGATCGTACACCTGTTCTAATCAGCACGTCAGGGTTGGTCGGGGGAGCCGACCCGGGTCGATTGGCGCCGCCGCCGCGACCGGTACCGTCTAGTGGTGACCGATCTGGTGCGGGCCTCGGGCCCGGTGGTGATGGGCGTCCTCAACGTCACACCGGACTCCTTCTCCGACGGCGGACGGTACGCCGACCTCGACTCGGCCGTCGGACACGGCGTCCGTCTGCGCGACGCCGGTGCACACCTGGTCGACATCGGCGGTGAGTCGACCCGGCCGGGTGCCGAGCGCATCGACGCCGCGACCGAGGTGGCCCGGGTATTGCCGGTCATCCGCGAGCTGACCGCCGCCGGGGTGGCGGTCAGCATCGACACCAGCCGCGCCCGGGTGGCGGAGGCCGCCCTGACCGCCGGGGCGGCGGTGGTCAACGACGTCTCCGGTGGGTTGGCCGACCCGGACATGGCCCGCGTGGTCCGCGACGCGCACTGCCCCTGGGTGTTGATGCACTGGCGTGGCCACTCCCGCGCGATGCGCGAGCTGGCCCACTACACCGACGTGGTGGCCGACGTTCGGGCCGAGCTGGCCCAACGGATCGACGCGGCGCTGGCCGCCGGGGTGGCCGCTGATCGGATCATCGTCGACCCGGGGCTCGGTTTCGCCAAGACCGCCGCGCACAACTGGGAACTCAGCGCCCGTCTGCCGGAGTTGCTGGATCTCGGTTGCCCGCTGCTCTTCGGGGCCAGCCGCAAGTCGTACCTCGGCGGGTTGCTCGCGGCCCCGGACGGCACCCCACGACCGACCGCCCAGCGGGAGGCGGCCACGGTGGCCACCAGCGTGCTCGCGGTCGCCGCGGGAGCCTGGGGCGTCCGCGTGCACGACGTGCGGGCCACCGCCGACGCCCTGGCGGTCTGGGTCGCGACCGGCAGCCCGCGCCTGGCCGTGCCGCCGCACGACAAGGAGCGGGCACGACACGATCACGAGCAGGAGGTACGGCGATGACGACCGACCGGATCCAGCTGACCGGCCTGCGGGCCCACGGCCGACACGGGGTGTACGACTTCGAGCGGGCCCAGGGACAGGACTTCGTGGTCGACGCCGTCCTCGAAATGGACCTGGCTCCGGCGGCGGCCAGCGACGACGTCACCGACACCGTCCACTACGGCGAGTTGGCCGAACGCCTGGTCGCGGTGGTGACCGGCGAGCCGGTGAACCTGATCGAGACGCTGGCCGATCGACTCCTCGCGGTCTGCCTGGCCGACGGGCGGGTGGGCACCGCCACGAT
Source organism: Micromonospora sp. NPDC049171 (assembly GCF_040648275.1). Lineage (NCBI taxonomy): Bacteria > Bacillati > Actinomycetota > Actinomycetes > Micromonosporales > Micromonosporaceae > Micromonospora > Micromonospora sp. NPDC049171. The sequence goes on from NZ_JBEZDJ010000018.1 coordinate 19,729, forward strand.
CACCGTGCACAAGCCGGAGGCCCCGGTGCCGCACACGTTCACCGACGTGGCCGTCACCATGACCCGGACGCGGGCCCAGTGACCAGGGCGGTGCTGTCGCTCGGCAGCAACCTGGGCGACCGGCTGGGCCACCTGCGCACGGCGGTCACGTCGTTCGGCGACGCCGTACTCGTGCTCTCCGGGGTGTACGAGACTCCACCGTGGGGCGACGCCGACCAGCCCGCGTACCTCAACGCGGTGCTGCTCGCCCAGGACGCGACGGCGACTCCGCGCGACTGGCTGGAGCGGGCCCGCGCCGCGGAGCGCGCGGCCGGCCGGGTGCGTGACCCGCAGCGGCGGTTCGGGCCGCGCACCCTCGACGTGGACGTGATCGCGGTCTGGGGCGACGACGACGAGCCGGTGCTCAGCGACGACGACGAGCTGACCCTGCCGCACCCCCGGGCGCACCTGCGCGCCTTCGTGCTGCGGCCGTGGATCGACATCCAGCCGTACGGTCGGCTGCCCGGTCACGGCTGGTTGACTGACCTGCTCACCACCGGCCCCGCGGCGGCCGACGCGCTGGAACTGCGTCCCCGGCCGGAGTTGGCGTTAGAGTCGACGTCATGACCGAGCGGAGTCGGCCGGCATGACGCAGGCGAAGTCCCCACCACCGGGCGGGTCCGACCCGGATCGGTCCCGGATGGGCCCCACCCGGATCTCGACACTGGTCGTGGCCGCCCTGGCCGCGGCGGCGGTGGCCTGGCTGCTGATCAGCTCCCTCTACTACAGCGGCATCCCCCGGCTGCCCTGGCTGCCGGTGGTGACGCTGGCCGGGCTGGCCGTGCTGGAGGCGTACGCCGCGATCAACACCCGGGGCCGGATCGAGCGCAAGCCCGGTCGGGACGCGGTCAACCCACTGCTGGTCGCCCGTTTCGTGGTGTTGGCCAAGGCGTCGGCGCTGGCCGCGGCCATCTTCGCCGGCTTCTACGCGGGGCTCGCCGGCTGGCTCTTCCTGGAGACCACCCGCGCCGCCCTGGACGATCGTCCGGCCGCCGGCGGGGGCCTGCTCGCCTCGCTGGCTCTGGTGGGTGCCGCGCTGTGGTTGGAGCGCTCCTGCCGGGTGCCGGAACGCCCGGACGACGAACGCGACCAGGACCCACGCGAGAGCCGTCCCGGCCAGCGCTGAGCAGGGGGTTACGCCCGGCTCCGGGCGCGGGTACGGTGCCTGCGATCGGAGAGCAAGGGCCGCCCACGGTCCGTCCGCGCGCCGGACCGGGGACGGCCGGGCCACTGGGAGGCGGCGTCATGGGGTACGAAGAAGCGGGCCGGGAGCGCTCGGCCGAGCCCTCGTCCGGGGTGCCCGCCGCCGTTCTGGAGAACGTCTTCGACGACCCCACCCACGGTGAGCCCGGCCGGGACCGGATCGGCGTGCAGCTGGGCTGGGAGTTCGTGCTGCTGGCCGGGCTGGCCGCCCTGGGCTGGCTGCTCTGGCGGGAGGATCAGGCCGCCCTGCGCGCCGACAACCTGCGCGCGTTGCTCGTCGACGCGGTCGGGTTGGGGTTGCTCGCCCTGGCCGCCGGGCTGAGTCTGCGTACCGCGGCACCGAACCTGGCCGTCGGGCCGGTCGCGGTCGCCACCGCCCTGCACTACGCCGAGCAGGGTGACCGGGGTCTGCCGGCGTCGGTCGGCCCGGCGGTGGCGGTCGCCGCGCTGGGTGGGCTCGCGCTGGCGTTGGTCGTGGTGGTGCTGCACGTGCCGGCGTGGGCCGCCAGCCTGGCCGGTGCGGCGGGTGTGGTGGTGTTCATCGAACGCCGTTCGGCGCCCGTGCTGGTGCAGGGCGACTACGACCCGGGGCGCAGCGCCGGATACCTCTTCGCCGGCTTCGCGGCGGTGGCCGTCCTCGGCGGGCTGTTCGGCGCGATCCGGGCGATTCGCCGGCTGGTCAGCCGGTATCGGCCGGTCGCCGACCCGGCCCGTCGGCGGGGCGCGGTCGCCGCCGTGGTCGCCGGGGCCGCGCTCGTCGGCTCCACCGTGCTGGCCGCCCTCGCCGGTGTGCTGATCGCGGCCAACGACCCTGGGCCGGTGGCACCCACCTCGGGGCTGGACTGGACGGTCCTGGCGATCGGGGTGGCCCTGCTCGCCGGCACCAGCGCGTACGGCCGCCGGGGCGGCGTGTTCGGCGTGGTGCTGGCGGTCAGCCTGGTCACCGTTTTCCGGGCGTACGCGCCGGAGCGGGGCTGGACGCTGAGCACCTGGGCGGTCGGCGGCGCCGTGTTGGGCGCCGGGCTGCTGGTCACCCGGCTCGTCGAGACGTTCGGTCGGCCCCGACCCGGCAGCACCGACAAACCCGAACCGGTCGCCGACGGCACGATCAGCACGGGTTGGACCATGCCGCAGTCGCAGTCGGTCGACAACTGGCCTCCGACGCTGCCGACGCCGGCCGCGCCGCAACCGGTCGACCCGTGGCGGGATCCGCGCTGGGAGGACGGCCCGCGTCGGTGGGACGTCGACGAGCGGTGACCACGGTGGCGTCCGCTGAGCCGGAGCTGATCTCGACCGTTAGGCTCGGCGACATGACCGACACACCTGCCGCCGCCCCCGGCGGAACCTCGTTCGCCGAGCTTGACGCGCTGTCCACCGAGGAGCTGCGGGAGCGGGCGTTCGCCCTGGCCCGGGAGCGTCGCGACGTCAAGTTCTACTGGTCGGTGCTGCGGCACCTGCCGAACGCGGACGAGGCCACGGTGCTGGACGGTGCACCGAACTCGATCGGCCCGACCATCGACGAGGCCAACGCGCTGTGGCGGGAGCTGACCGGTCACGGTTACGAGGAGTCCGCGCCGCTGCTGCGGGCCGCCTTCATCGACTACCTGCTGAAGCACTGAGCCGCGCGGGGCAGCCCAGGTCCGCCCGAACGACAGGTTCGGGGCCTGGGCGGATGGCGTCGATCTTCCACCGCTCCGGCCCGGTCAGCCGCTACGGCACGGCGGCCGGCACCGGCGCGCTCGCCGTGTTGTTGCTTGTCGGGATCTGCGGCAGTCCGGCGTACACCGGTTGGGCCGCCGCCCAGACCGACCCGGACTCGGGCGGCGCCTTCTACCTGCGCCTGCTCGCGTGGCCGGCCTGGCGGCTCCACGCGGACGGTCAGGCCGGCGGCCTGTTCGCCGCCGACCTGCGAGCCGTGCTGCTGGTGGTCCTCGCGGTGGCCCTGCTCTACCTGCTGCCCGCCGCGCAGGTGGCCCGGGTGCCCGGCTCGGTCAGCCAGTTCCTCTCCGGCTGGGCCGCGTACGTGCTCGCCGGCGGGCTCGCCGCCGTGTTGTCGGCGCTGCTCGGCCCGGATCCGTCACTGCTGGTTGCCCTGCAGGACGCCAGCACCGGCGCCGGCTACGGCTTCCTCACCGGCTGGATCATCGGCACCGCCAGCCTGGGCGGCCGCGCCTGAGCTGGCCCGGCGCGGTCGCGCCTGACCTGGCCGGCGCGGTCGCGCCTGTGCTGGGGTGGCCGGGACCGGGCCGCCGACGCGGCAGCCCCGGTCGTCGTCCGGTCAGTTCGGCGCGCGGCCCAGGTCGAGCAGGCGGTGTCGACTGAGCGCACCCACCGGTCGGCCGGCGTCGGTCACCACGAGGTGGTCCCGTCCCGAGGTGAGCAGGACCGCCAGCGCGTCGTACGCGGTGCCGTCCAGTGCCACCGTGGGCAGGTCCGCCGCGGCGTCGCCGGGTACGGGTTCCAGGTCCTCCCGGTCGAGTGGGGTCACCGCCAGCCGGCGGATGCCCCGGTCGGCCCCGACGAACTCGCGGACGAACGGGGTGGCGGGGGCGCCGAGCAGGGCGGCCGGTGTGTCGTACTGCTCCAGGTGCCCGCCCTCGGAGAGCACCGCGATCCGGTCGCCGAGCCGGACCGCCTCGTCGAGGTCGTGGGTGACCAGGACGATCGTCTTGCGGACCTCGGCCTGAAGCCGGAGGAACTCCTCCTGGAGGCGGGTCCGGACGATCGGGTCGACGGCCGAGAACGGCTCGTCCATCAGCAGCACCACCGGGTCGGCGGCGAGCGCGCGGGCCACCCCGACCCGCTGCCGCTGGCCACCGGAGAGCTCGTGCGGATAGCGGCCGCCGAACTGGGCCGGGTCCAGGCCGACCAGGTCGAGCAACTCGTCGACCCGGGCCCGGGTCTGGCGCTTGGGCCACCGGAGCAGGCCCGGCACGGTGGCCACGTTGGCCCGGACCGTCTGGTGTGGAAACAGGCCGACGTTCTGGATCACGTACCCGATGCGGCGGCGCAGGCGCACCGGGTCGGCGTCCGTCACGTCCTCGTCGCCGAGCGTGATCCGGCCGGCGGACGGCTCGATCAGACGATTGATCATGCGCAGCACCGTCGACTTGCCGCAGCCGGAGGGGCCGATCAGCACCACCAGCTCGCCGGCCCGGACGTCCAGGCTGAGGTCCCGGACCGCCTCGGTGCCGTTCGGGTAGCGCTTCTGGATGCCCTGTAGGGAGATCGACGCCGCGCGAGGGGATGAGGCCACGTCGGCAGCCTCCGGGGTAACGTCCACGTATGTCCTTCCGCCTGAGCTACCGGGCCGACCCGGGTAACCCCTGGTTCTCCTGGCAGTACGTGCGGGACAACTCTGACACGATCCTTGCCGCCGTGCGTGAACACGCCACCCTCACCGGGCGGGCGGTGCTGCTCGCCGTGTTGATCGCGTTGCCGTTGTCCGTGCTGGCGTACTGGTTCCGGCCGCTCGCCGGGCCGATCCTCGCCGTCAGCGGGATCGTCTACACCATCCCGTCGTTGGCGCTCTTCGCGTTCATCGCGCCCTACCTGGGCACCGGGACGACCACCGTGCTGGTCGGGCTGGTCCTCTACGCGCTGCTGCTGATCGTGCGCAACGTGGTGGCCGGGCTCAACCAGGTGCCCCCGGAGGTCGGCGAGGCGGCCGAGGGGATGGGCTACGGCCGGTGGGGTCGGCTGTTCCGGATCGACCTGCCGTTGGCGCTTCCGGGCATCGTGACCGGCGTACGCCTGGCGACCGTCTCGACCGTGGCGTTGGTCACAGTCGGCGTCCTCGTCGGGCACGGCGGCCTCGGGCAGTTGATCTTCGCGGGCTTCCAGAACAACCTCTACAAGGCCGAGATCATGACCGCCGCGCTGCTCTGCGTGGCGCTCGCGCTCGTGCTCGACCTCCTGCTCGTCCTGGTCGCCCGGCTGGTGACCCCCTGGTCCGCCCGGAGGGCACGGTGACCGTCGCGGAAAATCCCATCGGCCAGGGGATCACCTGGATCAACGACCCACTCAACTGGACCAACCCCGGCGGCATGCTGGACCGGCTCGGTGAGCACCTGACCATCTCGGCCCTGGCGGTGGCGCTCGGCTGCCTGGTGGCGTGGCCGCTGGGGCTCTGGCTGGGGCACCTCGGCCGGGGCGGTGGCCTGGTGGTGCTGGTGTCCAACGCCACCCTGGCCATCCCCACCCTGGCGCTGCTCACCATCCTGCCGGTGGCCTTCGCCAGCGGCTTCGGGCGGACGCCGGTCGTGGTGGCACTTGCCGTCTTCGCCGTGCCGCCGCTGCTGGCCAACGCGTACACCGGGGTGCGGCAGGTGGACCCGGAGGCCCGCGACGCGGCCCGGGGGATGGGCCTGTCCGGCGGGCAGTTGCTGCGCCGCGTCGAGTTGCCGCTCGCGGTGCCCTACCTGGCCGCCGGTTTCCGGACCGCCGCGGTGCAGGTGATCGCGACCGCCGCGCTGGCCTCGTTCGTCAACGGCGGCGGCCTGGGTCAGATCATCCGGACCGGCTTCGGCATCGGTATCGCGGCCGGCGGCGGGCAGATCGTCGCCGGCGGTGTGCTGGTGGCGGGTCTGGCGCTGCTGGCCGAGGTGATTCTCGGCGGTGTCGAACGCCTGGTCACCCCGCGTCCGCTGCGGCGCGGGCGGCAGCGGCTGGGGCGGCCCCGAGCCGCGGACGCCACCGGGCGCGCCTGACCCGTCCGGGTGAGCCCCGCGTCAGGCCGGCCACCGACGCTGGTCCGATCGGTGACGATGAGGTGACGAAGTCCATCCCAGGTTGTCGGTCGGTTGCGGAGCATGTTGGGTGGACATTCGCGGGCGACCGACAGTCAGGATCGCCCGTCGGACACGCGGCCGGCCCGGGACGGGCCGCGCCGGGACACGGAAGGCGGGCACATGCGCGCACGTACACGTCTGGCGATCGGCGCCATCGGCGCCGTCGCCGGGGCAGCACTTCTCACCGGTTGCGGTGACGCCGGCTCGTCCGGCACCGACGCACCCCAGCAGAGCGCCTCCGGCGCCGGGTGCGCCCCGGTCGCCGGCAAGCAGCTCATCGCTCTGCAGGACGACAAGAAGCTCCAGAACTCCGACAACGTCATTCCCGCGGTCAACAGCAAGGCGGCCAACCCGCAGCTGATCGCCGCACTGGACAAGGTCTCCGCGTCCCTCGACACCCCGAAGCTGATCCAACTCAACAAGGCCGTCAACGAGGACCGCAAGACCGCCAAGGTGGCGGCCGAGGAGTTCGCCAGCGCCAACAACGTCACCGCGGGCATCGCCAAGGGGTCGGGCGGCGACATCGTGGTGGGTGCCGCCAACTTCGCCGAGAGTCAGATCCTGGGCGAGCTGTACCGGATCGCGCTCACCGCCGCCGGCTACCAGGTCAAGGTGCAGCAGATCGGCAACCGTGAGCTGTACGAGCCGGCGCTGGTGAAGGGCGAGATCCAGGTCGTCCCGGAGTACGCGGCGACGATGGCCGAGTTCCTCAACACCAAGGCCAAGGGCGGCACCCCTCCGCCGATCTCCTCGCCCGACATCAACACCACGGTGACCGCGCTCAAGGCCGAGGGCGACAAGGTGGGCATCACCTTCGGCGCCCCGGCCGCCGCACAGGACCAGAACGCCTTCGCCGTCACCCAGGCCTTCGCCGACAAGTACGGCGTGCGGACCCTCTCCGAGCTCGCCGCGAAGTGCTCGGGCAGCGCGACGAAGTTGGGCGGCCCGCCGGAGTGCGAGCAGCGTCCGTTCTGCAAGCCGGGTCTGGAGAAGACGTACGGGCTGAAGGTCGGCTCGTTCTCCTCACTGGACCAGGGCGGGCCGCTGACCAAGAGCGGTCTGCGTGACGGCTCGATCAGCGTGGGCCTGATCTTCTCCTCGGACGGCGCGTTCGCCACCAGCTGACCCGTCGCCGGGCGTGCCGCGGACGCCCCCGCCCCGACCGGGCGGGGGCGTCCGCGCGTCCGGGGACCCCGTTCCCTCCGACGAACCTCGTCGGTAGGCTGCACATCCATGCCAGCCCCGGTCACCTCTGACACCCGGCGTCGACCATCGCTGCTGACCGTGCTCTTCTGGGCGGGGGTGGCTCTCGCGCCGGTGGCGGCGCTGATCCTGCTGGTCGCCGACGGCAACGGCCCGCTGCGCTTCGCCGCGGTGCTCGCCATCGTCTCCGTGGTGCTGATCGGCCTCTCCATCGCGCTGCGGGCCGACGATGCCGGTGCCTCGGCCCGGGCCGACGAGCTGCAGGATGAGATCGAGGAGCTGCGTACCCAGATCGCGACCGCCGCTCAGCGCGGTAGCCAGGCCCTCGACCAGGCGCACCGGGCACAGGAGGGGATCGCCGCGGTCCGCCGCCGTCTCGACGCCAGCGGTGCCGCTCTCGCCGGTGCCGCACCCGTTGCTGCCGCCGCCGCTCCGGTGGCGGAGCCGGCGGGTGCCGGCCGGGCGCGGGTGCCGAGCGTCGAGCCGCCGGGGGACAACGCTCCGGTGGCCCGTAGCCGCGTTTCGGTGCCGGGTGACGCGCCGCCGGGCCGCGCCCGGGTGTCCGGCCCGGACGACGCGTCCCGGTGGGGTCAGCCCGCACATCCGGACGACGGGCCGGCCCACCCACGGGAGGCCGCCGAGCCGCGGGCGACGGCGGGGACATACGGCGCACAACGGCCGGCCGACGCCACGTACGGCTCAGCCCGCCGCCAGGAGCACGACCGCCCCGAGCCGGCGCACCGACCCCTCGGCGTGGTCCGGCACACCGAAACCGTGCACGTCACCACCCGGCACACGGTGGTGGACGGCGGGCCCGCCGAGCCAGGTGGGCGCTACGGCGCCGAGCCGGGTGGGCGCTACGGCGCCGAGCCGGGTGGGCGCTACGGCGCCGAGCCGGGTGGGCACTACGGCGGCGAGCCGGGTGGGCGCTACGGCGCCGAGCCGGGTGGGCACTACGGCGGCGAACATTCGGGTCGGTGGACCCCGCCGGCGCAGGAGTGGACCCGGGGTGGCGGCGTGGATGAGCGTGCCCGCGCGGCCGGCCGGCCGGCGGGCGAACCGGGGGAGCGCCCCCGAGCCGGGTACGGCGACGACCGGGCTCGCCCCGGTGACAGCCGGGTGCGGGGGCCGCAGCCCCCGGCCGGTGGCGAGCCCGAGTGGAGCGGCGCGCGGGAAGCGTCGGGTTGGGGCCCGGACCGGAACGAGTCGGACCCGGACGGGCACGAGCCGGGCTGGACGGGTCGCCGCGACGAGCCGGAGTGGACCGACTCTCGCGACACGTACGACGAGCCCGGCCCGGCCGCCAGGCCGCACCAGGCGCCGCAGAGGCCGACCTCGGGCTCCTGGGACAACCCGGACGATCGCGGTTGGTCGGAGCGGCGCGACCGGGCGAGCGCTGCCGCTCCGCAGCCCGGGCCGGCCCTGCGGGCCGACGACACGGGCGAGTACTGGTCGCAGTTGCGGGCCGGTGACCGGTGGGCCGCGGTCCGTGACGACGAGGACGGCCACGAGCTGCGGGTCGGCGAACGCCGGGCCGAGGTGCGCACCGACGCCACCGGCACCGAGTACCGGATGGCCGACCGCTGGGCCGCCGTCCGGCGCGAGGAGCCCCGTCGGCGCGAGGAGCCCCGTCGTCATGAGGAGCCCCGTGGGCATGACGAGCCGCGTGGGCACGAGGAGCCGCGCCGGCACGAGGAGCCGCGCCGGCACGAGGAGCCGCGCCGGCACGAGGAGCCGCGCCGGCACGAGGAGCCGCGCCGGCACGAGCAGCGCGAGTCGTACCAGCGGGACGAGCCGGCGCGTCGGCACGATCGCGACGGTGGCCGGCGGGCCGAGCCGGCGGGCCGGCCGGCGCTACCGGTGGGCGGGGTGCCGGTGCCGGACGAGTGGCGTCCTCCGCACCAGCGCGGCCACCAGGCGGAACCCGCTCCCGAGCGGACCGGCCGACGCCGGGTCGACGAGCGCTACGGCTATCCGCCGCAGGACGACGTGCCGCGGGCCGGCGGCACCCCGCCCGCGGAGCGCTGGCGCTGACACCTCAGACGGCCCGGCTCACTTGTCGATGTCGCCGACCACGAAGAACATCGAACCGAGGATGGCGATCAGATCCGGCACCAGGCAGCCGGGAAGCAGGGTGGCCAGCGCCTGCACGTTCGCGTACGAGGCGGTGCGCAACTTCAACCGCCACGGCGTCTTCTCACCCCGCGACACCAGGTAGTAGCCGTTGATGCCGAGCGGGTTCTCCGTCCACGCGTAGGTGTGCCCCTCCGGCGCCTTGAGCACCTTCGGCAGCCGGGTGTTGATCGGCCCGGTCAGCCGGTCCACCCGGTCCAGGCACTGCTCGGCGAGGTCCAGCGACGCGTACACCTGGTCCAGCAGCACCTCGAAGCGCGCGTGGCAGTCCCCGGCGGTCTTCGTCACCACCGGCACGTCCAGCTCGTCGTAGGCCAGGTAGGGGTCGTCGCGGCGCAGGTCCAGGTCGAGCCCGGAGGCGCGGGCCACCGGCCCGGACGCGCCGAACGCGGCAGCGTCGGCGGCGGACAGCACGCCCACGCCCACCGTCCGGGCCAGGAAGATCTCGTTGCGCCGGATCAGGTGGTCCAGGTCGGGCAACCGCCGACGTACCTCACCGATCGCCGCGCGCGCCCGGCCGGTCCACCCGTACGGCACCTCCTCCTTGAGGCCACCCACCCGGTTGAACATGTAGTGGATCCGGCCGCCGGAGACTTCCTCCATGACCGCCTGGATCGTCTCCCGCTCCCGGAAGGCGTAGAAGATCGGTGTGATCGCCCCGATCTCCAACGGGTACGAGCCGAGGAACATCAGGTGGTTGAGCACCCGGTTCAGCTCCGCGAGGGCCATCCGCAGCCAGGTGGCCCGCTCCGGCACCTCCATGCCCATCAGGCGTTCCACCGCGAGCACCACACCCAGCTCGTTGGAGAACGCCGAGAGCCAGTCGTGCCGGTTGGCCAGCACGATGATCTGCCGGTAGTCGCGTACCTCGAAGAGCTTCTCCGCACCCCGGTGCATGTAACCGATGATCGGTTCGCAGGCGACCACCCGTTCGCCGTCGAGCACCAGCTTGAGCCGCAGCACACCGTGCGTGGAGGGGTGCTGCGGGCCGATGTTCAGCACCATGTCGGTGCCGAGCTGCTGATCGCCGGTGCCGGCGATCAGCCCGGCCCCGGTGCCGACGGTCAGTTCACGAAGGTCCCCGGCGTCGGTGGTCATGCCCGTCATCGTGCCACGGACGGGTCGAACGGGATGCCGACCGGTTGGCGCAGCCACAGGTGCCCGCCGAGCCCGGCCGGGTCGGTCAGCTCGGCCACCGCCGACGCGGCGGCCAACGCCCGCACGTACCCCGCCGGGTCGGTGCCGGCCATGCTCAGCGGCGGTCGGCCGCCGTCGGCCCCGAGCGCCCGCAGCGCTTCGGCCTGCGAGACCAGGGAGTACGCACACCGGGCGACCGCCGCACCGGCGGAGGCGACCGAGTCCATGGCGACGTGCGCGGTCACGTCACTCGACCCGTCCGGCACCGGAGGCACCTGCCGCCCAGCGCGGTAACCGGTCAACGTCCCGTACACCGGCCGTGCCTCGCTCACGTGCCCGTAGTCGACGGCCAGCGCCAGACCCCGGCTGATCTTCCGGACCGCGTTGGCCCAGGCCTCATCCCTGCTTCGGCCGATCTCGGCTCGTGGGTAGTCGCTGTGGGGGGTTTCGGGGCAGCCCGGCCGGCTCCGGGCGGTCAGGCTTGATCCCTGCGCCGGCCGGGCTGCCCGGAAACCCGACTCGCTTCCGCTGGTCGGGTCTGTCCCGGCCATCCCCGGACTCGGGTCACTGTCCGTGCTGGGCGGGCTCGCGGGGTGCAGCCACCACCTCGTCAGCCACTCGAGATCGGCGGGACTGACCGGGTCACCGACCGTCTCTGTGCCGCTCTCGGGGTCGACCAGCAGGTATCGCCAGCCGTCCTCGGTGTGTACCGCCATGTCCAGCGGGACGTTGTCCAACCACTCGGTGGCCAGCAGTACTCCGGTGATCTTGGTTGGGATCTCGGCTGTCCAGTTGATCTCTTCGGGCAGGTTCTCCGGGCGGCCGGCGTACTCGACTGCTGTGAAGCGGACCCGCTCCGCAAGCGACGGTCGGACGGTGACCGGCGACGGCTCGTTCGGCGACGGACGGGCGGACGCCGGGGGAGTCGGGGTTTCCGGGGAGCCCGCCCGCGCAGGGATCAAGCCTGACCGCCCGGAGCGGGTGGGCTCCCCGGAAACCCCCACCGCAACCCCGACGGACGCCAGCAGGCGTTGCAGCAGCTCCCCCCGCCCGGCACCCACGTCGACCACGTCGAACCGTGGCGGATGGCCGAGGGCCGAGTCCACGTTTTCGAGAAGCCGTAGCAGGGCGGTGGCGAACGCCGGTGCGGCGTGCACGCTGGTGCGGAAGTGGTCGGCCGGCCCGGTGCCGGCGACGAAGAAGCCACCCGGCCCGTAGAGGGCTCTGCTCATGGCGTCCCGCCAGGTGATCGACATCCACCCACTCCGATTCCGGCCCACGTCACGATCATCCGCGCCGTCCCGCTCGGCAGCGGAGGGGCGCGCGGTGATCAGTTGCTGAAAAGTAGGTCAGGAAAGCTCCCCGCACCTACTTTTCATCATTTGATCAAGGTGGGCTCCCCGGAACTTTGTTCAGGCCTGGAAGTAGTGCCCTTCGTCCAGGTCCGCGATCAGGCCGGGGCGGACAGGGGACCAGCCCAGCAGCTCGCGTGTGAGCGCGGATGACGTCGGGTTGTCCATCTGCGCGAACGACCCGAGGAAGCCGAAGAAGTTGTCTGCCTCGTCGGGGCTGGTGCTTCGGACCGGGATGTCCAGGTTGCGCCCGATGGCGGTGGCGATCTGCCGGAAGGAGACTCCTTCGTCGGCGGCTGCATGCAGGCGTGCACCGGCCGGGGCCTTTTCCAGGGCGAGCCGGTAGAGCTCGGCCGCGTCGAGCGTGTGCACGGCCGGCCACCGGTTGGTGCCCTCGCCGACGTATGCGGCGTACCCGTTCTGCCGGGCGGCAGCGATGATGGCGGTGATGAAGCCGTAGTGGTCGAGCGTGCTGTGCACGGTGGGCGCGAGCCGGACGATGGAGGAGCGCACACCGCGGGCGGCGAGGTCGACTACGAAGTTCTCCGCGTCGATCCGGTAGCCGCTCGGGAAGGCGTCGCGCTCGGTGCCGGGGCGACCGACGATGCCGCCCATCGCGAGCATGGCTGTCCCGCTGGTGCCGACCAGGGGTTTGCCGGAGCCGTCCAGGCCGTCGGCGAGTGCCCCGAGGGCGGCCAGGTCGGTTTCGGCTGCGTCGGCCATGTCGCCGTTGATCATGAGGTCGTGGCGGAACGCCAGGTGGATCACCCCGTCGGAGGCGGCGGCTTCCTGGCGAAGCACGTCGAGGTCGGACAGGTCGCCGCGGCGTACCTCAGCGCCGAGCTTCTCGATCGCGGCGGCGGACGTGTCGGAGCGGGCCAGGCCGACGACGTCATGTCCGGCTGAGAGCAGTGCCGGCACGACTGCGGAGCCGAGGTGGCCGGAGGCGCCGGTGACGAATACGCGCATGGCAGTTCCTTTGTGAGATGGTCATGTCGCCTTGTGACATCACCGTACTCCACGATGTCGCGATGTGACATGGCTCGGCCGGAAAGAATGTCGCAACGTGACATCGGATACCATCGGCGGATGGCCCGCTGGCAACCGGACGCGCGCGGCCGCCTGGAGGCGGCTGCCTTCGAGCTGTTCCGCGAGCGCGGCTTCGAACAGACGACGGTCGCCGACATCGCCGCCCGCGCGGGCCTCGACAAGCGCACCTTCTACCGGCTCTTCGGCGACAAGCGCGAGGCGCTCTTCAGCGGCGGCGAGCAGCTGGAGGAGGTTCTGGTCAAGGCGGTGGCCGAGACGGACGCCGGGCCGTTCGAGGCGGTCGTCGCCGCCTTCCGCCGGGTGGCGGAGCAGATCTTCACCGATCGCATCGAGCTGGTCCGGATGCGCCAGTCGATCATTGCCGGTAGTCCCGAGTTGCAGGAGCGTGAGCTGCGCAAGACGAGCTCGCTGACGGCCGCGGTCGCCGCCGCTCTGCGTGCCAAGGGCCTCAGCGAGACGACCGCCGCCCTGGCGACCGAGTCCGGTGTGCTGGTCTTCCGGGTGGCGCTCGCCCGCTGGGTCGCACCCGAGAGCGATGGCGGCTCGCTCGCCGACCTGATCGCCGAGGTGGCCACCGAGCTACGCACGCTCACGACGGCCCCGGCCTGAGCCCGACCGGTCACCACCGGGCCCTTCTTCGGTGGTGAACGTTTTCACACTCCTGTTTCGGCCCCGTGACGCGGGCGCATACTTGCGATCGACCGGTACCCCTTCTCGAGGACTGGATCGTCGTCATGAGCGCACCGCTGCGCCCGCGTCCGGCCGCCCTGTCCGGGCCCGCCGCTCCCGGCACCCCTCCCACCTCCCGTCTGCTCACCGTCGGTGTCGTTGGCGCCGGCCGGGTCGGAGCCGTCCTGGGTGCCGCACTCGTCGCCGCCGGGCACCGGGTGGTCGCCGTCACCGGCGACTCCGGGGCCAGCCGGGCCCGCCTCGCCCTGCTGCTGCCCGAGGTGCCCCGCCGCCCGGCCGCCGCCGTCGCCCACGCCGCCGCCGACCTGCTGCTGATCGCGGTGCCGGACGACTCGTTGGCCGGTGTGGTGGCCGACCTCGCCGAGCGGGGCGCGCTGCGTCCGGGCCAGATCGTCGCGCACACCTCGGGCGCGCACGGCCTGGCCGTGCTGTCGCCGGCCGCCGCGGTCGGCGCCCGCCCGCTCGCCCTGCACCCCGCCATGACCTTCACCGGTACGCCGGACGACCTGGCCCGGCTGGGCGGCATCTCGTACGGGGTGACCGCCCCGGCGGAGCTGCGTCCCCTCGCCGCCCGGTTGGTCGCCGACCTGGGTGGCGTGCCCGAATGGGTGGCCGAGTCGGACCGCCCGCTGTACCACGCCGCGCTGGCCCACGGCGCGAACCACCTGGTGACCCTGGTGAACGAGGCGACCGACCGGCTGCGCGACGCCGGGGTGGCCCGACCGGAGAAGGTGCTGGCCCCGCTGCTGCGAGCCGCCCTGGAAAATGCGCTGCGGCTCGGTGACGACGCGTTGACCGGCCCGGTCTCCCGGGGCGACGCGGGCACCGTCCAGCGGCACCTGGCCCGGTTGGCCGCCACCGCTCCGGAGTCCGTCCCCGCCTATCTCGCCCTGGCCCGGCGTACCGCCGACCGGGCGATCGCCGCCGGCCGACTGCGGCCGGTGGACGCGCAGTCGCTGCTCGGCGTGCTCGCCGACACTGCCCGGGAGGTGGCCGCATGACACAGCTCGTACACTCGCGCGCCGAGCTGGCCGAGGCCCGGGCCGGGCTGAAGGGCACGGTCGGCGTGGTGATGACGATGGGCGCGCTGCACTCCGGGCACGAGACGTTGCTGCGCGCGGCCCGGGAACAGGCCGACCACGTGCTGGTGACGATCTTCGTGAACCCGTTGCAGTTCGGGCCGAACGAGGACTTCGACCGTTACCCGCGCACCCTCGACGCCGACCTGGAGGTGTGCCGGCGGGCGGGGGCGGACCTCGTCTTCGCCCCGTCGGTGGCGGACATGTACCCGGACGGTCAGCCCCGCGTACGCCTCGACCCGGGCCCGCTCGGTGCGGAGTTGGAGGGCGCGAGCCGCCCCGGCTTCTTCCACGGGGTGCTCACCGTGGTGCTGAAGCTGCTCCAGCTCACCCGACCGGACCTGACGTTCTTCGGCGAGAAGGACTACCAGCAGCTCACCCTGGTCCGGCGGATGACCCGGGACCTGGACGTGCCGGTCGAGGTGGTCGGCGTGCCGACCGTCCGGGAGCCGGACGGGTTGGCGCTGTCCAGCCGTAACCGCTACCTGAGCGAGTCGGAGCGGGCCGCCGCGCTGAGCCTGTCCGCCGCGTTGCGGGCCGGTGCCCGGGCCGCCGAGGACGGCCTGGACGCGGGCGCGGTGCTGACCGCCGCGCACACCGCGTTCGGCGCAGGTACGCCGGGAGCACGCCTCGACTACCTGGTGCTCACCGATCCCGAGCTGGAGCCGGGGCCGGTCAGCGGGCCGGCGCGGCTGGTGATCGCCGCCTGGGTGGGCGCCACCCGCCTGATCGACAACGCGGCCGTCCACCTCGCCCCGCGCGCCTGACCCGGCCGCCACCCTCCACCAATCCGCGAAAGGCCACCCCGATGTTCCGGACCATGCTCAAGTCGAAGATCCACCGAGCCACCGTGACTCAGGCCGACCTGCACTACGTCGGTTCCGTGACAGTGGACGAGGATCTGCTCGACGCCGCCGACCTGCTCCCCGGCGAGCAGGTGGCGATCGTGGACATCACCAACGGTGCCCGGCTGGAGACGTACGTGATCCCCGGCGTGCGGGGCAGCGGCGTGATCGGCATCAACGGTGCCGCCGCGCACCTGGTGCACCCCGGTGACCTGGTCATTCTGATCTCGTACGGCCAGATGGACGACGCCGAGGCCCGGTCGTACCGGCCACTTGTGGTGCACGTGAACGCCGACAACCGGGTGATCGAGTTGGGCGGGGACCCGGCCGGTGTGGCACCCGGCATGGCCGGCGACCCGGTGCCCAGTCCGTTCGCCGTGTCTGGAGTCTGATCGCGCGCGACGCAATTCCGGTCTGTCACCGGAAGGTCATTACCGGTTACCCTTGGCGCGCTGGCGGAAGCCGGTCGGTGGCTGGGGGAGGCCGCTATATGCGCAGTGCCACGACGACCCTGTTCGCCGCTGCCGTGACGGCAGTGCTGCTGGTGGGCTGTGCCGGGTCCGGCGGCCTGGACGGTGACCTGACCGACGACTGGGCGGCGCTGCCGCAGGCGTCGGCGTTCACCCCGGCCGCCGGCGTCTGTCAGGCCGCCGACTTCACCGATGTGGTCACCCTCGCCGCCTACGAGCCGGTGGACTGCGCCGGCCCGCACCGGGTGGAGACCGTGCATGTGGGGGCGTTTCCGGTCGAGCGGGCGAGCGCCCCGGCGGGTGGCTCGGCGGAGCTGCGGGGCGCGTTCACCGAGTGCGACACCCGGGCGACGGGGTACGTGGGCGACGACTGGCGGGCCGGCCGACTGCGGTTGTCGGTGGCGCTGCCCTCCGGGCCGGGCTGGACGGCCGGTTCCCGTTGGTTCCGGTGCGACCTCACCGAGCTGACCACCGTCGAGTCCGCGGCCACCGTGGTGGTCCGGTCGGGCAGCCTGCGGGACGCGTTGAAGGGGGCCGCTGGGCTGCGGCTCGGTTGCCAGCAGACCCGCACGGGGGCCGGTGCGGGCGTGCAGACACTGGTCCCGGTGGAGTGCGCGCAACAGCACGACGCCGAGTTCGTCGGGGTGTGGCGCGCGCCGGACATGGCGTACCCGACCAGGGGCGCCGACTGGGCGCGGCTCTACACCGGCTGTCGCAGCATCCTCGGCCGGTACGTGGGCGTGCCGGACGACGCCAAGCTGCGTTTGCGCAGCGGTGTGGTGGCCCGCCCACCGGGTGCGGGGCGCTGGCGGGTCGGCGACCGGGGTGTCCGCTGCTACCTCTGGCTCAGCGACCGTATGGTGACCGCCTCGCTGAAGGGCGCGGGCCCGGCTGGTCTTCCCATCCGGACGAAGTGACAATGGCCAGCCGGCCGGCACGACGCCGGACGGGGTAGCCCAGAACACTCGTCCCGCCCCCGCCGCCCCGAGCGAGGATGGTTCGGGTTGACTGAGGGGATGGACGTTCCGACCGTCGACCTGCCGACCCTGCCCGCGTTGTTGGCCGCGCCCGCGCCCGGCTGGGTGGAGACCACCGACGTGATCGTGGTGGGTTCCGGGGTGGCCGGGTTGACCGCCGCACTGCACCTGCGTGAGGCGGGCCTGCACGTCACGGTGGTCACCAAGGTCAACATCGACGACGGCTCGACGCGCTGGGCGCAGGGCGGCATCGCCGCCGTGCTCGACCCCACCGACACCCCGGCGGCACATGCCCGCGACACCGAGATCGCCGGAGTCGGGCTCTGCGACCCGGCGGCGGTCCGGGTGCTCGTCGAGGAGGGCCCGACCCGGCTGCGGGAGCTGATGCGCGTCGGTGCCGAGTTCGATCGCCATCCGGACGGCTCCCTGATGCTGACCCGCGAGGGCGGGCACCGGGCGGACCGGATCGTGCACGCGGGCGGTGACGCCACCGGCGCGGAGGTGCAGCGGGCCCTGCACGCCGCGGTGCAACGCGACCCGTGGATCCGCCTGGTCGAGCACGCCCTGGTCCTGGACCTGCTGCGCGCGCCCGGCGACGGCCCGGACGGGCTCGGCCCGGCCTGCGGCATCACCCTGCACGTGCTCGGCGAGGGCAGCGAGGACGGCGTCGGCGCACTGCTGGCCCGTGCGGTGGTGCTCGCCACCGGCGGAATGGGCCAGGTCTTCGCGGCCACCACCAACCCGGCCGTCTCCACCGGCGACGGGGTGGCGCTGGCGCTGCGGGCCGGCGCGGCGGTGACCGACGTGGAGTTCGTCCAGTTCCATCCGACCGCCCTGATCACCCCGCCCGGCGCGGGAGTGCCCGGCGCCGGGCACGCGCAGCAGCCGCTGGTCTCCGAGGCGCTGCGCGGCGAGGGCGCCTACCTGGTGGACGCCGACGGCAAGCGGTTCATGGTGGGCCAGCACGAGCTGGCCGAGCTGGCCCCCCGGGACGTGGTGGCCAAGGGCATCCACCGGGTGTTGCTGGCCACCGGCGCGGACCACGTCTACCTCGACGCACGGCACCTGGGCGGCGATTTCCTGGCCGGCCGGTTCCCCACGATCGTGGCGTCCTGCCTGGCGATCGGCGTGGACCCGGCGACCGACCTGATCCCGGTGGCACCGGCCGCCCACTACGCCTCCGGCGGCGTCCGCACCGATCTGCGCGGCCGCACCTCGATCCCCGGCCTGTACGCCTGCGGCGAGGTGGCCTGCACGGGTGTGCACGGCGCGAACCGGCTGGCCAGCAACTCGCTGCTGGAGGGCCTGGTCTTCTCCCGGCGGATCGCCGAGGACATCGCGGCCGGCCTGCCCGAGCAGGCGCAGCCGGCGGACACCGGTGCCTGGCGTGGGGGCGCGGGCTGGGTGCTGCCCGCGGCGGCGACGCCGACCCTGCAACGGGCGATGAGCCGGGGCGCCGGGGTGCTCCGATCCGCGGCGACGCTGGCCGAGACGGCCGGGACACTGCAAGAGTTGGGCGCCGCCCGGGGGCGGCCCCGGACCGCCGACTGGGAGGCGACGAACCTGCTCACCGTGGCGTCGACGCTTGTCGCCGCCGCGTACGCGCGGGGTGAGACCCGGGGTTGCCACTGGCGGGAGGACTTCCCGACGGCCGACGAGCGGTGGCTGGGCCACCTGGTCGGGTCGGTCGGGGCAGGAGGTCGGGTGGGCCAACAGTGGGAGGGGAACTCACAGTGAGCGCGAGGAGTGAGCCGGTTTTGCGAGCCCCGCAGTCGCGAACGGGGACGGCATTGACGGGGTCGACAGAGGCGGCGTTGCGGGCGGCCGGGCTGGATCCGGTACAGGTGCGGCAGGTGATCGAGACCGCGCTGGTCGAGGACCTGGGCCCGGACTTCCTGGACGTCACGAGTGTGGCCACCATTCCGGCGGAGCAGACCGACACCGCCGACCTGGTGGCCCGCGCGGATGGTGTGCTGGCCGGGACGGCCGTGGCCGCCGCCGTGTTCGAGCTGGTGGGGGAGGTGACCGGCTTCGGTCGTACCGTCGAGGTGTCGGTGTCGGCCCGCGACGGCGAGCGGGTGGCCCGCGGCGACGTGCTGGCGACGGTGACCGGCCCGACCCGGCTGCTGCTGACGGCCGAGCGGACGGCGCTCAACCTGCTCTGCCGGATGTCCGGGGTGGCCACCCACACCCGGGCCTGGGCCGACGCCCTGGCCGGCACGAAGGCGATGGTGCTGGACACCCGCAAGACGACGCCGGGCCTGCGGGCGCTGGAGAAGTACGCGGTGCGCGCCGGCGGGGGCACCAACAAGCGGATGGGCCTCTACGACGTGGCCATGATCAAGGACAACCACAAGTTGGCGGCCGGCGGCATCACACCGGCCTACCGGCGGGTCCGGGAGGCGTTCCCGGAGGTGCCGGTGCAGGTCGAGGTGACAACCGTCGACGAGGCGGTGGAGGCGGTCGAGGCCGGTGCGGACTTCCTGCTCTGCGACAACATGACGCCGGAGGTGCTGGCCGAGGCGGTGGCCGCGGTGGGTGACCGGGCCGAGCTGGAGGCGACCGGCGGGCTGACCCTGGAGGTGGCCGGGCGGTACGCGGCCACCGGCGTCGACTTCCTCTCGGTGGGTGCGTTGACCCACTCGTCGCCGATCCTGGACATCGCGCTGGACCTGCGCACCGGGTAGAGCCCGGTCGAGCCGGGCGGCCAGTGGCCTGGACGCATGCTCCGGTTGTCTAGGCTGCGTGCGTGCTGCTCTGCATCGACATCGGAAACACCAACACCGTGCTGGCGACCTTCGACGGCGACAAGCTGGTGCACTCCTGGCGGATCAAGACCGATGCCCGCTCGACGGCGGACGAGTTGGGCCTGATGTTCCGGGGGCTGCTCGCCGGGGACAACGTCGAGATCACCGGCGTGGCCGCCTGCTCGACGGTGCCTGCCGCGCTGCGCTCGCTGCGCACCATGCTCGGCCGCTACTACGCGGACCTGCCGAGCGTGATCGTCGAGCCAGGCGTACGGACCGGGGTGCAGCTGGCGATCGACAATCCGAAGGAGGTGGGCGCCGACCGGGTGGTGAACACGCTTGCCGCGTACTCCCTCTACGGCGGGCCGTCGATCGTGGTGGACTTCGGCACCACCACCAACTTCGACGTGATCAGCGGCCGGGGCGAGTTCCTCGGCGGGGCGTTCGCCCCGGGCATCGAGATCTCCTTCGACGCGTTGGCCGCCCGCGCCGCCCAACTGCGCAAGGTCGAGGCCACCAAGCCCCGTTCGGTGATCGGCAAGAACACCGTGGAGTGCCTCCAGGCCGGCCTCTACTTCGGGTTCGCCGGGCAGGTGGACCGCATCGTCGAGCGGATGACCGAGGAGTTGGGCGAGGTGAAGGCGGTGATCGCCACCGGCGGCCTGGCCTCCCTGGTGATCAACGAGTGCCGCACCATCACCCACCACGAGCCGATGATCACGCTGATCGGCCTCCGGATGGTCTACGAACGCAACCTGTGACAGTCAGTGCCGCCGGGCGCGCAGCACCAACGTCCGGTACGGCAGCTCGACGGTCTCCCGACCGGCCAGGTCGGGGTGGGTGTCGAGGAGTTCGGTCAGCTCCCGCTCCACCCGTTGCTGATCCTCGCCGGAGGCGGTGAGCCAGTACGAGCGGGTACGGACCATGCCGAGCACCTCGTCCGGGGTGAGGGTCGTGCGGTGTACGAACTCGCGCGCCTCGATCGCGCCGAACGCGGGCCCGAAGTCCGTGTTCCTCTCGACCAGGCCGGCGGACTTGTCGTCGAGGTGGGCGATCCGGCCCAGCTCCGCCACCCAGTCGACACTGTCGTCCCGGATGTTCCAGATGGGGGCGAAGGTGCCGCCGGTGCGGAGCACCCGGGCGATCTCGGCGTGCGCCGGCTCCCGGTCGAACCAGTGGTACGCCGTCCCGACCAGCACCGCGTCCGCCACCGCTTCGGGCAGCGGCACCGCCTCGGCGCTGCCCGCCAGCGCCGTCGTGCCCGGGGTGCTCTCGGCGAGCTGCGCCCGCATCCCCGGATCGGGTTCGACGGGTACGACCTCGTGGCCCAGCGCCTGCACGTCCCGGGTCAGGATGCCGGTGCCCGCGCCGAGATCGACGATCCGGGCGCGGCGCAACCCGTCGAGTGCCCACCGGAGGGCAGCTGCCGGATAGTGCGGTCGAAACCGGTCGTAACTACTCGCCGCGGCACCGAAGGACAGGGCGTGAGTGTGATCGACCATGACGGGCAGGTTATCCGGTAACAGCCCCCGGACGGCTTGAGTACGCTCGGCCCTGACCCCCTGAATCTTCGTGACGAGGAAGCGTGCCGTGAGCGAGCAGAACGCCGTGCCAGTGGACCCCGCCGACGACCTTCCCGAGCAGATGAAGGTCCGCCGGGAGAAGCGGGACCGGATGCTCGCCGAGGGCGTCCAGCCCTACCCGGTCGGTTTTCCCCGGACGACCACCCTGGCGCAGGTCCGGGCCCGCTATGCCGACCTGCCGACCGACACCGCGACCGGCGACCAGGTCGCGGTCACCGGCCGGGTGATCTTCGTACGCAACACCGGCAAGCTGTGCTTCGCCACCCTGCGCGACGGCGACGGCACCGAGTTGCAGGCGATGCTCTCCCTGGACCGGGTCGGGCCGGAGCGGCTGGAGGCGTGGAAGCGCCTGGTCGACCTCGGCGACCACGTCGGCGTCACCGGTGAGGTGATCACCAGCCGCCGGGGCGAGCTGTCGGTGTTGGCGCAGCGCTGGGAGATGACCGCCAAGGCGCTGCGGCCGTTGCCGGTGGCACACAAGCCGCTCTCCGAGGAGGCCCGCGTCCGGCAACGTTACGTCGACCTGATCGTCCGGCCGCAGGCACGGGAGATGGTCCGTACCCGAGCCGCCGCCGTACGCAGTCTGCGCGATTCACTCCACGGACAGGGCTTCATCGAGGTGGAAACACCGATGTTGCAACTGCTGCATGGCGGGGCGACGGCCCGGCCGTTCGTGACCCACAGCAATGCGTTGAGCACTGATCTGTATCTGCGAATCGCTCCGGAACTGTTTCTCAAGCGCGCGGTGGTCGGCGGTGTCGACCGAGTCTTCGAGATCAACCGCAACTTCCGTAATGAGGGTGTCGACTCTTCGCACTCGCCCGAGTTCGCGATGCTGGAGACGTACCAGGCGTACGGCGACTACGACACGATCGCCGACCTGACCCGTAATCTCGTGCAACAGGCGGCGATCGCGGTCAGCGGTTCGACGGTGGTGACCCACGCCGACGGGCGGGAGTTCGACCTGGGGGGCGAGTGGCGGTCGGTCACGCTGTTCGGCGTGCTTTCCGAAGCGCTCGGCGAGGAGGTCACGGTCCGCACCGAGCGGACCCGCCTGGTCGAGTACGCGGACAAGGTGGGATTGGCGGTCGACCCGAAGTGGGGGCCGGGCAAGCTGGCCGAGGAACTGTTCGAGGAACTGGTCGTCCCCAGCCTGGAGGCGCCCACCTTCGTGCGGGACTACCCGGAGGAGACCAGCCCGCTCACCCGGGCCCACCGCGGCGAGCCGGGGCTGGCCGAGAAGTGGGACCTCTACGTGCTCGGTTTCGAGCTGGGCACCGGGTACTCCGAGCTGGTCGACCCGGTCGTGCAGCGGGAGCGGCTGGTGGCCCAGGCGCAGCTCGCGGCCCGTGGCGACGACGAGGCGATGCGCCTCGACGAGGACTTTCTCCGGGCGATGGAGTACGGAATGCCGCCGGCCGGCGGTATGGGAATGGGAATCGACCGGCTGTTGATGGCCCTGACCGGCCTCGGAATTCGGGAAACGATCCTCTTCCCGTTGGTCCGCCCGGAGTAGTCTCGCCCGCCACGCGCCGTGCCGTAACGGCATCCTATTGACGCGGCAAGCACTGCGGGGGTTATTGTGCTCTCGTTAGCAGGAGTGCCCTGCTCGAAAGGAATGTGGGACGTGGCCAAGCAGATCATTCACAAGCTGGTCGATGACCTGGACGGCGGGGACGCGGACGAGACCGTCAAGTTCGCCCTCGACGGCGTTCAGTACGAGATCGACCTGTCGAGTGCCAACGCGGCTAAATTGCGCGACGCTTTTGCCTCGTACGTGGGCGCCGGCACCAAGGTCGGCCGGGGCGGCGTGGTGATCGGTGGGCGGGCCGCCCGTGGTCGGGGCGGCGCGACGGCCGATCGCGAACAGAACAAGGCGATCCGGGAGTGGGCCAAGAAGGCCGGCAAGGACATCTCGGACCGGGGTCGTATCCCGCAGGAGATCGTCGACGAGTACCACGCGAAGCGCTGATCCAGCACCAGTTGGTGGTCAGTCGCCACCGTAGGCGACACCGACGCCGGGCCGGAGGAGTTTCTCCGGGCCGGCGTCGCCGTGTCTGCGGGCCGTCTGCGGGCCGGCGTCGCCGTGTCTGCGGGCCGGGAAGCATTCCGCGTGCACCGACGTTGTCCACAACCAGTGGAGCAACTATCCACAGCCTGTGGACAACCTTCCCCAAGCTCGGTGCGCGGCGTTGCCGCGACCGGCGGTCCGCCCTCCCGAGGGCTTCCGGAACGCCTCCGAAGCCCGGATCGGGCGTCGGTCGCCCCAGTCGGATTTCGCTCTGCGCGTAGCGACAGGACTACCGGAACACCTCCTGAGCGCGGACGGTTGTCCAAAACGACGTGCAACCGACCCAGACCAGAGACACACGACCTCAGCTGAGTCGGTCAGCGACGATAGAGTAAGGAGGCACGGACGCCCGTCCCGGACGTTCGTGCACCGGCCCCGCCAAGATCTTGACCATCAAGGCGCACGGCACGTGAGGAGCACGAGGGCATGTTCGAGCGGTTCACCGACCGAGCGCGACGGGTTGTCGTCCTGGCCCAAGAAGAGGCCCGGATGCTCAACCACAACTACATCGGTACGGAACACATCCTGCTGGGCCTGATCCACGAAGGTGAAGGCGTCGCGGCGAAGGCCCTGGAGAGCCTCGGCATCTCCCTGGAGGGCGTCCGCCAGCAGGTCGAGGAGATCATCGGCCAGGGTCAGCAGGCGCCGAGCGGGCACATCCCGTTCACGCCGCGGGCCAAGAAGGTGCTGGAGCTGTCGCTGCGCGAGGCGCTGCAGCTCGGCCACAACTACATCGGCACGGAGCACATCCTGCTCGGGCTGATCCGTGAGGGCGAGGGCGTCGCCGCCCAGGTGCTGGTCAAGCTCGGCGCCGACCTCAACCGGGTCCGCCAGCAGGTGATCCAGCTGCTCTCCGGCTACCAGGGCAAGGAGCCTGCCGCGGCGGGCGCCGCGCCGGGTGAGGCCGCGCCGTCGACCAGCCTGGTGCTGGACCAGTTCGGCCGCAACCTGACCCAGGCCGCCCGCGAGGGCAAGCTCGACCCGGTCATCGGGCGCGAGAAGGAAATCGAGCGGGTCATGCAGGTGCTCTCCCGCCGTACCAAGAACAACCCGGTCCTGATCGGTGAGCCCGGCGTCGGTAAGACCGCCGTGGTGGAGGGGCTTTCCCAGAAGATCATCAAGGGCGAGGTGCCCGAGACTCTGAAGGACAAGCAGCTCTACACGCTCGACCTGGGTGCGCTGGTCGCCGGTTCCCGCTACCGCGGTGACTTCGAGGAGCGCCTCAAGAAGGTGCTCAAGGAGATCCGCACCCGCGGCGACATCATCCTGTTCATCGACGAGATCCACACCCTGGTGGGTGCGGGTGCCGCCGAGGGCGCGATCGACGCCGCGAGCATCCTCAAGCCGATGTTGGCCCGTGGTGAGCTGCAGACCATCGGTGCCACCACGCTTGACGAATACCGCAAGCACCTGGAAAAGGATGCCGCTCTCGAGCGTCGGTTCCAGCCGATCCAGGTGGGTGAGCCCTCGCTGGCGCACACCATCGAGATCCTCAAGGGCCTGCGTGACCGTTACGAGGCGCACCACCGGGTGAGCATCACCGACGCCGCTCTCGTGGCTGCGGCGACGCTGGCCGACCGGTACATCTCCGACCGCTTCCTGCCGGACAAGGCGATCGACCTGATCGACGAGGCCGGTGCCCGGATGCGGATCCGTCGGATGACCGCGCCGCCAGACCTGCGTGACTTCGACGAGCGCATCGCCCAGGTGCGGCGCGACAAGGAGTCCGCGATCGACGCTCAGGACTTCGAGCGTGCCGCCCAGCTGCGCGACAAGGAGAAGCAGCTGCTCGGCCAGAAGGCTCAGCGGGAGAAGGAGTGGAAGGCCGGTGACCTGGACGTCGTCAGCGAGGTTGACGACGAGCAGATCGCCGAGGTGCTCGGCAACTGGACCGGCATCCCGGTCTACAAGCTGACCGAGGAGGAGACCTCACGCCTGCTGCGCATGGAGGACGAGCTGCACAAGCGCGTCATCGGCCAGGAGGATGCGGTCAAGGCGGTCTCGAAGGCGATCCGGCGTACCCGGGCCGGCCTGAAGGACCCGAAGCGCCCGTCGGGCTCGTTCATCTTCGCCGGCCCGTCCGGTGTCGGTAAGACCGAGCTGTCCAAGGCGCTCGCCGAGTTCCTCTTCGGCAGCGAGGATGCCCTCATCCAGCTGGACATGTCCGAGTTCCACGACCGCTACACGGTCTCCCGGCTTGTGGGTGCCCCTCCCGGCTACGTCGGTTACGACGAGGGCGGGCAGCTGACCGAGAAGGTGCGGCGTCGGCCGTTCTCGGTGGTCCTCTTCGACGAGATCGAGAAGGCCCACCCGGACGTGTTCAACACGCTGCTCCAGATCCTCGAAGACGGTCGGCTCACCGACGGTCAGGGTCGGATCGTGGACTTCAAGAACACGGTCATCATCCTGACCACCAACCTGGGCACCCGTGACGTCGCCAAGGCGGTGTCGCTGGGCTTCCAGCAGTCGGAGGACGCCGAGTCCAACTACGACCGGATGAAGCAGAAGGTCAACGACGAGCTCAAGCAGCACTTCCGGCCTGAGTTCCTCAACCGGATCGACGACACCATCGTCTTCCACCAGCTGCGCCAGAGCGAGATCCTCTCGATCGTGGACATCATGATCCAGCGGATCGAGGGCCAGCTGCGCAACAAGGACATGGGCCTGGAGCTGACCGACAACGCCAAGAAGTACCTGGCGGCGAAGGGCTTCGACCCGGTGCTCGGTGCCCGTCCGCTTCGTCGCACGATCCAGCGCGACATCGAGGACAACCTCTCCGAGCGGATCCTGTTCAACGAGCTGACCCCGGGTCAGATCGTCGTGGTGGACTGTGAGGGCGACCCGAACGACATCGACAAGTCCAAGCTGGTCTTCCACGGCGCGGACAAGCCGGTCGAAGTTCCGGACGCCGTCCCGGCCGACCTGGGTGGCACTGCCGCTGGCACCGCCGCCGCAGGCGCGGACGAGTAGCACAACCAGCACAGCAAGGGGCGGGGCCCCGGTGGCGAAAGCCATCGGGGCCCCGCCTTTTTGCGCTACGCCCACAGGCCACACCCGCTCGCCGCGTTCGGCCCGTGCCCGCCGCACCGGCCCGTGCCCGCCGCACCGGCCCGCGCCCGCCGCGTTCGGCCCGCGCCCGCCGCGTTCGGCCCGCGCCGTGGGCCGCGCCCGCGCCCGCTGCGCCAGTCGGGTGCGCCCGTGTGCCGTGTGCCGTGTGCCGTGTGCCGTGTGCCGTGTCCCGTGTCCCGTGTCCCGCGTCCGCGTCCTGCGCCTGAGTGCTGCGCCGCGATGCTCGCCCCTTGTGCCGCGATGCTCGCGCCTGCGCCCGGCTGGCACAAGATCCCCACAACATCAGGGAAAGTGTTGCCTCGAAGCATCCGGAGGCAGCAATTTCCCTGATGTTGTGGCCTGATCGGGGCGGCGGGGCTGATCCGGGGCGGCGGTGCTGCTCGTCAACCCGCACTCCTGGTCGATCATGGAGTTGCGGTGGGCAACAAACCGCCCTAATAGCATCAAATCAGGCACCACAACCCCATGATCGACGAGACCGAACTGCTCCTTCTCCGCGATCTTGCACTTGCTGTCGCGGCATAAGGGGGTGTTCAGGGCATAACGGCGACCGAAAGTGCAAGATCGGCGAGGGTGGGGCGTTCCTGGGGTGACGAACGTGCGGAGGCGCGAGTTTCGCGCCACTCAGCTGACCGTTAGCGCAACTGTGGTGGGTCAGGTGGTCAGGTCGGCGGTGGGGAGGGACGGGCCGTCGCCGACGAGGCGGAAGGAGTCGGTGCCGGCCGGTTCGACAAGCCCGTCCTGCACCAGGCCGGCCAGGGCACGGGCGCGCTGCACGTCGTCGGTCCAGACCTGGTCCAGCCGTTCGTGTGGCACCGGTCCGGTGGTCTCCCGGAGCACCCCGAGCAGCAGGCCGCGTACCTGTCGGTCGGTGCCCGCGTACCGCTGGGGTCGGCGGGTTGGCCCGGCCGGGGCCTCCTGGCCGGAGGCCCGCCACGCGCAGATCGACTCGACCGGGCAGGCCGTGCAGCGCGGTGACCGGGCGGTGCAGATGACCGCGCCCAGCTCCATGAACGCGGCGCTGGCCAGCGCGGCCGCGGCCGGTTGTGCCGGGAGTAGCTCCTCGGTGGCGATCAGGTCGGCTGGTCGGGTGACCGGTCCGGCGTCCGGCTCGCCGGCTACGGCCCGGCAGACCACCCGACGCACGTTGGTGTCGACCACCGGGTGCCGCTGCCCGTACGCGAAGGCTGCCACCGCCCGCGCCGTGTACGTGCCGACCCCGGGCAGGGCCAGCAGTTGTTCCAGGCGGTCCGGCACCTGGCCGCCGTGCCGGTCGACGATCGCGACCGCGCATTCCCGCAGCCGGACCGCCCGACGGGGGTAACCGAGGCGTCCCCACATCCGGATCGCCTCGGCGGGGGTGTCCGCGGCCAGCGCCGCCGGCTCCGGCCAGCGGGCCAGCCATGCCTGCCAGGCCGGCACCACGCGGACCACGGGTGTCTGCTGGAGCATGACCTCGCTGACCAGGATGGCCCACGGGCTGGTGCCCGGCGCACGCCACGGGAGGTCACGGGCGTGCTGCTGGAACCATCGGCTGACCAGGGTGGCGAAATCGGGTTGAGTCATGGCGCCGTCGATGATGTCACGTGGTGCGGTCCCGCTGGATGGGCGGCTCGGGCGGGGTGTCCGGACGGAGTCGGGCGGATCGGCGAGAATGCGCGGATGAACGAGCTCGCGATCACCGTCATCGGTCGGGACCGGCCGGGCATCGTGGCCGACGTCGCCGAGGTGCTCGCCCGACTGGGCGCGAACCTCACCGACAGCACGATGACACGACTGCGGGGGCATTTCGCGATGACCCTGATCTGCACCGGACCGGCAGTCGCCGAGGTCGAGGCCGCGCTGGCGCCGCTGGCCGCCGAGGGTCAACTGCTGGCGACGGTACGCGCGGTGACTCCCGACGGCGAGGTACCCGCGGTGGGTGAGCCGTACGTGATGGCGGTGCACGGTTCGGACCGGATGGGCATCGTGGCGGCGATGACGCGGGTGCTTGTCGACGCGGGCGGGAATGTCACCGACCTGAGCACCCGGTTGGCGGGTTCGCTCTACGTGGTGTTGGCCGAGGTCGAGTTGCCGGCCGGTGTGGCCGACGCACTCGTCGACCGGCTGCATCGGACGGCTGCCGAGCTGGGCGTGGAGGTCACGCTCCGTCCGGCGGACCCGGATCTGCTGTGACCGGCGCGGAGAGCGTGCCGGACGCCGAGGCGTACGCCGGTCTGGGCGGTTGGACACCCGAGGCGTTGGCCCTGCCGGGTGTGGTGCGGGCGGTGTTGTCCGCTCCGCATCCGGTGCTGAGTCGGGCCGCCGGAGAGGTCGATCCCACGGCGGACGAGACAGTCCAGCTCGCGGCCGACCTGGTGGCGACGATGCGGGTGTCGCCGGGCTGTGTCGGGCTGGCGGCACCGCAGGTGGGGGTGGGTGCTCGTGTCTTCGCCGTGGACGTGACGGGGCATCCGAAGGCGGTCACGGTGCACGGGACCTTCGTGTTGTGCAATGCGCGCGTGGTCGAGGCGACCCGGTGGAAACCGGGCCGGGAGGGTTGCATGTCGGTGCCGGACCTGACCGGGGACGTGAAGCGAGCCAGCCGGCTGGTGGTGGAGGGTGACCTGCCGGGCACCGGTACGCCGGTCCGGTTGGTGACCGACGGCTTCGAGGCGCGGGCGTTGCAGCACGAGATCGACCACTGCGCGGGGTTGCTCTTTCTGGATCGGGTGGCGGGTGCGCACGCCGTCTATCAGCGCAAGGTCTACCTCTGATCGGGTGCCGGACGATCGGACTGTCCGTCCTCAGTGGAGGGTGGAGCGGGTGTCCCGGGAGGGCTCCGGCGCGTCGCGCTCCACTGGCGGGCGCAGCGCGGCTACGGTGGGGGGCATCATGCGTCTGACGGTCGGCCCCCTGCCACCCGCCGTGTACTGGCGGCGTCGCGTCGTCGTACTCGGAGCGGGGCTTCTCTTCCTGATTGTCCTGCTCTACTCCTGCACCGGCTCGGGTCGCTCCGACGACGACCGGAAGACGGGGGCGGCGTCCACGGCCACGCCCACCGGGACGACAGGTCCCGGCGGGCCGCTGCTGACGCCACAGACCGGGGCTCCGCCGCCGCCCGCTTCCGCCGATGCCGGTGCGACGACCCCGAGCCCCGCGATCACCAGCAACACGCCTCCACCGGGTGCGGCCGCCGGTGCGGAGGACGACGGCACCTGCACCGACGCGGAGATCCGGGTGGTCTCGGTGGCGAGTCCGACCTCGGCCCAGCGTGGGGCGCTCGTTGATCTGCACCTCAAGATCAAAAACACGTCGGACCGGACGTGCAGCCGGAACGTCGGTGCCGAGGCACAGGAGATCTTCATCAAGTCCGGTGCCGAGAAGGTCTGGTCCTCGGACACCTGCGGCAAGGTCCAGGGCTCGGACGTGCAGTCCTTCACCCCGAACCTGGAGCGCTCCTACACCGTGGCGTGGAACGGGCGGGACACCAGCCGGTGCGACGGCAGCGGGCTGGCCGCCGGGCCGTTCCCGCCGACCGGCGCGTACGAGGTGTTCGCCCGGGTCGGCACGAAGCTCAGCGCGCCGGTGAAGCTCACCGTCACCGGCTGAGCCGGATCAGACGTAGCGTTCCAGGATCGATGCCTCGGCGAGCCGAGACAGCCCTTCACGGACGCCGCGTGCCCGGGCGTCGCCGACCCCTTCGACGGCCTGCAGATCCTCGACTGTCGCGCCGAGCAGCCGTTGGAGGCTGCCGAAATGCAACACCAGACGGTCGACCACCGCCACCGGCAGCCTCGGCACCTTGGCCAGCAGTCGGAAACCGCGAGGGCTGACCGCGGCGTCCAGTGCGTCGGACGCGGCCGGGTAGCCGATGGCCTTGGCCACCGACACCAGGTCGATCAGCTCGGTGGCGCCGAGCAGGTCCAGCTCGACAAGTGCCTCGTCCAGGGTGCGCGACTTGCGGCCGACCGGGAGGTAGTCCCGGATGACAAGCGTCCGGTCGGCGTCCACGCCGGCCATCAGCTCGTCGAGCTGCAGGGCCAGCAGGCGGCCGTCGGTGCCCAGCTCCACCACGTAGCCGGCGATCTCGTCGGCGATCCGGCGAACCATCTCCAGTCGCTGCACCACGGCCACCGCGTCCCGGACGGTGACGAGATCCTCGATCTCCAGTGCGGAGAGCGTGCCGGAGACCTCGTCCAGCCGGAGCTTGTATCGCTCAAGGGTGGCGAGCGCCTGGTTGGCCCGGGAGAGGATCGCCGCCGAGTCGTCCAGCACGTGCCGCTGGCCGTTGACGTAGAGGCTGATGATCCGCATCGACTGGCTGACCGAGATGACCGGATAGCCGGTCTGCCGGGCCACCCGCTCGGCGGTGCGGTGCCGGGTGCCGGACTCTTCGGTCGGGATGGACGGGTCGGGCATCAGGTGCACGGCCGCCCGGACGATCCTGGTGCCGTCGCTGGAGAGCACGACGGCGCCGTCCATTTTGCACAGCTCCCGGACCCGCGTCGCGGAGAACTCCACGTCCAGTGGAAAGCCACCGGTGCACAGGCCCTCGACGACCTTGTCGTAGCCGAGCACGATCAGCGCGCCGGTGCGGCCGCGCAGGATGCGCTCCAAACCGTCGCGCAGGGCGGTGCCCGGGGCCATCAGGGCGAGGTTGGCGCGCAGTGGGTCCCCGGCGCTCCCGGTGGCTCCCGCGGTCACGCTCACGCTGATCGTGCGGGCGGGCGAGCCCACGGCGCCGGTGCGGGCCTGGGGCGGCGCGCCGGCTGGCTTGGTGGTATCGCGGTCGATCGGCACGGGGACAGTCTACGGACTGCCGTGCGGTGGGTGCTGTCGTGGTTACTGTGATGTGTCACGATGCGGCCCTTCCAACCCGTTTCCTGGTTGCGACGTGCTGTCCGGTTTCGCCGTCTCCGTCGGCACGGTGGGTCACTCAGCGGACGCGCGAGCCGCATGGTGCAGTGCAGAACGGACATCCGTGACCTCGGTCACGCGCATCTGCTCGGGACCGGCGCCCGCGCTGGTCGGGCCGCAACCGGGCGGCACCAGGGCCACCTTGAACCCCAGCCGGGCCGCCTCGGCCAGTCGGCGAGGCACCGCACCGACCCGACGCACCTCGCCGGTCAGACCCACCTCGCCGATCGCCACCAGGTGCGGGGCGATGGCCAGGTTGAGCCCGCCGGAGGCGACCGCCAACGCGACCGCGAGGTCGGCGGCCGGCTCCACCACCCGGATGCCGCCCACCGTGGCGGCGAAGACCTCCCGGTCGTGCAGGGTCAGCCGCTCGGTGCGCCGTTGCAGCACCGCGAGCACCATCGCCAGGCGCGCCGAGTCGAGGCCGGAGACGGTGCGCCGGGGAGAGCCGGCCACCGTCGCGCCGATCAGCGCCTGCACCTCGGTGACCAGGGCCCGCCGCCCCTCCATGGCCACCGTCACGCAGGTGCCCGGAACCGGCTCCGCGTAGCGGGTCAGGAACAGCCCGGACGGGTCGGCCAGGCTGCTGATGCCGCCCTCGTGCATCTCGAAACAGCCGACCTCGTCGGCCGCGCCGAACCGGTTCTTCACGCCGCGCACCAGGCGCAGCGAGGAGTGCTTGTCACCCTCGAAGTGCAACACCACGTCGACCAGGTGCTCCAGCACCCGCGGCCCGGCCACCTGGCCGTCCTTGGTGACGTGCCCGACCAGCACGGTGGCGATGCCGCGCTCCTTGGCGACCGAGACCAGCGCGGCGGTGACCGCGCGCACCTGGGTCACCCCGCCGGGCACCCCCTCGGTGCCGGTGGTGGAGATGGTCTGCACCGAGTCGAGCACCAGCAGGCCCGGCTTGACCGCGTCGAGGTGGCCGAGCACCGACGCCAGGTCGCTCTCGGCCGCGAGGTAGAGCCGGTCGTGCAGGGTGCCCATCCGCTCGGCGCGCAACCGCACCTGACTGACCGACTCCTCGCCACTGACCACCAGCGAAGGGCTGCCGGCATTGACCGCCCACTGCTGGGCCACATCCAGCAGCAGGGTCGACTTGCCCACGCCGGGCTCGCCGGCGAGCAGCACCACGGCACCGGGCACCAGGCCGCCGCCGAGCACCCGGTCGAGCTCGCTCACCCCGGTGGGCACGGCGCGGGCCGGGGCGGCGCTGATGGTGGCGATCGGCCGGGCCGGCTCGGACGGCACCCGGGAGCTGACCACCCGACCGGAGACGGTCGGGCCGGTCACCGTGCTCTCGACCACCGCGCCCCACTCGCCGCACTCCGGGCAGCGCCCCACCCACTTGGGCGGCTGGTGCCCACAGGCGTCGCACTGGTAGGCCGGACGAGGCTCGCGGGCGGTGGACCGACCACGGGCGGCATTTGTCGTGCCGCCACGCGGAGGGGTCGATCGGGAGGTGGTCACATCAGGACGCTAGCCCTCGCGTACGACGAAAACACCCCGGCGTGGTGGTCACCACGCCGGGGCGTCTGTCGATGCGGAGGTCGTGTCACTCGTGGGTCGTGCCGCCCTCGTCGCCCTCGTAGCCGCCCTCGCGCTCGATGATCGGCGAGGGGGGTGCGGCCGGGGTGAGCGGCACCGCGATCGGCGCCTGGCCGGTCAGCTTGATGCCGTTGCCGAAGTCGAAGGTCACCGAGACGTTCTGACCGGAACGCAGCGCCTCGGTCAGGCCGATCAGCCGGAGCTGCGAGGTGGCCTCGGAGTTGAGCTGGAGGTAGCTCAGCGGAGCCAGCTCGATGCGGGCCAGCTCGCCGGGGGCCGCGGGGCTGGCCGAGCCCGACGCCCGCGCCGACTCCGGAGCGGACGGCGTGGCCGAGGACGACCCGGTCTCGGACGGGGTAGCCGACGGGCTGGCCGGGCGGGACGTGGACACCGACGGGCTCTGTGAGCCGGACGGCGACGCGCTGCCGGACGGCAACACGCTGCCGGACGGGGACGCGCTGGCCGACGCGGACGCGCTGGCCGACGCGGACGCCGAGCCGTCGCTGATCCGCACCTCGCGAGCGCCCTCGGTGGTGACGGTGACGGTGACCGTCTCCTTGGAGTCGTTGTAGATCACGGCGTTCAGCGGAGCATCCTGGCCGGCCTTGTAGCCCTCGACGCCCGGGTAGTTCACCAGCAGGCCCCGGACGGAGAAGAAACCGTTGCTGGTCGTGAGGTTGGCGCCCTGGACCGACGGCTCCTTCAACGCGGTCTCGGCGATCTGACCGGTGCCGCATCCGGACGCCAGCAGGCCGGTTGCCGCAATCCCGGACAGCAACAGGGCCGCCCGCCGGGATCCCCTGATCGAGCGCGTCACGTCGGTCCTCCTCGTCACAATCCCCACCCGGACCGCATGCCGGGCACGGTGGCCATACCCGCGCAGACCGCGCTCCAGGGTAGTTGGGGCTGATCGAGGCCCGCACGCGGACCCGGCAATGCCACCTGGCCGGGTGCCGCTCAGACCACCCGACCGCTCGCCACCAGCAGGACCACGTCGATCAGGGCCACCAGCATCACCGCCCGGAAGGCCGCCACCGGCCGCCGGCCCGCCCGGACCGCCGAGCGTCCGGCGTACCAGCTCAGTGCCGGCACCACGGCGGCCGTGCCGACCGCCGCCAGCCCGATGGCCGACGGCGGCCCGGGTGGTCCGAGGACCAGGGTCGCGGTCGCCGCGAGCAGCAGGCCGGCCGCCGCCGCCCGGCTGCCGGCGGCCCCCAGCCGGTGGGGCAGGCCGCGCACCCCGGTCCGGGCGTCGTCGGCCAGGTCGGGCAGCACGTTGGCGAAGTGCGCCCCGGCTCCCAGGCAGGCCGCCGCCGTCACCAACCAGAGCGGTGGGGTCGGCTGGCCGGGCAGCGCCAGCACCACGAAGGCGGGCAGGGCGCCGAACGAGACGGCGTACGGCAGCACCGAGAAGGCGGTGGCCTTGAGCGGCCAGTCGTAGAGCAGCGCGGAGACCAGGGCGACGGTCAGCCAGAACGCCGCCGTCGGGTTCGTGGTCAGCGCCAGCAGCGGGCAGGCGACCGCGGCCACCGCCGCCGCCCAGGCCGTGGCGCGCCGGCCGACCGCGCCGGCGGCGACCGGTTTGTCGGTACGCCCCACAGTGGCGTCCCGCTCGGCGTCCAGGGCGTCGTTGGTCCACCCGACGGCGAGCTGACTGGCCAGCACGGCGAGCACCACCGAGACGATTCCGGACGCCCGGTGGCCCACTCCCCACGCCAGCAGACCGGCGACCGTGGTCACCGCTGCGGCCGGTTCTGGATGGCTCGCTCTGACCAGCCCTAACACCCTCGACGACATAAGGGAAGTCTGGTCGTTACCGAGCAGTCGTGCCACGCTCGGTGCCATGCGAGACGTGGCTGCGGCCGCGGCGCCCGCCGGCCCGAGGGTGTTGCCGCGTAACGACCCGCGCCAGTACGACGACCTGGCCGGTGAGTGGTGGCGGCCGGATGGCGCGTTCGCGATGCTGCACTGGCTTGCCGCGGCCCGCGCGGCGCTGGTGCCACCGGCGACCCGCCCCGGCGCGTTGCTCGTGGACCTGGGCTGCGGTGCCGGCCTGCTCGCGCCGCACCTGACCGGCAGGGGTTACCGCCACGTCGGTGTGGATCTGACCCGCTCGGCGCTGGTCCAGGCGGCCGAGCACGGGGTGCGCGTCGTCCAGGGTGACGCGACAGCCGTGCCGCTCCCGGACGGCTGTGCCGACGTGGTCTCCGCTGGCGAGTTGCTGGAGCACGTGCCGGCCTGGCCGCGCGTGGTGGCCGAGGCGTGCCGGCTGCTGCGTCCGGGCGGCCTGCTGGTGTTGGACACGCTGAACGACACGGCGCTGGCCCGGCTCGTCGCGGTACGGATCGCCGAGCGACTGCCGACGGTGCCGCGCGGCATCCACGATCCACGGTTGTTCGTGGATGCTCGGGCGTTGGTCGCCGAGTGTGCTCGACACGGCGTCGACCTGCGGGTGCGCGGCATCCGCCCGCAGGCCGGCGGCCTGGTCGCCTGGCTGCTGCGACGCGCCCGGGCAAACCGGTCGGGTGCGACGCCAGCCGGCCCCGTTCCGCGCATCGTGCCCACCAGGTCCACCGCCGTGCTCTACCAGGGCTGGGGAGTCCGAAACGGATAGTCGGGCCGTGGCGGGGTACGGCACTGGAGTGGAGGAGACGAGATGACGGTGCACGCGCTTGAGGCGGCCCGCCGGTTGGCGCCCCGGTTCGCCGCGCGGGCGGCCCAGCACGACCGGGACGGTTCCTTTCCGGTGGACGACTTCCGTGATCTGCGGGAGGCCGGCCTGTTCGGGTTGCTGGTGCCCCGCGCGCTGGGAGGCATGGGAGCGACCTTCGCCGAGTACACCGCAGTGGCCACTGAGCTTGCCCGGGGCAACGGGGCGACCGCCCTGGTGTTCAACATGCACGCCTCGGTGACCGGCGCGCTGGGTGCGGTCACCGAGGAGTTGGCCGAGGCGTTGGGTGTGCCGGACGAGGCGCTGGCCGCCCGGGACCGACTGCTCACCGCCGCCGCGGGTGGCTCCTGGTACGCGGTCGCGATGAGCGAGCGTGGCGCCGGCGCCCGGCTGTCCCAACTGAGCACTGTCTACGAGGCGACCGACGAGGGCTGGCATCTCAAGGGCAGCAAGACCTTCTGTTCCGGTGCCGGGCACGCCGACGGCTACCTGGTGGCGGCGCGCAGCGCGGCCGACCAGTCGGTGGTCTCGCAGTTCCTGGTGCCGGCCGGCGACGGGCTGACCGTGGAGTCGACCTGGGACGCGCTCGGCATGCGGGCCACCTCCTCACACGACCTGCACCTGGACGTGAGCGTGCCGGCCGACCGGCTGCTCGGTGGCGTGGAGGGGTTGGCGCTGGTGGTCGCCCAGCTGATGCCGCACTGGCTGGTGGCCAGCTACGCGGCCGTCTACGTGGGGGTCGCCCGCGCGGCGATCGACGCGGCGGCGGAGCATCTCAACGCCCGCAACCTGGCCGGCCTGCCGGCGGTGCGGGCCCGGCTGGGGCGAGCGGACGCCACGACCGCTGCCGCCCAGCTGGTGGTCGCCGAGGCGGCCCGTCGGGTGGACGAGGCACCCGGCGACGAGGAGACCAACCGCTGGGTGTGGCGGGCGAAGCTGCTCGCCGGCAGCACGGCGGCGGAGGTGGCCGCGTCGGTGCTGGAGGCGGCGGGCACCTCGGCGACCCGCCGTGGTCACCCGTTGGAGCGGCTCTACCGGGATGCCCGCTGCGGCTCACTGCACCCGGCCACGTCGGATGTCTGCGCCGACTGGCTCGGCATCGCCGCGTTGGGCGGCGACCCGGATCGTGACGGATCGGCACCGCGTTGGTGAGCCGACCGCACGCGGCTCGCAGGAAAGAACGGCCAGCCGAGGTGGCTGGTGGGACGGCCAGGGGGAGGACAGCATCTGACGAGAGGTGGGGATCGTGTCCGTACCAGTGATCGCGGGGCTCGGGGCTGCGCAGCCGCCGTCCGCTTCGCAGGACGAGTTGTGGGAGGGCTTCTTCGCCCGGCACTTCACCGGCACCACCCGGTCGTTGGCCCAGCGGATCTTCGCGAACTCCGGGGTGGCCCGGCGCCAGGCGGCGGTCAACCCGCTGTTGGAGGACGTCTCGGACTGGCCGACCGAGCGCCGGATGCGCCGCTACCAGGTGGAGGCGCTGCCGTTGGGCAAGGAGGCGGTGGGTCGCGCGCTGACCGCCGCCGGGCTGGGCGCCGGTGACATCGGGCTGTTCATCGTCTGCTCCTGCACCGGCTACGCCACGCCCGGGCTGGACATCCTGCTCGCCCGGGACCTCGGCATGGCCGCGGACACCCAGCGGATGTTCATCGGCCACATGGGCTGTTACGCGGCGCTGCCGGGGCTCGGCGCGGCGAGCGACTTCGTCACCGCGCGGGGGCGGCCGGCGCTACTGCTCTGCGCGGAGCTGACCAGCCTGCACATCCAGCCGTCCAGCGCCCGGGTGGACACCCAGCAGATCGTCTCCCACGCGCTCTTCTCGGACGCCGCGGTCGCCGCCGTGGTCGTGCCCGGCGGCCGGGGGTACGCGTTACGCGAGGTCACCGCGGTCACCGACACCTCGACCGCCGACCACATGACCTGGGACGTCACCGATGCCGGCTTCCGGATGGGGTTGTCGCCGAAGGTGCCGCAGGTGCTCTCGAGGCACGTCCGTGGCCTGGTCGACGAGATGCTGGCCCGGCACGGTGTCACCAGCTCCGACGTGGACGGTTGGGCGGTGCACCCGGGTGGTCCGCGAATCCTCAACGTGGTGGAGCGGGAGTTGGCCCTTCCTCCGCAGGGGTTGGCGGCGTCCCGGGCGACGCTCGACGAGCACGGCAACTGTTCGTCGCCAACCGTGTTGCTGATCCTGGACCGGTTGGGCCGTTCGACGCCGGCGGCTCGGCGGGTCGTCATGCTGGCCTTCGGCCCCGGCCTCACCCTGTATGCTGCCCTGCTCGATCGACAGGACTGAGTCTCCGCCACCTGCGGCGTTACGCTGGATGGGTGGATGCGATGGCGGATGAGCGGCTGCGCTCGGCGGTGCTGTTCGGCGCGACGGTGGCCGTCCTGGTCGCCGGTGGCTGGTGGTGGCGATCGGCCGCGCCCTCCCCGGTGGCCGGGCCGGCTGGTGCGACGGCCACACCTGCCGTGGGGCCCAGCGTCAGCACACCGTTGGATCGCGCCCTGGTCCGGGGTGGTGAGCTGACCGCGCGGGTCGACGGAGAGACGGGGGCGGCCGTCCGGGCGGTGGATGCCCCGCGGGCGGTGATCGACCCGGCCAACGGCACGATCATCGACATCGAGGGCGATCCGAGCTGGCTCTTCTTCCGGGGTGAGCTGCCCTCGTTCCGCGAGACGATCTGGCGGGAGCGGACGGTGCTCGCGCCGGGGCAGCGCGTCGTCCGGCAGGCGGGCGGCGGTGACTCCCGCTACCTGCTGCAGTACCGGTGCACCAGGCCGGGCACCCTGTCGGTGACGGTCTTCGACGGCGAGCTGGCCGGGCCGTCCGAGATCGACTGCGACGGCACCATCACCACCACCGAGGTTCTGTCGCACGGCAGGCCGTTCCGGGTGGCGCTGTCGACAGTCGGGGTGCGCGAGATCGATGTCGAGGCGCAAGTCGTCGGCCTGCCCCGTTGACCCGGTGGGGTGTGTGGCGTCAGCCGGCGAGGGCGCTCAGGTCGCTGCGGTAGGAGTCGACGGTCCCCAGGTCGGGCAACACCCGGGTCACCACACCGTCGCGGTCGACAAGCAGCGCGGTCAGGGTGCCGGGGCGGGCCGGTTGGCCCAGGAACGACCGCAGCCCGCCGGCGGGGTCGGCCAGCGCCCGGACGCCCCTGCGGTCGGGTGGCGGGGTCGCGACCGTCCGCCCTCCGGCCACGGTGATCACCACGACTCCGGCCGGCGCTGCCGCCACGGCCTCGCCGATCCGCTCGGGACAGGGGCAGCCGTCCACCAGGATGATCATGGCGGGCAGCAGGCCGCGGAGCGGCACCGGCTCCTGGGCGGCGTCGACCAGGTCCAGCGCGGGCAGCGCGCGGCCGGCGACGGTGGCGGGAGGCGAGTATGGGGCCGGGGTCGGGCGGTCGGTGCCCCGGCTGGCGCGTGGCCAGGCGACGGCGAGGAGGCCGGCCATCGTGGTGAGCACCGCGACCATCAGCACCAGCAGTGGCAGGGCGAGGTGGCCGGAGCGGTGGCCGGCGGCGGCGCGGCGCAGCTCGCGACGCACCTGGGCGGCCTCGCTGGCGAGCGTCGAGGCGTCGTCGGGGATCACGACGCGGCCCCACTCGGGCGGCAGGCCGGGCAGGCCCTCGGTCGGCCCGTGGCCCTCGGCATCCGGCTTGCCCATCGGACCTCCTGGAGGGTCTCGAGAGCGGAGTGCGGCTCGGTCTCCAGGGTCGCGCACCAGGGGCACCTCCCGCTACATCTGGGCGCATTCCCGCTGGCCGGGATACCATGGGAGGAGCGCATTGCCCTTGATCTCGACGTTCTGTTCACTCGTGCCGGGCAGTCATCCGCACGTTACGGAGCGTGTTTGAACCATCGGTTTGACCGCCTGTCAAGCTGAAGCAAGACCTCTCACAGGGCCCCTGAGCTGCGCCAACGGTCAGGACATCGGTGAGACATCGGTGCCTGAGCGTGTTACCCTAGACACAGCGAAAGGGGTTTCGAACCTATGGTTTTCAGTGTCGGCGAGACCGTTGTTTACCCCCACCACGGGGCCGCACTCATCGAGGCAATCGAGACTCGGGTCATCAAGGGCGAGCCTAAGCAATACCTCGTCCTGAGGGTCGCGCAGGGTGACCTGACGGTCCGGGTGCCGGCTGAGAACGCCGAGATCGTGGGCGTTCGTGAGGTTGTCGGCGAAGAGGGCCTCGGCAAGGTCTTCGACGTTCTGCGGGCTCCGCACACCGAGGAGCCGACCAACTGGTCGCGGCGTTACAAGGCCAACTTGGAAAAGCTGGCCTCCGGCAATCCGCTGAAGGTCGCCGAGGTCGTGCGTGACCTGTGGCGCCGGGAGCGGGAGCGGGGCCTCTCCGCGGGCGAGAAGCGGATGCTTGCGAAGGCCCGCGACATTCTCGTCGGCGAGGTCGCGCTGGCTGAGAAGAGCACCAAGGATGAGGCGGAGACGCTGCTCGACAAGGTCCTGACCGAGGCCTAGTCCGCACAGCATCGTCTTCCCACTACCCAGCGAAGAAACCACCGAGGACCGCGACGTGACCGCGCAGCTCAATCCGCGCGGTGACGTCGCGGTCCTCGTGCCTGCGGCGGGTGCCGGTGTACGCCTCGGCCCCGGCCGACCCAAGGCGCTGCGTCTGCTCGCCGGCGAGCCGCTGTTGGTGCACGCCGTGCGTCGACTGGCCGCCGCACCATCGGTGCACACGATCGTGGTGGCCGCACCGGTCGCCGACGTGCAGGCCGTCCGCGATTTGCTCGCCCCGGTCGCGCCGGTGATCGTCGTCGCGGGCGGTGCGGAACGGCAGGCGTCGGTGGCCGCCGCGCTGGCCGCGGTGCCCGCCGGCCCGACGATCGTCCTGGTGCATGACGCGGCCCGGGCGCTCACCCCACCCGAGCTCGTCGAGTCCGTCGCGGCGGCCGTCCGCGACGGACGGGCCGCGGTGATCCCGGTGCTGCCGGTCGTCGACACGATCAAGGAGGTCGGTGCCGACGAGGTGGTGCTCGGCACCGTCGACCGTTCCGCCCTGCGCGCGGTGCAGACCCCGCAGGGTTTCCGCCGGTCCGTGCTCAGTGCCGCACACGCCGCGGCCGGCGACCCGCTCACCGACGACGCCGGGCTTGTCGAGAAGCAGGGCGTCGCGGTGAGCTGCGTGCCGGGCTCGGAGTACGCCCTGAAAATCACCAGGCCGTTCGACCTGGCGCTGGCCGAGCACCTGCTTGCCGCGTCCGGTTGACGCGTACTCTCTGCTCATGATCGTTCCCCGGGTGGCCATCGGCACCGACGTGCACGCGTTCGAGCCGGGCCGGCCCTGCTGGGTCGCGGGTCTGCTCTGGCCCGACCAGGACGGCCTCGCCGGGCACTCGGACGCCGATGTGGTCGCGCACGCCGCCTGCAACGCGCTGCTCTCCGCCGCCGGTCTCGGTGATCTCGGCTCCGCCTTCGGGGTGGACCAGCCGGAGTGGGCCGGCGCGTCCGGGGTGGCCCTGCTGACCGAGACGGCCCGCCGGGTGCGGGCCAGCGGCCTGGAGATCGGCAACGTGTCGGTGCAGGTCGTCGGCAACCGCCCCAAGATCGGCAAGCGGCGTGCGGAGGCACAGGAGGTGCTCTCCGCCGCCGTGGGCGCTCCGGTCACCCTCTCCGCCGCGACCACCGACGGGCTCGGCTTCACCGGCCGCGAGGAAGGGCTTGCCGGCGTGGCGGTGGCCCTGGTGTACGACGCGCCGGCCGCCTAAGCTCGCCGCGATGTCCAGCGACCCGGCCCCCGACCAGTCCGCCGCCGACGGCTACGTCCAGCGGGCCCAACTTCTCGCCGAGCTCGGCCGCCACGACGAGGCGACCGGGGAGCTGACCTACGGGCTGGCCCTCCAGCCGGACGACGTGGACGCCCTCACCATGCTGGCCCGGGTGCACCTGGCCGCCGGCCGCCCAGCCGAGGCGCTCATCGCCGCGGACCGGGCCGTGGCGGCCGCCCCGGAGTCACTTCCGCCGCTGGTCGCCAGGGCCATGGCGCTGGCCGACCTGGAGCGGTATTCCGAGTCGGCGGCCACCGCGGATCGGATCCTCGTCCTTGGCCCGGCCGACGCGTACGCCCAGCGGAGCGCGGCGGCGATCCTGGCGGACGCCCGTAACGGCCAACCGGCGTTGAACGCGGCCTGGCGTGGCGTCGAACTGGCCCCGGAGGAGTCGCAGGCACACCTCGTGCTCAGTCTGGTCGCCGCCCGCCTGGACCTGTTCGACCTGGCCGAGCGGGCCTACCGGGAGGCGCTGCGGCTCGACCCACGTCTCACCGATGCCGCGCACGACGTGGGTGTCCTGCGGCTGGAGCAGCGCCGCTGGTCGGAGGCGTTGGCACACGTCGCCGAGGCGGTGACGATCAGCCCGAGCCGGATCGACTCGCCACGGACCCTCGCGTACGGGCTGCACCGCCTGGTGCTCTACGGCGCGGGCTGGTCACTGGTGGCGGCGGTGCTCGTCGCGTTCGCGGCGTCGGCGAACGACGGGTTCTCCCGCATCCTGGCGGTCCTCGCCGCGCTCACCGGCGGGATCGTCGTCTGGCAGCTCGCGGCCCGGCTGCCGGGACTGACCCGGACAGTCCTCCCCGCCCTGCTGCACTCGGACCGCGCGATGGCCCTGGCGATCTACGCCGTGGCCGCCGCGCCGCTGCTGCTGCTGGTCTACGCGGTGGCCGGCTCCCCGTGGCCCCTGGTGCTGACCATCGTCGCCACGGCGGTAGCCGAGTTCGCCATCTTCACCAGAACCGCCATCCGCCCCTGACCGATGGCACGGCAGCTCGCCCCCGCAAGAACGCCCTGCCCGCGCCCCGTGCCCCGTACCCCCGTCGATCTTGCATTTTCGGTCGTCGGAAAGTCCCCTAAGCCCGAGCAGAAACTGCAAGATCGCGAGAGGGTGGGCGGGGCCCGTGTCGATCATGGAGTTGTGGTGCCTGTTTTGTAATGTCGCGGGCTCTTTGTCACCCACCACAACTCCATGATCGACCCGCCGGAGGGCGGCACGGGCGGTACGGGGCCGGGAGGGGTGGGGTCGGCCGGGGGAGGGCTAGCTCCGGCGGGCCCAGGTCCAGGCGTACCCCTCGTCTTCGCAGGTGTTGGCGGCGTCGCAGAGGTCCAGGGGGCGGAAGGTGTCGACCATGACGGCCAACTCGTCGAAGTAGTCGGCGCCGATGGAACGCTCGGCGGCGCCCGGCTGCGGTCCGTGGGTGAACCCGGACGGGTGCAGCGAGATCGAGCCCTGCTCGATGCCGGAGCCGCGGCGGGCCTCGTAGTTGCCGCCGGTGTAGAAGAGCATCTCGTCGGAGTCGACGTTGTGGTGGTTGTACGGCACCGGGATCGAGTCCGGGTGGTAGTCGACCTTGCGGGGCACGAACGAGCAGATGACGAAGTTGGGGCCCTGGAAGGTCTGGTGCACCGGCGGGGGCTGGTGGATGCGGCCGGTGATCGGCTCGAAGTCGTGGATGAAGAAGGCCCACGGGTAGAGGTGCCCGTCCCAACCGACCACGTCGAACGGGTGGTGGGCGTAGACG
The DNA here is from genome assembly GCF_040648275.1 of Micromonospora sp. NPDC049171. NCBI lineage: Bacteria > Bacillati > Actinomycetota > Actinomycetes > Micromonosporales > Micromonosporaceae > Micromonospora > Micromonospora sp. NPDC049171. Next base: position 62,832 of record NZ_JBEZDJ010000018.1, read on the forward strand.
TAGCGGGTCCAACCGCGCCGGTGGCGGACCAGCACCTCGACCTCCTCGCCGTCGACGAGCAGCGGGGCGTCGGGGCCACGGACGTCGCGCTCGCAGTACGGCGAGTGCTCCAGGAACTGGCCGCGCACGGAGAGGTAGCGCTTGGGCGGGCCGATGTGCCCGGAGGCCTCGACGGCGAGCAGCCGGGCCGGCTGGTCGCCGGTGGGCACCAGCCGGTGGATGGTCGAGGTGGGGATGACGACGTAGTCGCCGGCGACTACGTCCAGCGCCCCGAACGGGGACTCGACCCGCAGGGTGCCCGACTCGACGTAGAGGCAATGGTCGCCGGTGGCGTCGCGGAACAGCGGCGAGGGCCGGTCGGCGAGCACGTAACCGATTCGGACGTCGTCGTTGGCGAGCAGGTACTGCCGGCCGAGGATCGGGTCGGCGCCGCCGGTGTCCAGCTTGTGGGTGCGCAGGTGGCGGGGCTTGAGCGGCAGGTTCGGTGCCCGGGTGAACGCGGGCGGGGTGAACTCGTCGGCGGCCAGGATCGCGGTGGGCGCGTGCCGGTGGTAGAGCAGGGACGAGTCGGAGGAGAAGCCCTCCTGGCCCATCAGCTCCTCGGCGTAGAGGCTGCCGTCGGGCTGCCGGAACTGGGTGTGGCGCTTGCGCGGCACCTCGCCGACGCTGCGGTAATACGGCATCTCGCCTCCCGATATTTCCCGTTCACCGGCCGAAGGCGTCCGATAATCGGACGCTGTTGTCCGTTCCTCGTAGCGTCCCGTACATTCTTGTTCCGTGTCAACGCAGGTGCCCGTACTCCTCGATGGCCTGGTGGACGACGCTGCCGTCTTCCCTCCGGGCAGCGCCGCGCTGCCCGACGCCCTGGCTGCCCACCGGCAGCACCGCGCCGCCTGGTACGCGGACCTGGTCGGTCCGCTGCTGATCCCCGCCTCGACCATCGCGGCGGGCGAGCTGAGTGCTCTGGTCGACCCGGGCGAGGGCCTGGTGATCGGGCTGATCGGTGACACCGGGATCGGGAACCTGCCGTTCACGCTCTCGGTCCTGGCACCGGACGGTGTCACCGCGCGTCAGGTCGAGGTGGCGGTCGCCAAGCGCGGTGAGGACCCGCTGCCCGGCATCGCCGAGCTGCTGCGGCTGATCGACACCATGTCGGGCGTCGAGGCCGTGTACGCCGAGCTTCCGTTGACCTTCGGGCTGATGGGCGCGCTGGACGCGCTCACCGCCGCCCGGGCCGACGGCGTGCCGATCGCCGCCAAGTTCCGCACCGGCGGGCTGGCCGCCGAACTCTTCCCCACCCCGACCGAGTTGGCCGCGGTGATCTGCGCCTGCCGGGACCGGGACCTGCCGTTCAAGCTCACCGCCGGGCTGCACCAGGCCGTCCGGCACCTCGACCCGGAGACCGGGTTCACCCACCACGGGTACGCCAACGTGCTGGCCGCGACGCTGGCCGCCGCCGACGGCGCGGGCGTGAGCCGGGTCGCCGAGCTGCTGACCGCGCTCGACCCGCGCCCCCTGTTGGAACGCGCCACCGCACGGCTGCACGAGCCCCGCCCACTCTGGGTCGGCTTCGGCTCGTGCAGCATCCTGGAACCACTTACCGATCTGATCCGGCTGGGGCTGGTGAACGGGGGCTACGACGCATGACCTGGGTGACCGGCGTTGACGGTTCGCCGTACGGGGTGACGAACCTGCCGTACGGGGTCTTCCGGCGCGACGGGGGCGAGCCACGGATCGGCGTACGGATCGGGTCGTGGGTGTTCGACCTGGCCGCGGCGGAGGCCGCGGAGCTGGTGCTGGCCGCCGGTGCGTTGTGCCGGCCCACCCTGAACGAGTTCATGGCGTTGGGCCGTCCGCAGTGGGTCGCGGTACGGCAGCGGATCACCGAGCTGTTGACCGACCCGACGCACCGGGCCGACGTGGAGCCGATGCTGGTGCCCCTCGACGACGTGGAGCTGCTGCTCCCGATCGAGGTGGCCGACTACGTCGACTTCTACTCCTCCGAGCACCACGCGTCGAACGTGGGGCAGATCTTCCGCCCCGGTCAGCCCGCGCTGCTGCCCAACTGGAAGCACCTGCCGATCGGCTACCACGGGCGGGCCGGCACGGTGGTCGTCTCCGGCACGCCGGTGACCCGGCCGACCGGCCAGCGGGCCTCCGCCGAGGGCCCGGTCACCGGCCCATCGGTACGCCTCGACATCGAGGCCGAGGTCGGCTTCGTGGTGGGTGTACCGAGCGAGCTGGGCGATCGGGTGTCCGTCGACGACTTCGCCGACCACGTCTTCGGGGTGGTGCTCGTCAACGACTGGTCCGCTCGGGACATCCAGGCCTGGGAGTACCAGCCGCTCGGCCCGTTCCTCGGCAAGTCGTTCGCCACCTCGGTCTCGGCCTGGGTCACGCCGCTGGACGCGCTCGGCGACGCCTTCGTACCGGCCCCCGACCAGGATCCGCCGGTGGTCGACTACCTGCGCGACGTGCCGCACCTGGGCCTGGACCTTCGGCTGGCGGTGGAGTGGAACGGCGCACTGGTCAGCGAGCCGCCGTTCGCCACCATGTACTGGACACCGGCCCAGCAGTTGGCCCACCTCACCGTCAACGGCGCGGCACTGCGCACCGGCGACCTGTACGCCTCCGGCACCGTGTCCGGCCCGGACCGGTCGCAGGTCGGCTCGTTCCTGGAGCTGACCTGGGGCGGGACGGAGCCGGTCCCGGTGGGCGACGAGAGCCGCACCTTCCTCGCCGACGGCGACACGGTGACCATCACCGCCACCGCGCCCGGCCCGGACGGCACCACCATCGCCCTGGGCGAGGTCACCGGCACGATTCGTCCGGCCCGCTGAGTAGGCCCCTTTCCGTCCGGCCCGCTTCCGTCCGGCCCGCTGGGCGGGCTCGTTCCGTCCGTCTCGTGCATGGGACCCGTGGTCGCACCGGCTGTGCGACCGCCGGCCCTGGTTGATCCGTTGATCGTCCGGATACGTCGCCTCGCCGCACGGTCCGGGCCACCCTCCTGGTTGCCAGCGGCGGTGGGGCCCATCGCACACGGAGGTAACGACTATGCACGATCTCGCGGGCGCGGTCTGGCGTACCAGCAGCCGCTCCAACGACCAGGGACTCTGCGTGGAAGTGGCAGACAACCTGGTCGATGTCCGTGGTCTGGTCGCCATCCGCGACTCCAAGGACCAGGCCGGCCCCACACTCGCGGTCAGCCCGCCTGGGTGGACGGCGTTCATCGGCGCGATTCGAGTCGGTCGTTTCGAACGCTGACCGCCGTTTCGGCACCGGTCGGCGACGACCGGTGCCGAACTGTCGTCCAGGGCCTGTCCCGGTGGTCGTCCGGGACTGTCCCAGGCGTCGGATCGCTTGCCGAGACCAGTTCGTACAGCTGGTCTGGAGGACATGAGAACCCATTCGGTTGTGGGCGGAATTCGCCCCAACACACGAAACGCAATCCTCGGCATCATCTCCCTGCTCGCCGCGCTCAGCGTGATCCTGGCCCTGGTGACCGGCTCGGGTGACAACGCCAACGCCGCCAAGAGTCGCGTGCAGGTCATCCAGCCCGCAGCCGAAGGCTCCAGTGGCACCTCGGCCCAGGGCAACGACGGCAGCGCCGAACGGGCCATCGCCGAACGGTCCAGCAGCGAACTGACCGAGGGCGACGAGGTCACCGCCGACCGGGCCGCCGCCGACGGCAGCGAGCTGGCCGAGGGCAGCGCCGCCGACGCCGACGCCGACGCCGACTCCGACGCCGCCGAGGACAGCGGCGAACTGGCCCAGAGCAACGAGGTCACCGCCGATCGGGCCGCCGCCGGTGCGAAGAAGGCCAGGCCGTGCGAAGGGCACGGATACAAGCGGTACAACCCGCGCCGTACGTTCCAGTGGCAGAAGACGTCGCCCTGGTTCTGGGCGACCCGCAACTCCAGGCCGGGCGACGCGTACGTGCAGTTCCGTTCGGGGGGCGGCGAGTACGTCTACAAGCAGCTGACGAACTGCAGCATCGTCCGCGGTTGGATGGCCGGGGCCGCTTCCTACCGCACCAACCAGTGCGGTGACATGCGATCGTGTCAGCCATCGGCCTGGCAGACCATCACGGAGAAGGGCAGTTGCTCACGGGTCTACAACAAGATCCGCGCGTACGACCCCACGCACCACAAGTGCTTCACCTACTAGTCGGCGCACCGCCGAGGGCCTCGCTCAGGTGACCCTCGCCGACTCTCCGGCCTGATCATCAGTCGTACCGACTTGAAACGTTCCCACCGCCCGGCCATGCTCAATCGGCCGGGCGGTGGGTCGTCCACTGTCGACCGGGCCCGGTCAGCATCGAGCGGAGTCGGCGCACGAATGCGCCAGCCGGCGTGTCGGGCTGCCTGAGCGCGGGGGAGGAACTGTCGATGGCGAACGAGCAGCCCACCGCCGGTGGGGCGCCTGACCCACAGGCCGCCGGCTCGGCGGCCGAGTTCGTGGCCCAGCTGCGCGCGCTTCGTCAGTGGTCCGGACTGACCATTCGGCAGGTTACGAGGAAGGCGCAGGAGGCCGGCGACGTGCTGCCGCACAGCACGCTGAACACGGCGTTGGGCCGGGCCACCCTGCCGAGGGAGGAGCTGGTCGCGGCCTTCGTCCGGGCCTGCGGCGGCGATCAGGACACGGTGGACGCCTGGATCACGGTGCGCAAGGGGCTCGCTGCGGCCGCGGCCGGTCAGCCCGAGCCGGTCGCCACCGTCGTCGCCGCCGCGGGGATGGCCGGTGCCAACTCGATCGCCGACGAGCCGAGGGTCCGCCCGCCGTGGGGGTTGCTCGACGCGGTACCGCCCCTACCGGCCGAACTGTCCCAGGTGACCGACTGGGAACGCGGTGGCGAGCAGCCGCCGGAGACGACGACCGCCGACGAGCCGGGCAGCAGCGACACGGTGACCAGTGGGTCGGCTGTCGCCGGATCGACACGCGGCAAGCCAGCCGCCGTCGCCGACAAGCCGTACCGATACGCGGCCGCCCCGGATTCGTCCGCCCCGCGCGAACTCGAAGCATCGCCCCGGGAGCCCGAGCCGGCCGCAACGCGGTCCGAGCTGGCCGCCGCGCCGCCCGACTCGGCTACGACGCGGTCCGACTCGGCCGCAACGCGGTCCGAGCCGGCTGACGCGCGGTCCGAGCTGGCCGCCGCGCCGCCCGAGCCGGCTGACGCGCCGCCCGAGCCGGCCGCGGGCGAATCCGTCCCGACCGTGGATCGGCCGTCGCGTGTCCACGCGTACTCCGACGGGCCGCTGGCCACGGTCGTGCGGAACCGGCGCGACGGCGCCTGGTCGGGGCTGCACCGCAAGCGGGCCGCGGAGGCCGACGGGGTGGCCGTCGCACCGCTGCGGCTGCGCGACTTCGTGCCGCCGCTGGCTTTTCGGGCCGGCTGGTCGACGCGCGTGCTCCTCGGCGCGATGGTTGTCCTGCTGGTCCTGGTAGCCGTCGGCGTGGCGGTCCGGGCGCTCCGCGATGCCAACCGGGGCGACGGCCCGGCAGGTGTGCAGGCGGGGCCGACAGTCGCCCAGGACGACGGGGGGCAACTGCTGTCGAAGGATCGCGGCGGGAGGACAGCCAGCCCCAGCGCTCCGTCGATCATCGTCGTCCCCGCGCCCACGACCAGGGCGCCGAGGTCACCCAAGGCATCGCCGACGAAGCCGGCCGCCGCCGCGCTGCCCGCGGCCGGGACGTACCGCATGATGCCGGCGGCCACCGACGGTGGGTCGAACTGCGTGGGCGTTGGTCCGGAACCCGGGAACGACCGGCCGGAGGTGGCCGTGATCGTCCCGTGTGCCGAGGCCGAGCCCGCCGCCAGCGAGCTGCGGAAGGTGGCGACGAACACGTACCAGATCTACTGGGCGCGCCCGTCCGGCGGTGGCGGATGCCTACAGGTCGACCCCGACCCGAACGGCGGACCATCGACCGCCCACGGGCAGTTGCTGGCACCGCGCGGCTACTGCGATCGTCCGGATCAGCGGTTCATTCTCGAACCGGTCCAGACGAACGCGGGCCAGGGTTACCGGCTGCACCCCGCGACCGCACCGAAGATGTGCGTCGGCCCGATCGACGGTGGCCGAACGGCGGGCACCGCTGTCGCCCAGGTGTCCTGTTTCAACGACAGTGTGCAGGTGTTCCTCTTCAAGCCGTAGCGCCCGCAGGTCCGCACCTGTGGAAAATTCGTTCCGGGGGGCCACGGCTGGCGCTTACTCCGCGTACCGTCGGGGACACGGGAGGCTGGCATGTCGACGGTGGCGGTTACCAGGTTCATCGAGGCGGACGCTGTCGATGTCTGGTGTCTGCTGACCGACCTGCCCGGCCGCGCGGTCCGGCTGACCGCCGCCGGCCCGATCGAGGTGCTCACCCCGGGTCCGTTCGGGCCGGGCACCGCCTGGCGTGAGGAGCGCGCCCAGCCCGACGGCGGCACGTTGACCGAAGAGTTCCTGGTGGTGGAGACACAGGCCCCACACCGGCTGGTGCTGTGTTCCTCCGGTGCCGGCGTGGATTACCGGATCACCTGGAGTTTGCGACAGGTCCGGCGTCGCCGACGAGGTTGTACGGCGGTCACCGTCACCCACGAGGCCGTGCCGACCGCTCCGTACGGCCGGGTGGTGGCGCTGTTGCTCGGCCACCTCGCCGCGCGGGCGGTCGAGGTGGCACTCCGGCGCGACCTCGCCGACCTGGCCATCGCGGCCGGTGCCGGCTCCGTCGAAGCCGCCTGAGCGCGGCCGGTCACCCTGCGCACGTGGTCGCCGTGACCTGCGCGGGGTCCGGCCGGTTGCCCTGGGTAGGGTGCCGGGCGGAGGTGCGGCATGGGGATCCCGAGGGGCCGACGACGGCTCGCGATGGCGGTCGTGGCGCTGCTCGCGACAGTGGCCGTCGTGGTCATCGGTTACCGGGTGCTCGCGCCGGCCGAGGTGAGCACGGTGGCCCGAGCCGACTATCCGCCCGCGGCCCAACCGGCTGCCGGCGTGGTCGGTCGACTGCCGGTCGCCCCGTTGATCGTGGACGGCAGACTGCGGGTGTACGCCGCGCACCGCCAGGTCTACGCCGACCGGCCGGTGGACTGGCGGTACCGGACCACCCCGTACTGGTCGTACCGGCGCTGGCCGGCGGAGTTGACCGGGGTGGTGGCCAGCGGCAGCACGGTGGTGAGCCGTTGGTCCGACGGTCGCCTTGTCGCGCTCGACGCGCCGACCGGTCGGGTGCTGTGGAGGGCCGACGGCCCGGAGCCCGTGAAGAGCGCTGCGGTGGTACGCCGTACCGGTGCGGCCACCGTCTGGGACCCGAGCGGGCTGCATCTCACCGAACTTCCGGACGGTCGCACGGTGGTGGTGGCCAGCGGAGACGCCGAGGCGCGCGGGGTCGAGGTGCGCGGCGGTCGGCAGCTGTGGCGGGTCGACCTGCCCGGCGGTTGCCGCAGTGACGTCGGCACCACCGCCTCCGGGCAGCTGATCGGTCTGGACCGGTGCGCCGGCCCGGCCACTGTCGAGTTCCGGGACGCGGCGACGGGTGCGGTACGCGAACGGTGGCGGCCGCCGGGTGGGGCGGACGAGTTGGTGGTGACTCCGCTCGGTTGTCGTACCGGCCGGTCGGACTGCCCGGCCCTGCGCACCGCTGGACCGGGCGACGCGGCCGGCCGGGGATGGCTGCTGGGCACCGGTGAGCCGGTCGCCGCCCCCGCGCTCGATCCGGCCGGGGCCACGGTGGTGGGTGAACGGGCAGTCGTGGTGCTCGACGGGGTGGCGGTGGGTCGTTCGGCGCGTACGGGCGCGGAGCTGTGGCGGTCGGCCGATCTTGGTGCGGTACGGGTGCTGGCCGCGCAGCCCGGCCGGGTGCACCTGCTGACCGAGACCAACGACCTGGTGACGCTGGACCCGGCGACCGGTGGGCAACTGTCCCGCTTCTCGCTCAACGTCGGGCGGGACGGGACGGGCTGGGCGCCTGGGGCGGTGGGGGTCGGGGGCGGCTTCGTCGCGGTGGAACGGCTCCGCAGGCCGGTGGACCCCGACGGGGACGACAAGCGTTACTACCTGACGTCGGAGGCGGTGATCCTGGCCGCCACCTGATCGTGGCGTCTTCGGCGCCCGAGGATCCGAACCGTCCATACCTTTTGTCGGTAAAGGATATGTTTTTCGCGGTTCAGGTTTTCCTCGGGAAGGGGTCGGCGCATGGGCAGGACAGCAGCCAACTACCTCGTGGGCGGCGCACTGGCCGCCGCCGCGAGCCTCGCGCTGGCGGTTCCGCCGGTGCTGGGCGCGGATCCCGCCTCGGCGCGCGGGTTCGCTGCCGTCCGGGCGGCGCCGTCGGCGGACACCGGCGTCACCTTCGAGATCCTGCCGGCGTCGCCGACGCCCACCCAACCCACGCCGCCCACGCCCACACCCACGCAACCCGCGCCACCCACGCCCACGCCGACGCAACCCACGCCGGCACCACCCCAGCCCACGCCCAGCCACGGTCAACTGCCGGTCACCGGTTCCGGCGGGTCGACGTTGCTGCTCGTCGGGCTGGGCGTGCTCCTGCTGATCGTCGGTGGGCTCGCCGCCCGTCGCTGGCGGCGCGTGTGACGTACGCCGGCCGTCGGCGGTTGACCCGAGTCCGCCGCCGGCGGCCGATGCGTTGCGCGGCCGCCGGCGTGGCGTCAGTGTCCGGCCGAGACCCGCTCCCGTGGACGGCCGGTGGGGGGCCGGGTGGACCGCCGGGATCGACGGGCCAGCATCACGAGGCCGGCGATGAGCAGGAGGCCCGCGACGGCTGCCGCCACGGTCCAGGCGGACGTCATCCGGGAGATGACGCTGCCCCGCTTGCCGACCTGACCCGCGTCGGGAAACTCGATCTGCGCGGTGATGCTGCGCTTGACCATCCCGCTCTCCAGGTTCACCTCGATCTTCCAGGGCCCGTTCGGCAGCTCGGCCGGCAGCCGGGCGATGACCTGCCCGGAGCCGCCCGGCGGCAGGGTGACGCCCTGTCCGACCTGGAATGGGCCGGCTCGGCTGTCGGCCGGTCCCTCGCTGAGGGCGACCGAGCCGGTCAGGTCGATGGCACGACCACCGGTGTTGGTGACCTGGGCGGTCACCGAGGGCACGCCCTCGGGGTCGCGGGCCGGGCGAAGCTCACCGATCGAGAAGTCGGAGACCGGCTCGCCGCCTGGCCCGATGTCGAGGTACATCCGGACGCCGACCCGGTGGATCTGGGTGACCTCCCCGTCGGAGCGGGGCGCCGAGGTGGCGGACGCCCAGACCACCCCGTACCGCTCGCCGCGTGAGGCGGCCCGCGGCACCACGATGGTGGCCAGGACCCGGGCCTCGCCCCACGGTTCCACCTCCACGACGGACTTGTCGAGGGTGATCCACGAGGTCAGCTCGTTTGTCGCGCGGCCCTCGCCGAACCTGAACTCGGACCCTTCCACGGTGGCCGCCGCCGGATAGACGTCGATGCGGCGGGCCTCGTCGGTGCGATTGCTGATCAGCAGTTGCCGCTTGATGGTGGTGCCCGGCGGCAGGTGATCGACGATGTACCGCAACGCCCGGGGGTCGTCGCGGCGATTGGTCGGCGCCTCCAGCAGCCGTATCCCGAGGCGGTCGTCGGCGTCCGGCTCGACCGCGCCGGCCCGGGTCGACAGACCCGGACCGGCGAGGCTGAGCAGCGCCAGCGCGACCGCGACGGTCGACCGGCCGTGGCGGCTAGGCCACCGAATGCGTCACCGTCCCGGTGTAGACGCCCGCGATGCTGTCCAGCGGCACGTTGACGATCAGGGTCGGGTTCCAGGTCGCGGTGTTACCACCGGTGCCACCGGTGTGGGTGAACGCCGTGACCGGCGTGACGCTGTCCAGCGGCTCCGCTGCGCCGGCGTTGGCCTGACCGGGCGTGAAGGTGCCGGTGCCGGTGGTCGCCGTCGCCGGGCCGGACCAGTAGTCGATCTCCCCCGGCAGAACCGTCTCGGCGGGGGTGCCGCCGCCGGTCTGGAAGACGCTGGCCGTCACCGTGGCCACCCAGGAGGCGTCCGCCGCACCCCGGGAGTCGGTGACCGTGACCGGGCCGAGTTGGCCGGTGATGGTGGTGCCGGGCGCGCCGCCGCCCAGGTCGGCGGTGGCCGGCGCGTCGATGTCGAGGGTGCCCGCCTCCACCTCGAAGGTGACGGTGGTGGTGTCGGTCGGCGCGGCGGCGGCCGGTGCCGCGAGGAAGCCGACCATCGCGGCGGCGGCCGCTCCGGCGAGACAGATCTTGGCAGTACGCACTGTTGGTTACCCCGTTCTCGAAGTGAGCCGGCGTGATTCCTCGACACAGCCGGCTACTTCGGAAGATAGGGCAGTTAGCGGGATGGAAGTGGACAAACAACGCTTATGACCCGTTCCGGGTCAGGTCAGTGCGGACTCCGCCGCGGCCAGGAACGCGTCGTTCTCGGCGGGGGTGCCGATGGTGACCCGAACCCCGTCCCCGGCGAACGGCCGCACGATCACCCCGCGCGCCTCGCACGCCTTGCCGAACGCCACCGCCCGCTCGGCCAGCGGCAGCCAGACGAAGTTGGCCTGGCTCGTCGGCACCTCGGGCACGAACTTGCGCAGCGCCTCGGTGACCCGGTCCCGCTCGGCGACGACAAGGGCGCAGCGCCGCTCCATCTCCGTCGCCTGTGCCAGCGCGGCGAGTGCCCCGGCCTGGGCCGCCGTGCTGCTGGAGAACGGGGTCGCCACCTTGCGGATGGCCGCCGCGACCACCGGCTGGGCGACCAGCCAGCCCATCCGCAGCCCGGCGAGCCCCCACGCCTTGGACAGGGTGCGCAGCACCGCGACGTTGGGCCGGTCCAGGTAGTCGAGCCCGTCCGGCACCTCCGCGTCGGTGACGAACTCCCGGTACGCCTCGTCGATCACCACCAGCACGTCGTCCGGCACCGCGTCGAGGAACCGGTCCAGGTCGACCCGGCGTACGGCGGTGCCGGTGGGGTTGTTCGGGTTGCAGACGAAAATCACCCGGGTCCGGTCGGTCACCGCCGCGGCCATCGCCGCCAGGTCGTGCCCGTGCCCGGCGTCGTTGGGCAGCCGCACGCTTGTCGCGCCGCTGGTCGCCACAATGATCGGGTACGCCTCGAAGGACCGCCACGAGTAGAGCACCTCGTCGCCGGGCAGGCAGGTGGCCCGCACCAGGTGCTCGGCGAGCGCCACCGACCCGCAGCCGGTGGCGATCCGGTCGGCGTCCACCCCGTACCGCTGGGCCAGCGCCTCCCGCAGCGCGACCACGCCCATGTCCGGGTAGCGGTGCGAGGTGCTGATCGCCTCGGTGACCGCCTCCACCACGCCGGGCAGCGGCCCGTACGGAACCTCGTTGCTGGCCAGCTTGATGGCCTCCGGTAGGCCCAACTCCCGAGCCAGGTCGGCGGGACTGCGCCCCGGCACGTAGTTGGGCAGCGCGTCCAGGTCGGCGCGGGTCAGCCGCAGCGCCGGCTGGTGACGTCCGGAGTCGGTCATGGGGTGTCTCCCGGGGGGTGGTTGCGGTCGTTCGAGGGGGTGGGTCCGGTGTGGTGGGGAACCTCGACGACCACCGTCTGGGCGCGTTTGTCGTGCAGCGCCTGGCGCAGCGGCTGGTCGAAGAGTGGGGAGAGGGCGTCGACAAGTTGCACCACCAGGCCGATCCCTGCGCAGTACCAGATCAGAGTCGGCAGACCCAGCAGGCTCCACCGGACCAGTGCCCGGCCCATGCCCAGCGGCTGGTCGGCGGCGATCGGCACCGCCCGGATTCGCATCACCCGCTTGCCGACGGTCTGCCCACCAGCGGCCATGGCGGGCACCTCGTACGCCAGCCAGAGCGCGGTGGCGACCAGCAGGATCACCACCAGGAGCGAGTTGGCCTGCTGGTCGGGCAACGGCAGGCCCTCGGCGGAGGTGTCACCCCGGGCCGCCCGCCGGAAGATCTCCTGCCAGTACGGGGTCCACTCCTGCACCCAGCGCCAGACGAACCAGCCGTTCGCCACGATGTTCAGTGCGAGGAGGAGGCCGAAGTCGATAAGCCGAGCAACGAACCGGCGGCCGTAGCCGGCCAGCCGGAGGCCGTGCGGTCGTGGCTCGGGCGGTCGCATCGACCAACCCGGGTGACCGGGCGGGGGCACCCAACCCGGGTGCCCGGGCAGGGGTGCTGAACCCGGGTGGCCACCCGGAGGCGCCCAGCCTGGCGGGCCGCCCTGCGGACCCCAGGCCGGCGGGCCGGCCGGTGGCCCCCAGCCTGACGGACCGCCCTGCGGACCCCAGCCTGGGCCCTGCCCCGGCGGCGGGCCGTACCCCGGTGGTGGACCCTGCTGCGGCGGCCCGCCGGGCGCGACGGTCCCCGGGCCCGAGGTGCCCGCCGCGGCGGGCACGGCCGAGGTGACCGGCGCCGGCGGCGGCTCGACCGGCGGAGGACCGTCCGGCGGGGTGGCGTCGGCGGAGATGGGTGCACCGAGCCAACCCTCGCCGTCCCAGTAACGCTGGGTCTCCCTGTCGGCCGGGTCGACATACCAGCCGGGCTGAACGCTCACGCCGCTGCTCCGCTTCGCTGCGCGACGGCGCGCGGCGCCACGCTCCTGTGCCTGCTGGTTCGCTCGCTGCGCTCGCTCACGCCGCCGCTCCGCTTCGCTGCCTGCTGTTTCGGTCGTTGCGCTCGCTCACGTGGACACCTTAACGACGACGGTATCGGCGAACTTGTCATGGAGGCACTGCTGCCACGGCTTGTCCCAGAGTTGCCACAGGCCGTCGACGTAGGCGCCTCCCGGGACCAACGAGCCACCGAGGTACTGCACGAGCCAGCGCCGGCCGGCCATCCGCCGGTCCAGCGTGCGGGTCGGGTCGATCGGCACCACACGCAGCTTCAGCACCTTCTTGCCGAGCGTCTGACCGCCGCGCTTGAGGTATTCCACGTGGTAGAGCCAGTAGAGCCCGAGCGTCACGACGAAGAGCCCGAGCTGTAGCAGCATGATCGGCAGGAGGAACTCGACGAAGAAGGTCGCCATGTCGGGCTCCACAAGCGTGCCGTCCGGGTTGGTCCGGGTCATCTCGGTGACCATCCGCCACCAGAGGACGAGGAAGAACGGCAGGAACAGCACCAGCGACACGGCACTGGCCAACGCCGTGTCGATCAGCCAGGCGAGCAGCCGGTCGCCGAAGCTCGCCAGCGGCTGACCACCCGGGCTCAGCGTCGGCGGCAGCGGGCCGGGTGGTCCGGCGGGCCACGGCGGCGGGGCGTACCCGGGTGGGGCGTACTGCGGCGGCGCGGCGTACCCCTGGGGGTGTGGTCCGGGCGGCGGCGCGAAGCCGCCGGTGGCGGGCTGGGGCCCACCGACCGGCGGCGTCGGGTACGACGGAGGCTGCGTCACGCTCGCAAGTGTTACAGGTTGCCGCGTGCTTCCTGCTCTCGCTCGATCGCCTGGAAGAGCGCCTTGAAGTTGCCCTTGCCGAAGCCCAGCGAGCCGTGCCGCTCGATCAGTTCGAAGAACACGGTCGGGCGGTCCTGCACCGGCTTGGTGAAGATCTGCAGCAGGTAGCCGTCCTCGTCGCGGTCGACGAGGATCTTGCGGGCCTTCAGCTCCTCGATCGGCACCCGCACCTTGCCGATGCGGGCCCGCAGCTCGGGGTCCTCGTAGTACGAGTCCGGGGTGTCCAGGAACTCCACCCCGGCGGCGCGCATCGCGTCGACGCTGGCCAGGATGTCGTTGGTGGCGACGGCGATGTGCTGCGCCCCGGGGCCCTGGTAGAACTCCAGGTACTCGTCGATCTGGGACTTCTTCCGGGCGATCGCCGGCTCGTTGAGCGGGAACTTCACCTTCCGGGTGCCGTTCGCCACGACCTTGCTCATCAGCGCCGAGTAGTCGGTGGCGATGTCGTCGCCGACGAACTCCGCCATGTTGGAGAAGCCCATCACCCGCTTGTAGAACTCGACCCACTCGTCCATCCGGCCCAGCTCCACGTTGCCGACCACGTGGTCGACGGCCTGGAAGAAGCGCTTCGGCTGGATGCCGGCGGCGATCATCGGCTGCCGGTCCACGATCGGGCCGCGGGCGGCGAAGCCGGGCAGGAACGGGCCGGTGTAGCGGGACCTGTCGACGAGGGTGTGCCGGGTGTCGCCGTACGCGGCGATGGCGGCCATCCGGACCGTGCCGTGCTCGTCGGTCACCTCGTGCGGCTCGACGACGCTGGCGGCGCCCTGCGCGACGGCGTGCGCGTACGCGGCGTCGACGTCCGGGACCTCCAGCGCGATGTCGCTGATCCCGTCGCTGTGCTTCGCCACGTGCTCGGCGCCGTCTGCGTCCGGGCGCACCGCGCCGGTCAGCACGAACCGGGCCGAGCCGCTGGTCAGCACGTACTGGGCGTGGTCGCGGTAGCCCTGCTCGGGGCCGCGGTACGCCACACAGGTCATGCCGAACGCGGTGGAGTAGTAGTGCGCGGCCTGCTTGGCGTTGCCGACCAGGAAGTGCACGTGGTCGAGGCCCCGGACCGGGAACGGGTCGTGGCTGATGTCGTGGTCGACAGCGCCGACGAGCCGGTCGACGTCGACGTCCTCGGTCGACTGGGGTCGGTCGATCGCCTGGGTCATGATGGCCTCCCTCGCGTACCGGCCGGCCTCGTGGGCCGGTTGTTGACCGAAGGATCGCGGTGCGGGCATCGGCTGGGCAACTGTCCGGGTAAATGCTGGTCAGGTTGCGCATTCGGTATGGTCAACACTCATGAATGGTGAGCAGAATGTACAGCTCGACGCACTGGACGTGCGCTTGATCGAACTGCTCGCCGAGGAGCCGCGGATCGGGGTGCTGGAGTGCTCCCGCCGGCTCGGGGTGGCCCGGGGCACCGTGCAGGCCCGGCTGGACAAGCTGATCGACCGGGGCGTCATCGGTGGCTTCGGCCCGGAGATCGCACCGGCCGCGATCGGGTTCGGGGTGACCAGCTTCGTCACCCTGGAGATCAGCCAGCGGCACGGCCACGACCCGGTCACCGCGCACCTCGCCGCCATCCCCGAGGTGCTGGAGGCGCACACCATCACCGGCTCCAGTGACCTGCTCTGCCGGATCGTGGCCCGCTCGAACACCGACCTCCAGCGGGTCATCGACCAGATCGTCTCCTCCGCCGGCATCACCCGGGCGTCGACGATCATCGCGTTGGCCGAGCAGATCCCATACCGCACGCTTCCCCTCGTCCGCAGCGCCATACGGGCGCTGTAACACCTCCGAGCGCAGAAAGCGCGGCGACACGGCGGCGCGAGGGCACGGAAGATCCGCGATCGTGGCTACGGTGTGCGGGTGGCGAAGGGGAGGGTGCGCGGGGGGCTGCTGCTCGGCCTTGCCGTGGTCGTCGCCCTCGCCGCGACCGGCGTGTGGAATCCCTTCCCCGGCCTGTGGGACTGGGTGGACCGCAGCGAGCCCATCTCCGAGCCCGACGTGGTCTGGCAGCAACGGATCGGCGGCACCCCGCGCAGTGTGACGATCGCCGGCGACGCCGTCGTGGTCGAGCAGCGCACCCGGGTCGAGGCGCGCAGCCTGGCCACCGGCGCGCAGCTCTGGGAGCGCAAGGCCGACTGGGCGGCGGTCGCCGGCGGTGACCGGGACCCGGTCGTCGCCGTGGGCAAGCTCCTGGTCAAGGGGTACGAGCTGCTCGACCCGACCACCGGGGCGACCCGGCGACGCGACGGCGACGCGGTGGCCGTGTGGACCTACCGCAACCTGCTCCTCGACGCCCGCTGCACGGACGCCACCGACTGCACCCTGAGCGCCTGGGACCCGCGCGGCACCGCGCCGATCTGGACGGCCTTCCTGCCCGGGGTGCACAGCGGCCTGCTCGCCGACAATCCGGGCCTGCGCGGCACCCGCCGGCTCACCGCCACCCGGATCGACGACGGGGTGGCCGGTGCGGAACCCGCGCCACCGCTGCTCGGCTTCCCGGTGGACGGCCGGGTGCACGTGGTGGACACCGCCACCGGCCGGGTGTTGCAGAATGTCGAACCCGGCCGGGACGAGCGGCTGTCCGTGGTGGGCGGCCGGATGCTGCGGATCGCCGCCCGCTCCCAGGACGGCGCCTGCTACTTCGCCATCTCGGCCCGCGACCCGGCGACCGGGCAGGAGGCCTGGCAGCGGGCCGGGATCAACCTACGGACCGCCGACAGCGCCGGCTGCGTGCAGCGCGAGGACCCGCAGGGTGCGCGGAACGTGCTGATCGGTGTCGGCCCGGACGGCCGCGAGGCGGTCATCGACGGGTACGATGGCCGGCTGCTCTGGGTCGGCGAAGCGGGCACCAAGTTGATCGCGGTCGACGACCGCTACGCGGTGTTCCGGGCGGCCGACAAGCGTTCGGTGGTCGCCCGTCAGCTCGGCACCGACCGGGTGCTGTGGACTCGGCCCGCCAGCGGCAAGGCCGGTGCCGCGCTGACCCCGTACGCGGCGGTGGTCGCGGACGAGAAGCCGTCCCGGTTGGTCGCGGTGGACCCGCGCACCTGCCGGGAGTTGGCCGTCCTGCGCACCTCGGCGAACGCCCTCGCGGTCGGCTCGCAGGGCATGATCATCGGTGAGGGGCGCGAGATCGGATATGTCCGCTTCGGCGCTGCCGGAGGCTCGCCCGCCCGCTCACCCGGCGACGGTGGGAATCCCGGGCCGGGCGGCACCGGCCCCGGTGGGCAGAACAACGGCGACTGCGGCCCGAAGGGCGAGCTCTGCCCCGACCCGGACGGCGGCAAGGACGGCTAGGGCCTGTGTCAAAGTCCTCGGTCGAGCCGAGGCGGAGTCCAGACGGCGATCCGGCAAGGCGGAGATTGGCCCGGATACCGGTGTTGTAGCCGGGCCAATCTCCAACGCGGCCGGTCGTCGTCTGGGCCCGCCGCAGGCCGGCCAGGGGCTTTGACACAGGCCCTAAGTGGCCTGCTCACCGGGTGGGTGAGCGGGCGACGGGTCCGCGGGATGAGAGCGGCGTCCCAGGACCCGCCCGGCGGGTGGGAGTGATCGACCGGTCTGCCCTAGGCTTGCCGCTCATGAGCAGTGCCGCCGCATTCTCGTACGCCCCCCTGCTGCCGACCGGCCCCGACCAGACGGATTACCGTCTGGTCACCGACGAGGGCGTCGACGTCGTACACGGCCCGGGAGGCCGCCGGTTCCTCACTGTGGAGCCGGCCGCGCTCACCGCGCTGACCGCCGAGGCGATGCACGACATCGCGCACTTCCTCCGCCCCGCGCACCTGGCCCAGCTCCGGGCGATCATCGATGATCCGGCCGCCTCGCCGAACGACCGGTTCGTCGCACTGGACCTGCTGCGCAACGCCAACATCGCCGCCGGCGGAGTGCTGCCGATGTGTCAGGACACCGGCACCGCGATCGTGATGGGCAAGCGCGGCCGGCACGTGCTCACCGACGGCGGCGACGCCGAGGCCATCTCCCGGGGCGTCTACCAGGCCTACACCAAGCTCAACCTGCGCTACTCCCAGCTCGCCCCGCTGACCATGTGGGACGAGCGGAACACCGGCAGCAACCTGCCGGCCCAGGTCGACCTGTACGCCGAGGACCCGGACGGGCACCCCGACGCGTACAAGTTCCTGTTCATGGCCAAGGGTGGCGGCTCGGCCAACAAGTCGTACCTCTACCAGGAGACCAAGGCGCTGCTCAACCCGACGCGGATGATGCAGTTCCTGGAGGAGAAGCTGCGGCTGATCGGCACCGCCGCCTGCCCGCCGTACCACCTGGCCATCGTCATCGGCGGCACCTCCGCCGAGTACGCCCTGAAGACCGCGAAGTACGCCAGCGCGAAGTATCTCGACGCGCTGCCCACCTCCGGCTCGATGAGCGCGCACGGCTTCCGCGACCTGGAGTTGGAGGCCGAGGTGCTGGAGCTGACCCGCAACTTCGGCATCGGGGCGCAGTTCGGTGGCCGGTACTTCTGTCACGACGTACGGGTGGTCCGGCTGCCCCGGCACGGCGCGTCCTGCCCGGTGGCGATCGCCGTCTCCTGTTCGGCGGACCGGCAGGCGGTCGCCAAGATCACTCCGTCGGGCGTGTGGCTGGAGCGACTGGAAACCGACCCGGCGCGCTTCCTGCCCGACGTCACCGACGACGCGCTCGACGCCGAACTGGTGGTCCGGGTCGACCTCAACCGGCCGATGGACGAGATCCGCGCCGAGCTGTCGAAATACCCGGTGAAGACCCGGCTCTCGCTGTCCGGCCCGCTCGTGGTGGCCCGCGACATCGCGCACGCCAAGATCGCCGAGCGGCTGGACGCCGGCGAGCCGATGCCGCGGTACCTGCGCGACCACGCCGTCTACTACGCCGGCCCGGCGAAGACCCCCGAGGGGTACGCGTCCGGCTCCTTCGGCCCGACCACTGCCGGCCGGATGGACGCCTACGTGGAGAAGTTCCAGGCCGCGGGTGGCTCGCAGGTGATGCTCGCCAAGGGCAACCGCTCCGGCCAGGTGACCCGTTCCTGCCAGCAGTACGGTGGCTTCTACCTCGGCTCGATCGGCGGCCCCGCGGCCCGCCTCGCCCAGGACTGCATCAAGCACGTCGAGGTCCTCGAATACGCGGAGCTGGGCATGGAGGCGGTCTGGAAGATCGAGGTGGAGGACTTCCCGGCCTTCATCGTCGTCGACGACAAGGGCAACGACTTCTTCGCCGAGGTCACCAAGCCGGTGCTCACCGTCGGCCGCCGCTGACCTGACCAGCACCGTCGGCCGCCGCCGACCGTCGCGTACACGAAAGGGGCGTCGAGCGAATTCGCTCGACGCCCCTTTTGTCGCCCGTGTTGTACCGACATCGGTGCGCCTGGCCCGCCAAGGCCCTGGGACGGGCGCACCGCCCCCGTCGGATGCCGTCACCGACAACCCAGAGAGAGTGTCCGATACACCGCTGCCGATCCGCTCTCACATCGCTATCGCCTGACTGGGCCGATCCGTGACCGTCGGACTACTCTGCTGGAGGTCGGGCCAGTAAGGCGGGGGAGCAGATGCGGTTCGGGATCCTGGGGCCCCTGCGGGTGGGCGGTGGTGAGTCCACAGTCACCGCTGGTCGAGACCGGATCGTCCTCGCCATGCTGCTGTTGCGGGCCGGCCGGCTCGTGCCCGTCGAAGAGCTGGTCGACGCGGTGTGGGAGGAGCAGCCACCGGCCACCGTCCGAGCCCAGTTGCAGACCTGTGTGTCGCGGTTGCGCCGCCGGTTCGCCGAACTCGGGCTGTCGCCGGAGGCGATCGTCACCGACCCGGCGGGGTACGGCATCCGTACCGCACCGAACGACCTGGACGTCGAGGTGTTCGTCCGGGGTGTGGAGGTGGCCCGTGCCGCCGCCGCGGCCGGTCGGCTGGACGACGCGCGTACCGGATTCCGCGCTGCCCTGGCGCTCTGGCGGGGGCCTGCGCTCAGCGGTATCCCGAGCCAGAGCATCCGCCGCCGCGCCCAGGCCCTCGACGAGCAGCGCCTGACCGCGCTGGAGGAGTGCGTCGACGTCGAGATGCGTCTCGGTCGAGGCGTCGAGCTGATCGACGAGCTGGCCGAGAGCATCGACCAGCACCCGCTGCGGGAGCGACTGCGCGGCCAACTGATGCTCGCCCTCTCCTCGGTCGGTCGGCAGGCCGAGGCGCTCGCGGTCTACCGGGAGGGGCGGCGGCTCTACGCCGACGAACTGGGCATCGAGCCCGGCGCCGAGCTTCAGGAGCTGCATCAGCGTGTGCTCGCCGGCGATCTCGTCCTGGCCGGTCGGGCGTCGTCGCCGAGTGTTCCGGTCCGCTCGCTGCCCCGGGCGATCGGTGACTTCACCGGTCGGCAGCAGACGCTGGCCCGTCTGGTGAAGGACGTGGAGGCCGGCGCACGAATCCAGCTCATCGACGGGATGGCCGGCAGCGGTAAGACCACCCTCGCGGTGCACGTCGCCACCGCCCTCGCGGACGACTACCCGGACGCCCAGCTCTACATCGACCTGCACGGGCACAGCGAGCGCACCCCGCTGACACCGGCCGCGGCGGTGGCCACGCTGCTGCGGCAGCTCGGTGTGCCCGCCGAACGGGTGCCCACGAACCAGGACGACCGGTTGGCGCTCTGGCGCACCGAGTTGGCCGGCCGACGGGCCCTGCTGGTGCTGGACAACGCCGCCACCGCCGACCAGGTGACACCGCTGCTGCCCAACGGCTCGCACTGCCTCGTCCTGATCACCAGTCGGCGCCGGCTGGTCGGAGTGGACGAGGGTCGACCGTCGTCACTGCCCGTGCTCGACACGGACGAGGCGATCGAGCTGCTCGGGCACGTGGTCGGCGTCGACCGGGTGGCGGCCGAGCCGGAGGCGGCCACCGAGGTCGTCCGCCGCTGCGGCCACCTGCCACTCGCCATCCGG
Source organism: Micromonospora sp. NPDC049171 (assembly GCF_040648275.1). Taxonomy (NCBI): domain Bacteria; kingdom Bacillati; phylum Actinomycetota; class Actinomycetes; order Micromonosporales; family Micromonosporaceae; genus Micromonospora; species Micromonospora sp. NPDC049171. The sequence goes on from NZ_JBEZDJ010000018.1 coordinate 83,144, forward strand.
CTGGCCGGTGCCCGCCTCGCGCACCGTCCCCGTTGGCGCATCGCCGACCTGGCCGAGCGGCTGACGAGACGGTCCGATCCGTTGGCCGAGTTCGAAGCGGGTGACCGGTCCGTCGCCCGCGCCTTCGCCCTGTCGTACGCCCAGGTGCCGCCGACGGCGCAGCGTGCGTTCCGGCTGCTCGGCCTGCACCCGGGGGTACGGTTCGACAAATCGGTCGCGGCCGTCCTCGCCGAGCTGCCCCTGCCCGACGCCCAGGACCTGCTCGACGAGTTGGTCGACGCGCACCTGGTGGAGGAGACGGAGCCGGGCCGGTACCGGCTGCACGACCTGGTCCGCGAGTACGCCCGGACCCTGGTCGCCGAGCCGGAACGGGCAGCCGAGCGGCGGGACGGGATCGAGCGCCTGCTCGACCACCATCTGCACGTCGCCACGGCGATCGCCCGCACGAAGGAGCTCTCCTCGCTGCACTCGCTGATCGTGGTGGCGGGGCCGCTCCGCCCCGACCTGGTCGCGCTCGTCGCCGAGCAGGGCCAGGCCTGGCTCGACGAGAACCTGGCCGGGTGGACCGCCCTGGTCCGGTTGGCGGAGACCGAGGCGTTCCTCCAGTACTGCTGGCAGTTGGCGAGGGCCTGCTGGTACGCCCAGTTCGAGGGCGGTCGGCTGGACGAGTTGATCGAGACACACACCATCGGCCTGCGCGCCGCCGAGGTGTTGGGCGACGACCGGGCCGTGGCGACGATGCTCAACTATCTGGCCTCGGCCCACTACCGGCTTGGTGATTTTCCCGAGTCGATCCGCGTCATGGAAAGGTCACTCGCAATCTTCCGCCGGCTGGGTCTACGCGGCGGGTTCCGCAACACGCTCGGCAACCTGGGCAGCTCGTACGCCGCCAACTTCGAGTTCCGCCGCGCCCGGGAGTGCTTCGACGAGGCCCGCGCGGTGGCGACGCGGATGCGCGACACGGTGGCGCTGACGAACGAACTCAACAACCTGGCGATGACCCTGCTCCTGTGGGGGCGGCACGACGAGGCACTGCGCGTTGCCCGACGACACCTGGGCATCGCTCGCGAGGTCGGCGACCCGCGCCGGATCGGCAACGCCCTCGGGCACCTCGGAATGATCCGGCATCGGATGGGTGACGTGGTGCCGGCCGCCCGGTTGCTGCGGGTGGCGCTGCGTTTCAAGCGACAGGCGGGCAGCCGGTTCGGTGAGGGTGAGGTGTTGAACGAGATCGGGATGATGGAACGGGAGGCCGGGCGCCCGGAACAGGCCGCAGACCTGCACCGGGCGGCACTCGTCGCGATGACCGAGGTGGGGGACCGCGTCGCCCAGTGCGGCTCACGCAACCTGCTGGCCCGCGCCATCCTGGATCAGGGCGACGTGACGAGCGCGCTCGACCTGCATCGTCGAGTGCTCGTCGACGCCACCGGGCTGGGTTCCCGACACGAGCAGGGCCGGGCACTGGAGGGCATCGCCCGCTGCCTGCGTACGACCGACCCGGCCGCGGCGCGCGCACACCTGAGCCGGGCGCTGGTCCTGTTCCGCCAGATCGAGTCACCCGGCCGGCACGAGGTGGAGCGCCTGCTCGCCGAGTTGGGCTGACGGATCATCTGCGAGTCGGCGATGGGCGCGGCAGGATGGTATGTGTGACGACTCCAGAGGCGACCGGTTACCGGATCGAACGCGACTCGATGGGCGAGGTGGAGGTGCCCGCCGAGGCGCTGTGGCGGGCACAGACCCAGCGTGCGGTGCAGAATTTCCCGATCTCCGGCCGGGGCATCGAACCAGCCCAGATCAAGGCGCTCGCCCAGATCAAGGGCGCGGCGGCCGAGGTCAACGGCGAGTTGGGCGTGATCGACGCGAACGTGGCCGCCGCGATCGCCGCCGCCGCCGCGCACGTGGCCGACGGTGGTTACGACGACCAGTTCCCGGTGGACGTGTTCCAGACCGGTTCGGGCACCTCGTCGAACATGAACACCAACGAGGTGATCGCCACCCTGGCCAGCCGCGAGCTGGGCTCGCCGGTGCACCCGAACGACCACGTCAACGCCTCCCAGTCCAGCAACGACATCTTCCCGTCCTCGATCCACCTGGCCGCCACCCAGTTCATCGTGGAGGATCTGCTGCCGTCGCTGGCCCACCTCGCGGCAGCGCTGGAGGCCAAGGCGGCGGAGTTCGAGACGGTGGTCAAGGCCGGTCGCACCCACCTGATGGACGCCACCCCGGTCACCCTGGGTCAGGAGTTCGGCGGGTACGCGGCCCAGGTCCGCTACGGCATCGACCGGCTGGAAGGCGCGTTGCCCCGGCTGGCGGAACTGCCACTGGGTGGCACCGCAGTCGGCACCGGGATCAACACCCCGCTCGGCTTCGCCGCCGCCGTGATCGCCAGGCTGCGCGAGTCGACCGGGCTGCCGTTGTCCGAGGCGCGCAACCACTTCGAGGCGCAGGGTGCCCGGGACGCGCTGGTGGAGACCTCGGGGCAGCTCCGTACCGTGGCGGTCGGCCTCTACAAGATCGCGAACGACGTCCGGTGGATGGGCTCCGGCCCCCGTGCCGGCCTGCGCGAACTGCGGATCCCCGACCTCCAGCCCGGCTCGTCGATCATGCCCGGCAAGGTCAACCCGGTGGTCGCCGAGGCGATGCGGCAGGTCTGCGCCCAGGTGATCGGCAACGACGCGACTGTCGGCTTCGCCGGCTCCCAGGGAGACTTCGAGCTGAACGTCATGCTCCCCGTGATGGGCCGCAACCTGCTGGAGTCGATCCGGCTGCTCTCCGCGGTGAGCCGCTTGTTCGCCGACCGACTGGTGGCCGGCCTGGTCGCGGACGCCGAGGTTTGCCTGACGTACGCCGAAGGGTCACCGTCGATCGTCACCCCACTCAACCGCTACCTGGGGTACGACGAGGCCGCCTCGATCGCGAAGGAGGCGCTGGCCAAGCAGACCTCCATCCGCGAGGTGGTGATCTCCCGAGGTCACGTCGACTCCGGCAAGCTCACCGAGACCCAGCTCGACGAGGCCCTGGACCTGCTCCGGATGACCCACCCCTGAGTCGGGGGTGCCCGCTCAGCGCGCGTCGCCGCGTGGTCTGGCCCAGCCGAGGAAGCGGGTGAAGAGCGCCGCCGGGTCCGGGCCGTCGTGCGGGTTGAGCCGGTACAGGTCGGCGGCCGCCTCGTGCAGGACCGAGCACAGGTAGACGCTCAACCCGACCCGGTCGTGGGCGTACTCCTGGCGCAGGGTGAGCCGCGCGACCGGGCAGGGCCAGGGCGCGGCGCAGACCCGGCACAGCCAGAGCGGTCGCAGGGCCAGGTGCGGTCGACGTGGAGTCGTGGCGCGGTCGTCCGGGGCGGTCCGGGACATGCGGCGGCCTTCCTTGTCGGGCTGAATCGTCTGTGGCGTCACGCCGCGCTCCCCGCGCGTCCCGGGCCGGGTTGTGCGTCCGGGCCGGGTTGTGCGTCCGGGCCGGGCTGTGCGTCGGGGCCGGGCTGTGCGTCCCGGGCTGGGCTGCGTCCGGGCCGGGCCAAGATCGCGCTCGAACAAGGATGTCAACGCCGTTGCGTTAGGTGGACCGGCTGTTCGTCGACCAGCACTGCCTCGCCGATCATGGAGTTGTGGTGGGTAACAGAACGCCCGTAAACCCCCAAAGTCGGCACCACAACTCCATGATCGCCAAGTCGGGCCCAACCCGCTCCCCGATCGGGCACTTCCTGTCCCGGGTTGACCCCGCCGGCTAGAGCCCTAACGCAGCGGTGTTGGTTTCCACGATCGAGCACGATCTTGCGGGGTCAGTCGGGGTTGGTCGGGGTGGTCGGCGTGATTGGGGTCTGGGAGGTGGGACCGCCCGGCACGGGGGAACGGGCGGTCCCGTGCGACGCCGACAGACCCGGGGGACGGGGAGCGGCGTCGCGCTTCACAGTCTGGTGATCAGACGACTACGGTCGGAAGGGTTTGGCCGCGTCGTCATAGCCGCCCTGCGTCGGGTGGCGTCGTCGCTGGCGGCCGGCTGGAGTTGATCGTCAGCGGGGTGGAGGGCGGCAGGCATGGCCGATGGGCAGATGACGGCGGCGGCGTTCCTGGTCGCGGAGCTGCGCCGGGCGCGGGCTCGGCGGGGCTGGAGTCAGGACGAGCTGGCGAAGGCGGTCAACTACTCGGCGTCGATGGTCAGCGCCATCGAGCTGGGCCAGCAACAGCCCACCACCAAGTACCTGGAACTCGTCGACAATGCCCTGGACACCGGCGGGTTGTTCGGCCGAATGGCCAGCAAGCTGGTCAGCCTGGACAAGGCCCAGGTCTGGCTACGCGGCTGGCGGGCAATCCTCGCGGAGGCGCGGGCGGTCCGGTGGTACGAACCTCGCTACGTGCCGGGGCTCTTCCAGACGGAAGACTACGCGCGAGCGGTCTTTGAGGCGGGTGGCCTGCTGGCTCCCGACGAGGTTGAACGGCGTCTGGCCGCCCGGATGGAGCATCAGGAGGTGCTGCACAGCGAGCGTGCGCCGCAGATCGTGGCGGTGCTGGACGAGGCGGTGCTGCGGCGACGGGTGGGCGGGCGGAAGGTGATGCGCGACCAGACGCTGCACCTGGTCGGCATCGCCACCGGGCACCCTCGGGTCCGGCTGCACATCGTGCCGCGATCCGCCGAGGAGTATCCGGGGCTCGGCGGACAATTCGCCCTCGCCGTCCTGCCCGACGACACCGAGTTGGCCTACTTGGACTGTCAGGTTCGGGGCCAGGAGCTGGACCAGCCGCAGGATCTGTTGCGGTTGCAGCGGGTCTGGGAGGCTACCTTGGGCGAGGCCCTGCCGCCGCAGGCGTCCATCGAGCTGATGAACGAGGTGGCCGAGTGGTGGAGTTGACCGGCGCTCGCTGGCGCAAGAGCAGCCGCAGCAACCAGGACGCCAACTGCGTCGAGGTGGCGACGAATCTGGGGGACGTGGTCGGGGTGCGGGACAGTAAGGACTCGGACGGGCCCGTGTTGGTTGTCGACGCGTACTCCTGGCGGCTCTTCGTGGTCGCGCCCCCGCGCTGACGCGACCGCCTCGCCCGCGACGGTGGTCGCGGGGTTGGTAGCCGCAACTTCGCCGATGTTGCGCGGATAAACGGCTCGACGGTGGTGTGCGGCGGCGGGATGATCCCGTGATGAGTGACCTGCCCCGCACCGAGCGGTTGCGGTTTCGGCGCCTGACCATGGCCGACGTGGACGCGCTTGTCGAGCTGGACAGCGACCCTGAGGTGATGCGGTTTCTCAGCGGTGGTGTGGCCACGCCGCTGGCGACAGTGCGGGATGAGCAGTTGCCGAGGCTGCTGGCCCAGTACGAGCGGCATCCCGGGCTGGGGCGCTGGGCGGCGCTGGATCGGAAGTCGGGTGAGTTTCTGGGGTGGTTCGCGCTCGACCCGTCGGCGGATGGCACCGAGGCCGAGTTGGGCTACCGGCTGCGCCGCTCGACGTGGGGGCGTGGGCTGGCCACCGAGGGGTCGCGGGCGTTGGTCCGGTACGCCTTCGAGACTGTCGGGGTGCGTCGGGTCTGGGCCGAGACGATGACTGTCAACGACCGTTCGCGGCGGGTGCTGGTGAAGGCTGGGCTGCGCTACGTGCGGACGTTCCACCTGCAGTGGGACGACCCGATTCCGGGGACCGAGCAGGGTGAGGTGGAGTACGAGGTGCGGGCCGAGGAGTGGGCGACAGTCGGTCAGGAACGGCCGGCGGCCCGGCGGGCGCGGTAGGCGGTCACGGCGGCGCGGTTGCCGCAGCCGGCCTCGCAGAACCGCCGCGATCGGTTGCGGGACAGGTCGATGACCACGTTGTCGCAGTCCGGGTACTCGCAGATCCGCAGCCGGCTCAGCTCACCGGCGCGGACCAGGTCGGCCATGGCCATCGCCGCCTCCACCGCGATCCGGGTGGCCAGCGGCGCGTCGCGGGGCACGGCGTGCAGGTGGTACGGCTCGTCGTCGTGCTCGATCAGTTGGGGCAGTGCCTGGTGTTCCAGCAGCAGGCTGTTGACGATGGCGACGATCTCGGGCGGCTCGGCGTACCAGATGCGGCGCAGCCCGGGCCGCAACTCCCGGACGGCGCGCAACTCGGCGTCGGTGTGCTCGTGTCGGCCGCTGTAGGAGTAGCGGACGAAGAACGCGTCCAGCGCGGCGACGTCGGGCAGCAACTCGCCGTCCCGACCCGTGGTGTTGACCAGCGCGGTGGCGGCGATCAGCGAACACTCGGTGTCATGAGCAAATAGCATCTTGACTCCTGTCATAGCTTCCGCCTAGCGTCATCGGCACAAGGATAGTTTGCTCATGACACGGTGCCGACCCGAGGAGCGCGACATGCACTCACGACCTGCTGCCGGGGCCGCGTTGGCGTTGCTCTCCGCGGTCACCTTCGCCACCTCCGGCACGTTCGCCCGCTCCCTGATCGAGGCCGGTTGGTCCGCCGAGTCCGCGGTGATCGCCCGGGTCGGCATCGCCGCCCTGGTGTTGGCGATCCCCGCCCTGCTGTCGCTGCGCGGCAGGTGGGCCGTGCTGCGCAGCAACGCCTCGGCCATCGGGCTGTTCGGGTTGCTCGGGGTGGCGCTGGCCCAGGTGTGCTTCTTCAACGCCGTGCGCTACCTGCCGGTCGGTGTCGCGCTGCTGCTGGAATACCTCGGCATCATCCTCGTCGTCGGCTGGATGTGGCTGCGGCACGGGCAGCGCCCCCGCCGGCTCACCGTGGCCGGGTCGGTGGCCGCGCTGGCCGGGCTGGCCTTCGTGCTCGATCTCGCCGGCACCGCCGACTTCCACCCGGTGGGCGTGCTCTGGGGCCTGGGTGCGGCATTCGGCCTGGCCGGCTACTTCGTGCTCGCCGGGCGGGTCGACCCCCGACTGCCCTCGGTCGCCATGGCCAGCGGCGGAATGGCAGTCGGCGCCGCCGTGCTGCTCCTCATCGGGCTGACCGGTCTGCTGCCGCTGCACGCCACCTTCGGTGCGGTCGTCTTCGCCGGACAGACCACCAGTTGGCTGCTGCCCATCGCCGGGCTCTCGCTGGTGGCAGCCGTCATCGCGTACCTGGCCGGCATCGCCGGAACCCGGATCCTCGGCCCCCGGCTGTCGTCGTTCGTCGGGCTGACCGAGGTGCTCTTCGCGGTGCTGATCGCCTGGCTCTTCCTGGACGAACTGCCCACCGGCTGGCAGCTGTTCGGCGGCGCGTTGATCGTCGCCGGGGTCGCGCTGGTTCGACTCGACGAGCTGCGGGGGACGCCGTCGGCATCCACGCCCACCTCGCCCGAGCCGGCGCTGGCACTCGACGGTCGGTGAGTGAGGCCTCGGCGGTTGGTGGGTTGCGGTTCGATGGTCGGTGAGCTGGCGTTCGACGGTCGGTGACACAGTGGGGACCGTGCTGACCACTGTGGTGTTCGACGCCGACGAAACCCTGCTCGACCTGCGCCCGGCGGTGACCGGCGGACTGGTGGCCGTCCTCGACGAGATGCGGCGGCGCGCCCCGGCGGCGAGTGAGGTGACACTCGCCGAGCTGGAATCGGACTGGGGCGCGGTCTTCGGTGACCTGAGGGCCGCCCCGGTGGCGGAGATCCGCCGCGCCGCGCTGGCCCGGTCGCTGGCCCGCGCCGGGCTGAACGACCACCTGGACGAGGTCGTCGCCCTCTTCTTCGCTCGCCGGTTCGCCCTCACCAGACCCTTCCCGGACGTGCCAGCGGCGCTGGCGGCGTTGCGCTCCCGGTACACGCTCGGCTTCGCCACCAACGGCAACAGCCGCACCGAACGCTGCGGGCTCGCCGGCGAGTTCGCCTTCGAGGTGTACGCCCACGACAACGGCCTGCCCAAGAAACCGGCGCCGGAGTTCTACGCGGCGGTGGTCGCCGCAGCCGGGGTGCCGGCCGAGCAGATCGTGTACGTCGGTGACTCGTGGGAGCACGACGTGGTGGCACCTCGGCGGGTGGGCCTGCGATCGGTGTGGTTGAACCGGCACGGGCTGCCTCGTCCGGGCGATTTCATGCCCGATGCCGAAGTCTCCAGCCTGGCCGACCTGCCAGCCGCGCTGGCGGATCTGCGCGTCGACGCGGTCGGTGTGTGAGTCGAGAGCCGGTCGGCGCGTGTCGGCGCTCATGATCGACTCGGGTTCCCTCATGATCGACTCGGTTTTCAGGAAGGCGCGGTGATGGTGCCTGCGGGACACCGCGGTTTTCATGAACCCGAGACTGTGGACGATCCCCGGCGCCATCCGCGGCTGACCAGTGCGTCCCGCACCTCCCGAAGCACCGCCGGGAACTCGCCGTTCAACCGGCGGCTGGTCACGTGCAGGACGAGCCAGCCCGCGTTGACCAGCAGGTTCAGCCGACGACGGTCGCGGTGCAGTTGCTCCGCGTCGGAATGCCACTTCCCGTCGTACTCCACCGCTACCCGATATTGCGGCCAGGCCAGATCGGGGTGCAGGACAACGCCGATGGGCAGGCGTACCGGATGTTGCACTGCGGGGCGCGGCAGCCCACCCAGCACCAACCGCACCCGTAGGTGTGACTCCGGCGGAGACTCGGCTCCGCCGTCGGCCAGGTCGAAGACCCAACGCGCTCGTCGCCCACCGGGCCGGTTGGCGTTGCGAGCAGCCAGGGCGGCCAGGGTGTCGCGATCGGCCAACCCCTGCCCGAGCAGCGAGTCGACGATGGCGACGGCCCGAACCGGATCGAGCCAGACAGCCGTTTCCCAGGCGGCCCGCCCAGGGTCGGACCGGGGGATCGGGACATCTCGCTCGCTGGACCCGAGTGTGCTGGTCGCCGCCCAGCCGACGCCCGGCCGAGCCGTCACGATCACCCCTGCTCTGACGGACGCTGCCGCCGGACGGGACAGTTGTCGTGCTGGGCCGGGTGACGTGCCGCCGGCAGGTGGGCGCCCGGCTCCCGTAGGTCGCGCTGCATCACGTGGACGTCCAGCGCTCGACGGTCGTGCTGCGTCGGGCGGTCGATTCGTGTCTGGCGGGCGTGCTGCGTCTGGCGGGCGTCCGGCGTCCGGCGGTTGGCCTGCGGCTGATGGTGGTCTGGTGCCTGGCAGTCGCCGTTTCGTTGGTGCGGGCGCGGCCGGCTCTGGGGTTTCGCCCGCCAAGAGCGGAGTGATGGCGTTGACGTGCACGCTGAGGCCGCGCTGGGGGCCGACCCGCAATGTTCGGGGCACCAGGACGTGCACATCGTCGGTGAAACTCGCGGCGTGTTGGACGCCGTGCAGGTAGGCGGCCGACGGGCCGCCGACCACCACTCCTGGCGGTAGTCGGAGGAGCGCGGCGCGACACGCGAGGGCGTGGTCCCGCTCCAGCCGCGCGTCGGCGTAGATGTCGCGGCGCAGCCGCACCCAGGCGGAGTTGCGCAGCTGGTGTTCGGTGAGCAGGCCGTCCCGGACAGCGTCGGAGCCGCGGAAGACCTGCCAGGTCAGGGCATCGGGGCGATGCGGACGTGGCGGCATGCCAAGCAGCGTGCCGACCACCGACTGGCCACCGAAACCCCTGTGGACAACCCCGCCCGCGCGTGCCGCCGGACCTGTGGACAACCACGAATCCGCCTGCCGATTGTGCTACGGCACCGGCGGCCCCGCCCGCGCTTGGGCCCGCCGGTGGTGATCCACTCGCGTTTCTGAAAGTCGGGCGGTCGATGGCCTTGGGACACCGCGACTTTCATGAACCCGAGTTGATCAAGCCGGTGAGGCGGCGGGGCGGCGGGCCGGGATCAGCTGAGGGCGGTGGTGATGGCTGTCGCGGCGGCCAGCACCTGCGGGCCGATGGTGTCGACGTCCAGCGGGGCGAGCGCGACCACGCCGACGCTGGCCTCCAGGCCGGGTACGCCGAGCACCGGCGCGGCCACCCCGTACGCCCCGGCCTGCAACTCTCCGCTGCTGCTGACCGGCGCAGCCTCCCCGGCTCGACCGGCCAGGATTGCTCGGCCCGCCGCCCCCCGGTCCAGCGGATGCCGTGCCCCGGTGCGGTACGCGACGTGGAACGACGTCCAGCTTGGCTCGACCACGGCCAGGGCGACCCCCTCGCCACCCTCGACGACGGTCAGGTGTGCGGTCGCGCCGGCCTGCTCGGCGAGGCGGCGAAGGGCGGGCAGTGCCCCCTCGGCGAGCAGCGGCTGGGCCCGTCGGGCCAGGTGTAGCAACCCGGCGCCGAGGCGCAGCCGGCCGTCGCTGTCGCGGCGCAGCATGCCGTGCCCGGTCAGTGGGCCGACCAGCCGGTAGACGGCGGCCCGGCCGATGCCGAGCCGGTTCGCGGCCTCGGTGACGGTCAGGCCGCCCGGGGCGTCGGCGACGAGGTGCAGCAGCCGTAACCCACGGTCGAGCGTCTGCGACGTCTCGCCGGCACGCCCCGTGACGTCGTCACCCTGCCTGCGGACGGCGTCAGCCTGCCCCGAAGCAGCGCTGGGGCTGGTCGGCGGCTCACCGGCGCGTGCGGTCGCATCCACGCCTGGCAGCGTACGACCCGGCACCGGCCGACCCGGACAGGCACGGACAGCTACCCTTGTACGGTGACGCTACGCCTGTATGACACTGCCACCCGATCGGTGCGGGACTTCGTCCCGCGGGAAGCCGGCAAGGTGGGGGTCTACCTGTGTGGTCTCACCCTCCAGGCCCCGCCGCACATCGGTCACCTTCGCTCCGGCGTCAACTACGACGTCCTGCGTCGCTGGCTGCTGGCCGCCGGCTACGAGGTCACCTTCATCCGCAACGTGACCGACATCGACGACAAGATCCTGGTCAAGGCGGGCGAGCAGGGGCGACCGTTCTGGTCGATCGCGTACGCGAACGAGTTGCTCCTCGCCGAGTCGTACCGGGCGTTGAACGTGCTGCCGCCCACCTACGAGCCGCGCGCCACCGGGCACATCCCGGAGATGCACGAGCTGATCACGAAGTTGATCGCCGACGGGCACGCGTACCCGGCGACCGACGGCTCCGGCGACGTCTACTTCGACGTGGCGTCCTGGCCGGCCTACGGGTCGTTGTCGGGTCAGTCCCCGGACGCGATGCAGTCGGCCGGGGACGCCCCCGACCGGGGCAAACGGGACCCGCGCGACTTCGCCCTGTGGAAGGGCGCCAAACCGGAGGAGCCGGCGGACGCCTACTGGCCGTCACCGTGGGGCCTGGGGCGCCCGGGTTGGCACATCGAGTGCTCGGCGATGTGCTGGCGCTATCTCGGCCCGGAGTTCGACATCCACGGCGGTGGTCTGGATCTGACGTTCCCGCACCACGAGAACGAGATCGCGCAGTCCCAGGCGGCCGGGCTGCCGTTCGCCCGATTCTGGGTGCACCACGGGCTGCTCAACATCGGCGGGGCCAAAATGGGCAAGTCCGCCGGCAACGCGCTCGACCTGGCGTACGTGGACTCGCTCGGCGTGCGGCCGGTGGAGCTGCGCTACTACTACGCCGCCGCGCACTACCGCTCGGTGATCGACTACTCGGAGGATTCGCTCCGCGACGCGGCGACCGCGTACCGCCGGATCGAGGGTTTCGTGCAGCGGGCGACCGAGCGGGTCGGTGCCGGGCAGCTCGGTGACCTGCCCGGCGGCTTCGTGGCGGCGATGGACGACGACCTCAACACGTCCGCCGCCCTGGCCGTGCTGCAACAGCACATTCGGGACGGCAACACCGCGCTGAGCGCTGGCGACGATGTGACCGTCCGCACCACCCTGGCCGTGGTACGGGCGATGCTGGATATCCTCGGGGTCGACCCCCTCGACCCGGCCTGGACCGGCGGTGGCCGCACGGATGATCTACGCGCCGTGGTGGACTCCCTGATCGCGTTGGCCCTGGAGCAGCGCGCGCAGGCCCGGGGCCGCAAGGACTGGGCCGCCGCCGATGCGGTACGTGACCAGCTCAAGCTGGCCGGTGTGGTGGTCGAGGACACCCCCCAGGGCCCCCGTTGGACTATTGGAGAGCAGGACTGATGGCCGGCAACTCGCAGCGCCGTGGCCGGCGACTGACGTCGAAGGCAGGCGCCCCCAAGGGCACCGGCGGCAAGAACAAGGACTCGTTGGCCGGGCGGGGGCGCACCCTGCCCGCCGACGAGCGGCCGTGGCACAAGGGCTACTCGGGCACCGAGAAGCTGCCCCAGCGCACCGCCTGGAAGCAGGACAAGGAGCGCCGCGCGGCGGCCGAGGAGGGGCGCGCCCCCAAGATCGGTCAGCCGGGCAGCAAGGACACCACCTGGGGCAGGGGCGGCGGTCGGGGCGTACCGGGGGGTCGGGGTGCTGCCACCGGCGGCCGGGGCGCTGCCAGCGGGCGGGGCGCTGCCGGCGGGCGGGGCGGTCCTCGGGTCGCGCCGGGGCGCAAGTCCAACCCGTCCAAGGACACGCCGGAGCTGCTGGTCGGGCGTAACCCGGTGCTGGAGGCGCTGCGCGCCCAGGTGCCGGCGACGGCGCTCTACGTCGCCCAGGGCATCGACATGGACGACCGGATCAACGAGATCATTCGGACGGCCGCCGACCGGGGCATCGCCAACCTGGAGATCAGCCGGGCCGAGCTGGACCGGATGACCGGCGGCGTGCTGCACCAGGGTGTCGGATTGCAGGTGCCGCCATTCGCGTACCAGCCGTTCGACGACATGGTCGCCGCCGCCCTGGAGCAGCAGGCCCCGCTGCTTGTCGCGCTGGACGGTGTCACCGACCCGCGCAACCTGGGTGCCGTGATCCGGTCGGCCGCCGCGTTCGGCGCGCAGGGTGTCTTCGTACCCGAGCGACGTGCTGCCGGGATCACCGCGACCGCCTGGCGGACCAGCGCCGGCGCGGCCGCGCGGGTGCCCGTGGCGCAGGTGACAAACCTGACCCGGTCGCTGAAGGCGTGCCGGGACGCCGGCTTCATGGTGGTCGGCCTGGACGCCGACGGCGACACCGACCTGTACGACCTGGAAGCCGCGGTCGGTCCGCTGGTGGTGGTGGTCGGTTCCGAGGGGCGGGGCCTGTCCCGCCTGGTCGGGGAGACCTGCGACCTCACCGTCAGCATTCCGATGATCTCCGAGGTGGAGTCGCTCAACGCCAGCGTGGCCGCCGCGGTCACCCTGGCCGAGGTCGCCCGCCGACGGGCCGTCGAGCTGTAACGACATCCGACGAGGCCCCCTTCCGCCCAGCGCGGAAGGGGGCCTCGTCGTCAGATCTGCCGGCTCCAGGCGACGAACAGCACCGCACCAGCCGACGCCATCAGCAGGGCGGTCGGGATCAGCCAGCGAGGGCTCCGCTCCCCGTCGAGACGTCGGGTCAGCCGCTGGTGCACGGCGGCGATACCGATCAGCGCGGCCAGCCCGGCGGCGGCGATCGGCAGGCCGACGAGGAAGTGCACAAGCCACGCGCCGCCCCGGCTCGGACCACCCCAGGAGTGGTCGTACGGGCCGGGGTCCACCACGCCGTAGAGCACGCCACGCAGCACCAGCAGCAGTTGGACGCCGAGCGGCAACAGGGCGACGGCGCCGAGGAGCAGGCTGAGCAGCGCGTGACCGAGCACCGCGACCGGGCCGGGCCGCCGGCCGGGCACGGCGGTGGGTGGCAGGCCGAGCAGTCCGGTACGCAGGGCCCGCCAGCGTGCGACTGCGGCACCGGCTCCGCCCAGCGGGGCGGTCACCAGTGCGAGCAGGGCGACCGGCACCAGCGTCGCGCAGTAGGCCAGGCTGCGGCCGGTCAGGCGAGCCATCCGGTACGGCCGGGAACGGTTGAGCGGTTGGGCGGTGGCGGTGGCGGACACGGCGTCTCCTCGGGTTGGCGTGCCGCAACGCTACGGGCGCGGCCCACCCCGCCGAGTCACCCCGCGGAGCCACATCCGCGCTGGCTCCGTGGTGTGACAAGCCCTCCTGGGTACGACGACAGGGGCGACCCGCCGAAGCGGACCGCCCCTGTCGGTTGGCGTTACGTCAGATCCGGCTGCCGGTGGCGGCGTGGAAGACGTGGCTGCGACCGGTACGCGGCTTGACGAACACGGTGTCACCCATGTTCGGCATGGTGCGCCGGTCGGTGCGCACGACGAAGCGCTCCGAGCTGCCGCCCAGCGCGGCGTGGCCGTAGACGTTGGCGTCCGAGCCGAGGTCCTCGACCAGCTCGACCACGACCGGCATGCCGCCCTCGGTCGGGCTGACCAGGTCGCAGTCCTCCGGGCGGAAGCCCACGGTCACCTTGCCGTCGCCACCCTCGGCGCGGGCCGCCGCGACCTGCTCCCGGGTCAGCGGGATGCTCAGTTCGGCGAACTCGGCGCCCCGCTCGTTGAGCGCGACGGTCTTGATGTTCATGGCCGGCGAACCCATGAAGCCGGCGACGAACACGTTCGCCGGGGTGTCGTAGAGCGCGCGGGGAGTGTCCACCTGCTGGAGGACACCGTCGAGCAGCACCGCGACCCGGTGACCCATGGTCATGGCCTCGACCTGGTCGTGCGTGACGTAGACGGTGGTGACGCCCAGCTTGGCCTGCAGGGACGCGATCTGGGTACGGGTCTGCACACGCAGCTTGGCGTCGAGGTTCGACAGCGGCTCGTCCATGAGGAAGACCTGCGGCTCGCGGACGATCGCCCGGCCCATCGCGACACGCTGACGCTGACCACCGGAGAGCGCCTTCGGCTTGCGGCTGAGGTACTCCTCCAGCTGGAGCAGGGCCGCTGCCTCCTTGACCCGCCGGTCGATCTCCGACTTGGAGGTCTTGCGCAGCTTCAGGGCGAACGCCATGTTCTCGTACACCGTCATGTGCGGGTAGAGCGCGTAGTTCTGGAAGACCATCGCGATGTCGCGGGCCTTCGGAGGAAGGTGGGTGACGTCACGCTGGTCGATGTAGATCGACCCGGCGTCGACGTCCTCCAGGCCGGCGAGCATCCGCAGGCTCGTGGACTTGCCGCAACCGGAGGGGCCGACCAGGACGAGGAACTCGCCGTCGCCGATCTCGAGGTTGAGCTCGTTGACGGCGGGACGCTCCTGGCCCGGGTAGACCCGGGACGCCTTGGAGTAGGTGACCGTAGCCATGGTGAAGCGCTTCCTTTCACCGGCAGGAACGTGCCGGACGATCCGAGTGAAGGAGCGACAGGCACGTGTCCGTGCCGGTCAGCGGACGGCGGCTCGGTCGCGGGGGCGCCGGGGCTGTCGTCCGTGTGAGTGAACCGTAAACGGCTTTCATCTTGCTGCCAAGGTAGGGCAGCTTCCAACCTCGCCCACGGGGTACGCATTCCGGTCACTCGGGCACGCTCAGCCATCAATCGACGCGACGGTGAACCCTTGTGCGTCGGGTTGTTGACGTTTCCCGTGCTGGGGAGGCATCGCGAGCGGGATGTCCGGGACGCCACTCGCTATGCTGACCTCGACGCACGCGCCCCTGTAGCTCAGCTGGCCAGAGCACTCGCCTTGTAAGCGAGATGTCGCCGGTTCGATCCCGGCCGGGGGCTCCATATCCACAAGGCATTTCGGGGCTGTGCCCGCCCCGAAGTAGCTGACTGACAGCAGCGGGACTCACGCACCCGGTCCGCGCACCATCCCGTGTTCGGGCGCCTGCCGAGCTGGCGGCGTGCTGGCGGCGAAGTGGTTCAAAGTTTCTGTACGTCTTCTAGGCGGCCCGAGACGGGCCGCACGCGCCGCCGCCTGGGCGCGCATCCGTCGCTCCGCTGGCGCTCCGACTCCGGCCACGCAACACGCCCGGCGGCTGGCGCGGAAGCGGAAAGCCCAAAGGGCCGCCGCAGGACGACAGGGAGCGTTGGCCAGATGGTGAGCCGGCAGCCGGCCGGGCCGCTCGACCACGAGCCCGCGCGGCGCAGGGGAGCGCACGCCGGCCGCGTCGGCGAACTGGCGGCGGTCCCGGGGTTGCGGTTACTGCGCCTCCGGAGGGGGCGCTCGGGCTCCGAGATGGTTGCAAGCCCGTCGGCGGGTTGCGGTCCGTGGGTGGTTGCGCGTGCCATCCCGCCAGCCGACGACCCGGGCAAGCCGAGCAGACCACCACCCGACCCGCCAGCGTCCGAACGTGCGTCAAGGCCGTCTTGACGTGGCGGGTCGGGTGGCGGCCCACTCCCCAGAGAGCGGGTCGACGGCAGACGGGATGGATGCGGTGTACTTGAGGGCATGGATGTTCAGGCCACCACCGTTTCGATCACGGCAGGAGCGACGATCGTAGGGGTGCTGCTTGGGCACCTTCTCACGCGCAACACCGAGTATCGAAAGTGGTTGAGGGTCGAGCGCTACAACCATTGCGTTAGCTTGCTTCGGGCTGGCGAAGAGCTTCATATGACGGCCCTGGTTGATCAGATCCAGGTCACAGACCTGGACCGAATCTCGGGTGATCTCGACACGCTGACCACTGCACAGAGAGAAGCAGCGAAAATCTTTCTGCTGAGCGAGGCGTACAAGAAGTTCGACCCGAGCGATGTCCAACATGTCGACGGGGACAGGCTCTTGGAGGTGGCTTGGCCGGGACTGCGATCGATGTTGGCCAGTCACGCTTTCAGTGAGGTATCCAAGAGAGATCAGAAGAGGGTCCAGCTAGTTGTTCAACTTGCGCGTACGCAGGAAGAATTCGCGCTGCTCTCTCCGGTTCGGGCAACAAGAACAGCCAGGCGGTTCGTTAGAGCAGCAATCAATTCGGCAATTTTGTCCGAGCCGGATAAGAGGGCTGATAATCACCTTGAATATGACCAAACACGTAAGGAATTCATCGCGCTGTCGTCCATTATGCTGATGGGTGGTGTTCTGCCACGGTTCAGACGGTGGATGTCCCTCCGGCAGTTACCCGGCAAGAACCGGTACGTCGCGAGCCAAGGAACCGTCAGGGAGGCACGCGGAGCACAAAACCTTGTGAAACGTCGACAAGAAGCGGCCATCGATGTGAGTTCACCGGGCACCTGAGTGACTAACTGGGTGACGACCGACCCGGGCGGCGGTGGACGCTCATGGGCGGCCCCGGACGCATGTCACTGCTAGCCGCGCATCATCGGGCAGGTCAGGGACCCCTGTTGGTTGCCTGGGGGTCAAGGAGTCGGCGGATCGGCGCTGGCTGCGAGTCTGTCAACCTCGTTTTGGGAATGCGGCACACCGATGCCGTATCGCTGTCGGGCGGTTCGTGAAGTGGCGATGATTGCGAATAGGACGAGCATAGATACGCCCATTGGCATAGAGATCCACATGTGGTAACCATCTTGTCTGCCGAAAACAAATGGGGATGTTACGCCTAGCAGCCCTCCTGCTGCGGTAAATGCTAGACGAGCGTAATAGGCTGGCGGACCCGCCAGCCTACGCAATCTCGAAGAAGCCATCATGAAACCGAAGATTACGGACGCGGAAAGTAAATAAATGCAAGTAAGAAGCAATTTGGAATTTCTGGGAATTAAGCCTGCGGCTACACCGCCAATGTAGATAATTGCTGCGGCGATTAAGTTCGCCATGACATTGACTAGTACATCTCGGACAAACCGATCGCGGGCAACATGCGTGGCTTCTGGCATACGGATCAGATTGCCTCAACCAGTCTGGCTCGCGGTAGCTGCTGACAGCAACCGTGACAGCAACCGGCCTGGATCTGCTCGACCGAGGCGACACGCCGATGAACGACTCTCCGAAGTCACGACCAGGGACGGACAACGCCGGACTGGTCGCTCAGGACTTGTAAGCGAGATGTCGCCGGTTCGATCCCGGCCGGGGGCTCCATATCCACAAGGCGTTTCGGGGCTGTGCCCGCCCCGAAGCAGCCGGATGGACTCACGAGAGCTCCCCGTCGAGCTTGCCGAGCGCCTGACGTATCGCGTCGAGGTTGGCGTGTAGACCTTGAGTGTGATCTTTACGTCGACGCGCCGGGTTGGTGACCTGGTCAGCGCAGACAAGATCCTGCCGGACTGCCGGACTGCCGGCTATGTTGTGCAAAGTTTCTGTACGTCTTGAAGGCGGTCCTGAACGGGCCGCACGCGCCGCCGCCAGGGCGCGCGCCCGTCGCTCCGCTGACGCTCCGACTCCGGTCACGCAACACGCCCGGCGGCTGGCGCGGAGAGCGGGTAACCCGGTGGGCGCCGAATGACGACAGGCCGTCTCCCAGTGGGGTGACGGGCCGGCAGCCGGCTGGGCCGCGTGGCCAGCACCCGCGCGGCGTGGGGGAGCGCACGCCGGCAAGGTCGGCGAGTTGGCGGCGATCCTCGGGTGGCGGTCACTGCGGCTCCGGCGGGGCGCTCCTGCTCCAGGATGGCCGGGGCTCCGTCGGCGGCTCGCGGTCCGTGGGCGGTTGCAGTGGGAGCCATCCCGCCTGCCGTCGACCCGGGCGAGCAGAGCAGAGCACCGCCCGACCCGCCAGCGTCCGACGGTGCGTCAAGGCCCGCTTGACGTGGTGGACCGGGCGACGGCCTGCTCCATGGGTGCGGGTCGACGGCAGCCGGGATGGCAGCGAGCGGCGCTGGCGACGCCAGGTTAGAACGAGCTTCGGGTTTCCTGGACCCCCAGGGGTCCCGCCGCGCTTACCTCTGTAACGCTGCTTGCGCTGGCGGGACAATCTTGTCGAGCTGTCGCTCTAGACTCAGCGGATCCGCAAAAAACTCCACATCACCCACCTGAGTCAGCTCGCTTACAATTTCACCTGGCCAGTCCGTCCGAGCGCCATCGAGTGCCGCGATCCGGTTTTCCTTCGGCACATCTGACAGGTCGAAGATGTAGTAGCAGTGCTCTGCCGCATGGTCACGATCTCGTAGGCTAACCGCCTGAACATAGGCGGAGCGATCGTTGTTAGAGACACGAAGCGTCACCTGCCGCTTCCGGCCGGATCGTAGGACTAGCGGTGCCTCTCGCTGAACCTGGCGGCTATCCTGCGCCCAGCTCTTAACCCGACCCACTACACGGTCAGGGAATCTAGTCGGAGTGTGGCGTACCGCCAGCCAGCGGAGTTGCTCGGTGCGCATGGACGCCTGGGCAACGTCTAGCACCATTCGTCCGAGTTGATCAGCGACCCCGAAGGTCGCAAGTTCCCCGGGGACAGCGTTGACTCCACTGAGTCCAGCGCTTCGTACGGTCTCTGCGAACGCTTCCGCGGGACGTCCAGCGTTCACGTTCACGCCTGACATGGCGAGCTGAGTGGCAGCAACAGCGCGGTCTGATACCCGGAACCCAGATCCCATGGGCTCTACCAAGATCCGAACCACATCCCCGTCACCATACGTCAGCGGTAGGTCTACCAGGAGCCCGTCGCCGTAGGGACGGACGACAGTCTGATCGTTGATCGTGCGTAGGATCGCGCCCACGGTGGCTGCTGAGTCCACGGTTCCCCTCCTCACGGCTCTGACCAGGTAAAATCGGATGCTATCTGGATGAAGCACTCGCCCGCGAACGCCTCAAGGATCGCACGATATGTACCCGGAGCGACCCTGGGTTGAAGCGGAACTTCCGGAATATCTGTGGGTTCGTAGACGCCCTCCTCAGAAGTTCCAGGCTCTACGCGGTGCTTGTGAGTCCCCGCGATCGGGCGATGAGGGACATTGATACACAGACGGCGAGCTGAGAATCTGTCGCGACCGGCGCCGACGAGATACTGAAGCTTAGGTTCGCTTGGTGCCAGGGGATTCACCACAAGGCGTAGCAGGCAGGGGCCTAGGGCTTCTAGCATGGTGCGGACCTGGACGACGCCCTCCTTGCTGGCTCCCCGGTTCGCATTCCAGGTGATACCACCAACCGTGACGGCCTGGGCGAGGGGCGAGAGCAGCGCTCCTACACTCGCGGCAGTGATGAGAGGCGAGGTCTGTCGACTCATCAGTCCATGCACCGACCCCTCAGGTCCCAGCACCGGACCTTTTGCCGTGAACGCGCCATCTGTCGCTCCCTTGGCGGTAGGGGACTGGGGCTACCAGAACCTACGTAGCAGGCTAGTTGCAGCCAGCGAATCCTCAACCGTCCGTAAGGGTAGAGATGCCCTCTGACGTTCTCGTGTGGCTCTGGTCCTCCAGGGTCCCTGGAGGAGGCAGGCTTGGGCAAGGCGGCAACGGCTAGGGCTAGGCCGTCACCAGGCCGTCAGAGGACGGTCGCAAGCGACCAACGACGACCACTGGTAACGACGCCTGCCCAGGTGACAAGGCGTGGCCGGCCCGACGACCAAGCCGGCCCAGGCTTCGTTATCTGTGGTTGTCGAACTGATGAGGCTGCCCACCGGTCCCGTTCTGCTGCTCATCCTGTCTGGTCCAGGCCAGGAACGCCGCTCCTGTCGCGTTGCAGCCGATGGCGTAGACAGTGGCAAAGACGCCAGACGCGATCTTGCGAACTGTTTCACCCATGGTCAACCTCCTCTTTCTCGCTCGTCCCGCTGAACGAGTGCGGCTTCTGCGGCCGTCTAGCAGGTGCTTCAGCAGGGGAGCGACGAAGGTCAGAAGACCAACGACTACGAACGTGAGGCCCGATTCGAGCAGGCCGCCAGACCCAGACCAGACAGGACGAGGCTGACCGGCCGAGTATAAGCGGCCTATTCTCCTTAGAGCGGCAGCTGGCTACGTTATCGGCAGCGAGGCTGCCTACAGCAACGTTGACAGCAACACAACCGGACGGCGGCAGGCTGCGGAGGGCTGTCGGACGAGGCTCCGAGCGTGCAGCCGTCGCTGGACGTGTGCGGACCTGGCGCACAGAACTTGCAAGCGAGATGTCGCTGGTTCGATCGTGGCCGGGGGCTCCAATTCCATCGGGCCTTTACCGGTGAGGGCTGCCACGAGTCGACCGGCTGACCGCGACGCCGACGCCTCGCCGTTCGGGATCCCGGCTCCGCAGAGCGCGCTCACCGCGGCGCTCGGATGCGCCGCGCGGCGACGTAGCGGCGCATCTTCTCGGCGGTCCCGCAGTCGTCCATGCTGCACCAGCGGCGACTGCGATTCTTGCTCTCGTCGTTGAAGATGAAGCGGCAGCCGCCGCACCCCTTGATCCGGTCCAGTGCACCAGTGGTGAGCAGTTGGACCGCCGCGTGCACCACCGGCCGTAGCGGTCGGGCGAGCGTCCGGTCGTCTCGCCAGACCCACGCGAACGTGCTTCCGCCCGCGAGCTGTGCGTGGGCGAGCGCGTCGGCTTCGTCGTCGCGCAGCCGGGCCAGCGCGGGTGTGCTCGGAGACCGGCCGCCGGCCAGTGGTCGGAACACCTCGTCGAGGTAGTCGCGGGTGCTCAGCGCTCGGGAGAAGGCAGCGCGGGTGCCGTCCGGATCGTTGCGGGACAGCCGGCGTAACGCTGTCGCCTCTGTTTCGGTGAGGGCGCCCGCGTAGACGCCCCAGGCGACCAGCTCCGGATAGCCGGTGAGCACGTCGTCGTCGGAGGGCCCGCTGGGTGGACCGGTGCGGGTGTTGACGAAGTCCAGGGCGAGGTTGCCGCCCACCAGGTGCATCCGCGTGACGTCCTCGACTGTTTCCATCAAAACGAACTTTACCAGTTGACCTGCACCGGGTGCGCCGTTAGTTTGTTACTGGCATAGACGGTTTTGGCGGTAACGATCGGAGGGGTCGGATGAGTCACCGGCGAGCAGTGGGAGCGTTGCTCGGCCTGGCCGGCGGGACCTTCCTCTACACCACCGCCGAGGCGCTGCCGATCGGCCTGCTGCTCCCGATGGCCGCGGACCTCGCCGTCTCGCCGTCGCAGGTGGGCATGCTCGTCACCGCGTACGGCGCGGTGGTCGTCGTCGCGTCGATCCCGTTGACGGCCCTGGCCAGGAGGATCCCGCGCCGACGACTCCTGTCGGCGCTCCTGGCCGGCTTCGTCGTCAGCACCGCGATCACGGTGTTCGCGAGCACGTTCGCGCTGCTGCTGGCGGCCAGGATGGCAACCGCGGCGACGCACGCCCTGTTCTGGGCGGTGGTGGTGCCGGCCGCGGCCGAGCTGTTCCGACCCGGGCTGCGCGGGCGGGTGGTCGCGATCGTCTTCGCCGGTGGCAGCGTCGCCCTGGTCCTGGGAGTGCCGGCGGGCACCTGGTTGGGCGAACGCGCCGGCTGGCGGGTGTCGTTCCTGGCGGTGGCCGGGCTCGGCGCGATCGTGCTCGTCGCGGTGGCCGCGCTCCTGCCGTCGACGCCGCCGGACGAGGGACACGCCGCCCGGGGCGCGACACCCGACGTCCACCGCTTCTGGCTGCTGGTCGCGGTGGCCATCCTGACGACCGCCGGTGCCATCGCCGCATACACCTATGTCGCGCTGTTCGTCACCGAGGTCAGCGGGTTTTCCGCCTCGTCGGTCGGTGCCATCCTGCTGGCGCGCGGCGTCGCCAGCGTGCTCGGCATCCTCGCCGTCGGAGCGGTGGTGGACCGCAGCCCGTGGCTCGCCCTGGTCGCGACCATCGCGCTGCAGTCGGTGGCACTGCTCGGGCTGTACGCGATCGGCCACCGGCCGGCGGCTGCCGTGGCTCTGCTCGCGCTGGCCGGGCTGGCGTTCGCGGCGTTCACCGCGGTGCTCGGTGGCGTCGTGCTGCAGGTGGCGCCCGGCCGTTCCGACCTCGCCGCCGCCACCGTCTCCGCCGCCGTCAACGTCGGCATCACCGGTGGTGCCCTCGTCGCCGGCCTCGCGCTACCGGGCCACGGCGTGCACAGCACGGTGCTGCTCGGTGCCCTGCTCGGCGTCGCCGCTCTGCTGCTGGTCGCCGCCACGACTACCGCGGGTGGGCGGCGCACAGCCGGCACGCGTGCGAACGCTTCGGCGACCCACGGCGCGCACGCGCCACACGACCGGACGGCGAAGTACCCGGCGTAGCCTGGGGCCGGGCAGCGAGCGGGGGCGGGACGGGGGCCGATGAGTCGCGCGGTGGAGGAGTCGAACCGGGCGATGCTGCGTGCGCGGGACGCGATGGACCGGGCGTACGCCGAGGCTCTGGACATCCCCGCGCTGGCCCGGATCGCGCACGTCTCCGAGGCGCACTTCATCCGTACCTTCCGGGCCACGTTCGGCGAGACCCCGCACCGCTACCTGCAACGTCGGCGGGTGGAGCGGGCGATGGCGTTGCTGGTGGAGACCGACCGGGACGTCACCGACATCTGCTACGCCGTGGGGTTCAGCAGCCTGGGTACGTTCAGCCGGACGTTCCGGCAGATCGTCGGCACGTCACCCTCGGACTTCCGGCGTCAACGCGTCGCACCTGTCGACGTGCCGTCGTGCTTCGCCAAAGCCTGGACCCGACCCAGCAGTTTTGGATAAGCAGCAGGTCACGGTCGACCTCTAACGTCATGGGCATGACGATGAACGCGATCAGCCGCTCCCAGATCTACGTCCTCGACCAGGACGAAGCGCTCGACTTCTACGTGCACAAGCTCGGCATGGAGGTCAACACCGACCAGGATCTCGGCTTCATGCGGTGGCTGACGGTGAACCTGCCCGGCGACCCGGAGCGGGAGATCCTGCTGGAGAAGCCGGGCCCGCCGGCACTGGACCCGGCCACCGCCGAGCAGGTCCGCGAGCTGCTCACCAAGGGCGCGCTCGGTGGGTACCTCTTCATGACCACCGACGACGCCCGTAAGACGCACGAGGACCTGGTGGCGAAGGGCGTCGAGATCACCGACGAGCCGACCGAGCGCCCGTACGGGATCGACTTCGGCATCCGGGACCCGTTCGGCAACCGGATCCGCATCGGCCAGATGTTCCCGCGGCACTAGCCGAGCGGACGCGGGTCGAGACCATCTCGTCCGCTGTGTTGCGATGGGCATGGTGACCCGCGTGCTGTACCTGACCCGCCACGCCGAGCAGGATCTGACCGAGCCGGGGGAGCCGGACGCCGGGGAACCGGACACCGGCCTCACCGAGCGCGGTCGGCGGCAGGCCGTCCTGCTCGGCGAACGCCTGCGGGGCCGTCGGTTCGCCGCCGTCCACCACGGGCCGCTGCGCCGGGCCGCGCAGACCGCCGAGCTGGTCGCCACGTCGCTGCCCGACGTTCCGGTGTACGCGACGGAGTTGGCCGGTGACCACCTCCCGCACGACACGGACCCGGCCGACCTGCCCCCGGCGTACGCAAAGTTCCTGGCCCAGTTCACGGCGGCCGAGCGGGTCGACGGGCCGCGGGTGACGGCGGCGGCGGTGCGCCGGTTCGCCGGGCCGGCCGGCGAGGCAGCCATCGGCGACGAGCCGGTGCGCGAGTTGGTCGTGACGCACACCTTCCTGATCGCCTGGCTGGTGCGGCACGCCCTCGACGCGCCGGAGCGGCGCTGGCTGGGCCTGAACCTGCACAACGCGGGGTTGACCGTGATCCGGTACAGCCCGGCCGGCCCGCCGAATCTGGTCGCCGTCAACGACGTGGCGCACCTTCCGCCCGAGTTGCGGGGCACCGGCCTGCCCGCGGACTACCTGGTCTGAGCGCCGGTGGTGCGCAGCAGCAGTTTGACCAGCGCCTGGGTGGCCGGCGGCGGGGGAGCGTCGGCCGGGCAGTCGACGTACCCGGTCTCGGTGCCGCCCACTGTGAGCCGGTAGTCGAACGCGTCCGCGCAGACTGTCGAGCGGGTCGGTTGCCGCGCCTCGGCGGCCAGCCGGGGGTCGGCGGCGAGCCCGGTCAGGCGGCCCAGGTCGGCGGGGATGAGTCGGCCGGTACGCCGACTGCCGACCCGGTCCACCGCGGTCCACTGACCGTCCGGCTCGACGGTCACGGCGTCACCACGGCCGGCGAAGCCGCCGGAGGTGCGCAAGATCACCCGAGTCGGCGCGCCACCGGTCCCGGGGCCGACGGTGGCGACGACGGTCGGCGGCGGGGTGGCGGTGCCGGTCGGCGGGGTGGCGACGACGGTCGGGCCGGCAGCGGTGGTGACCGGGGGCGGGAGCGGGGTGGGGGCTCGGTCGACGCCGGTGCAACCGGTCAGGACGGCGGTCAGGAGCGCGATCGTGACGGCGGTCGTCGATGCGGGTCTCATCTCCGTCGGACGCGCCACCCCGAGCGTTGGTTCCCCCACCCGGCCGGCGGCAGTGCGCGCCGTTTCTGGCAATCTTGGCCGTCAGGGTCCCCCGCGGCGGCGTGCGCCGTCGCGGGGGGGACGGGGGAGGGGCGGACGTGTCGGACGCGGAGTTGACAGTCGAGGTGACCGGACCGGTCGCGACGGTGGTGATCCACAACCCGGCCCGGCGCAACGCGATGACCGCCACCATGTGGCGGCAGCTCCCCGAGCTGCTCGACCGGCTGGAACCCGACCCGGACGTCCGGGCGTTGGTGCTCACCGGCGCGGGCGACGCGTTCTGCGCGGGTGCGGACCTGGGTGACCTGGCCGAGCTGTTGGACGCCGGTGACAGCAGCATCGCGGTGGCCGCCGAGGAACGGCTGGCCCGCTTCGCCAAGCCGACGATCGCCGCCATCCGGGGTGCCTGCGTCGGCGGCGGGGCCCAGCTCGCGGTCGCCTGCGACCTGCGGATCGCCGCGGACGACGCCCGTTTCGGCGTACCGCCGGCCCGGCTCGGGCTGGTCTATCCGGCGCCGACCACCCGCCGGCTGGCCGGGCTGGTCGGCCCGTCCGCCGCCAAGCACCTGCTGTTCACCGCCGAGCTGATCGACGCCGAGCGCGCCCTGCGGATCGGCCTGGTCGACGAGGTGCTGCCGGGCGACCGGCTCGCCGCGCGGCTGGACGAGCTGACCGCGACGATCGCCCAGCGGTCGCCGCTGAGCGTCGCCGCCGCGAAGGAGATCGTCGACGACCGGGCCGGGCCGGCGCGGATCGCCTGGTGGCACCGGAAGGTGTCGAGCACCGGCGAGGCCCGGGAGGGGGTCGCGGCGATGGCCGAGCGGCGTACGCCCCGCTTCGCCTGGCGGCCACCGACCGACGACTGATCGGTTTGCGCGGTCGCGGTCGATGGGTAGTTCCCGCTGCACGCGGTGATCGGGGGACCACTATGGACGCGGCAGCGACGAATCCGGACCGGACCGAGCGAGGCCAGCATCGGCTCCGTCTGATCGTGCTCCTGGTGCTGCTGGCCGCCGTGGTCGGCGCAATCGCGGTCGGTGTGGCGATGGGTGGCCAGAACACCGGCTTCTTCGACGGTGACCCGCCGCGCTGGGTCAGCAGACTCGGGCTCGTCCTGGTGCTTGCCGGAGTCGTCATCGAGGTGGCCGCAGCCGTCTGGATCGTCGGCACCGGCCGCTATCGGTCGGGACGACAGTCGCCCCTGCTCGGCCTCGGCTGGTCGCACCGTCGTCGGCTGGATCGGCAGGTTCGACGCGACGCACCCGAGGTCGACGAAGACCGGGCTCTGCTCGTGGAGACCGCCGAACAGTTCGTCAAGCAACGCTATCTCGCGGTGCTGTGCTCGGGGCTGCTGATGACGAGCGTCGGTCAGGTCTTCGTGGGGTACGCGCCGTTCCACGCGGTGACCGGCGGGTTGCTGCTGGCGTTCTGGGTGGTGCTGATCGTGTCGATCCTCCGCAACGCCCGCCGGGGCGAGGCATTTCTCGGTAACCACCCGGACTTCCGCGACCGTTAGTCGCACTTCGATACCACTCATCGCGACACCTCGATCCGGGGTGGCCCGCTGCCGGCCGGTACGGCAGGCTGTCCGTCGTGCAGCGTGATCAGTTGCTTGCGGGCCGCTATCGGCTCCTGGAGCGCCTCGGCAGTGGCGGCATGTCGGTGGTGCACCGCGCGTACGACGAGGTGCTCGAACGGGATGTCGCGGTGAAGGTGCTCGTCGCCTCGGACACCTCCGCTCGGCGGCGGATCCGCGCCGAGGCCAAGGCGGCTGCCCGACTGTCGCATCCGCACGTCACAGGCGTGTACGACTATGGTGAGTCGCCGTTGGACGGTTCCCCGGTCCCGTTCGTGGTGATGGAGTTGCTCGGCGGTCTCACTCTCGAACAACGGCTGACGACCGGGCCGTTGCCGCCGCGTGCCGGCTTACGGGTCTGCGCCGAGGTGGCCTCCGCTCTCACGGCCGCGCACGCACAGGGGTTGGTGCACCGCGACATTAAGCCGAGCAACGTGATGCTCACGCCGACCGGCGCGAAGGTGCTCGACTTCGGCATCGCGGCCGTCGCCGGCGAGTCGGAGATCGACTTCGAGGGGCGACTGCTGGGCACTCCGGCCTATCTCGCCCCGGAGCGACTGGAGGCCGGCGAGGTGCTGCCGGCCTGCGACGTGTACGCCCTGGGCCTGCTGCTGCACCGGGTGCTCACCGGTCGGCTGCCGTGGTCGGCCGAGACGCAGACCGGGATGCTCCGCGCGCACACGCACGTCGAGCCGGACCCGCTGCCGGAGATCGACGGCGTGCCGCCCGAGGTCCACCGGCTCTACCGCTGGTGTCTGGCCCGCGACCCCGCCGACCGGCCACCGGCCACCGAAGCGGCCCGCATCCTGCTCACCGCCATGAACGGAGCCACGTCCGAGGAAACGGACGCCACCGCGGCACCGGGAGCAGGCTCAGAGGATACGGGCGTCACCGCGGCACCGGGAGCAGGCTCAGAGAGAACGGGCGTCACTGCGGCACCGGAGGCCGGCTCAGCCGAGCCGACCGACACCGCGACCGCCGACTCGGCCGGGCCGACGAGACGCCTGTCGTGGCGTCGGCGTCGGCGTCTGGCCATCCTGGCGGTCGGCGGCGCGGTGCTCACCGCGATCACGATCGCCGGGTCGCTCGGCGACTTCGGCAATCGTCGACCGGGGGAGACTCCTCCCCCGACCGGCCGGGGCCCGGGCACCACCGCCGTGGGGATGCCGGGCGCCGTGGAGCCGGCCGACGAGATCACGACCGGGCCGTCCGCGGTCCCGCCGGCCCAGGAGACCGCGCCCGCTGCCCGGACCGGCCCCCCGGCCGGTCCGGGCCCGACGGCGACCCCGGCCCCGACAGCGGCCCCGACCGCCACCGCGCCCGGCCCGACGCCGACCACGCTCGGCCAGACCGCGCCGACGCCCACCCTTTCCGCGGACGTGCCCGTGCCGGCGCAAGGGGGGACGATCACCGTCCGCTGCGTGGGTAACTCCGCCGAGGTGCTCGCGGTGGCACCCGCGCCCGGGTTTCGGGCGGAGGCGTACGACCCGGGCCCGGCGAAGCAGATCCGGGTCGAGTTGACCTCCACCGAGCACCGCAGCGAGATCCGGGTGAACTGCCCCAACGGCCGTCCGAACCCGCAGGTGAAGGAACGCGCCGTCTGACCGGGGCCGACGGGTGCCGCGCCCCGGTACGTGCCCGGAACGCGGCCCCCCGTTCCCGTCGGCCGGTCCGTCACCGCCCGGCCAGCGACCCCCAGCCCGGGTTCACCGGCTCCCGGCGCAGCGGCATGCCCGCCTCCGCCGGTGTCCGGTCACCCTTGCGCTGGTTGCAGCCGTAGCAGGCGGCGGTGGTGTTCCGCCAGGTGTTCCGGCCGCCGCGCGAGCGGGGCAGGATGTGGTCGATGGTGGAGGCCGGGCCACCGCAGTACGCGCAGCACCTGTCGTCGCGGCGCAGCACCCCGGAGCGGGACCAGGCCGGCCCGGAGTTGAACCTCCACCGGGTGACCACGTAGCGGACCAGCCGCACCACCCGGGGCATCGGGAAGACCCCGATCACCTGGTCCGGCTCGGCCTCGTGGATCTCGGCGACCCGGCGGCAGAGCATCCGCACGGCGTGTTGGACGGTGACCCGGTGCAGCGGGCCGAGGTCGGCGTTGACGACGAGGACGGCGTCCACCGGGACTCCTTTCACGATGGTGACGGACAGCGAAGAGCCGCCCGGTCCGGCTGGTGGACGGGGCGGCTCGGCGCGTACGGGGACGCGTCAGTCGGGCCGGCCCGCCCGGGGACCTTCCGCTCGGCAACCGTCGCCGGGCAGCGTCGACGGCACGGTGGTGACGTGCGACATCGTCATGTTCTGCTCCCGCGGCGGTGGTTGACCTTGCCCGCTCACGGTAGGTCGGGGTGGGACAGCCGGGCAACGTATTTCGATCGGTCGCCCGGCTCCTCCGGACGGCGCTGACGGCGGGTCCGGGGGGCGACGACCACCGAGCGCCGGGCGGTGGTCAGCGGCCGGTTCAGCCGCAGGGCCATGCGCGCGGTGAGTTCGCTGTCCAGCAGGGGCCGGTTGACCTCGCCGGCGACGGCCAGCGCCGGCCCGGAGACCGACCGCCAGATCGCGGCAAGCCCGGCACCGAGACCCACCAGGGCCACGGTGGCCCGGGTGGTCGGTGAGCCGGCGGCCGCGGCGGCGCTCACGCCGACCACCGCGAAGAGCACCAACAGCAGGGGTACGAGGACGGGCCAGAAGATGCCCCGCGCCGCCTGCGCCACCAACCGTCGATCCCGGATGATCAGGTTGCGGGCGATCACCGCGTAGTCCTCCTCGTCGAGCAGGTCGCGGGGGTGCAGGCCGCCGGTGAGCACGTCCCGCCACAGGTCACCCTGGCCCCGCAGGGCCCGGCTCAGCTCGGCGGGCGCCGGCTCGGCCGGGTCACCGTGGCCGGCCCGGTCCACCGCCGTCGCCCAGGCGGCCAGCGACCGGCGCACCACCGCGGCCGAGTACGGCGGCAGCACGCTGGCCAACTCGTCCAGCCAGCGGCTGATCTGGATCTGCCGACCGCCGAACTGCCGCAGCAACTGGGCGGCGTCGCCGGCCCGGACGGTGTCGGCCACTGATCGACCCAACCGGTAGGCCAGCCCGACCCGGTGGTTGGTGGCCATCGCCCAGCGCAGCACCTCGACGTTGAGGTCGTCCAGGGCGAGCAGCAGCGGCACCGGATCGGCGGGGTCGGGCGGGCCCAGGGCGGGTAGCAGGGCCCGGGCGGCCGACGTGTCGGGCACCGGCCCGGTGTGCCTGGTGAGTTCGGCGATCTGGGCCAGTGCGACGTCCACCCCGTCGAGGTACATGCGCATGCGCCGGTGGGGGGACATCTCGGTGAGGTTGGAGAGCTTGGCCGGCGGTACGGATGGACGGGCCTTGGCGGGTACGGCGAGTTCCGCGTGCTGCCCGTGGTGGTAGGCGTCGGCCATCCACCAGCCCAGGCGCAGTGCGGTGACGATGCAGGCCCGTTCGTCGCGGATCAGTGGGTACGCGTCGTCGTGGCCGATCTCGCTGGTCGGTGGGCGGTTCTCCGCGCCGGCGCGGTGCAGTGGTGACATCCCCCGCTGCCCTCCCGCCCGGTCGATCGACGGTTGATCAACCAAGCGTACGGCAGCGTACCGTTGCTTATGTTGTGTTTTGTCGGTTTGGGGTGCGGCGACCGGCCAGCAGCCCCCGGGGCCGGACCGAGCGCACCGGCTCCGCCGCGCCGCCCTCGGCGCGCAGGATGTGGTTCGCGGCGATGATGCCCGTCGCCGCGGAGCGTTCCATCAGCGCGCTCGGGAAGTCCGTGGCGATACCGTCGCCGGCCAGGTAGAGGCCGGACGCGTCGGTGCGTACCCCCGGTCGCCAGGCGTGGCTGCCCGGCGTGAACGCCGGCGCCTGCGCCTCCACCCGGGCCCGCAGCTCGCGAACCCGCAGGTCGCCGGCCTCCGGCCAGAGCGCGACAAGCTCGCGGCGCATCCGCTCGGCCAACTCCTCGGCCGGCACCCCCGGCTCGCAGGCGTACGCGTGCAGCTCGATGACCGACCCGCCGGCCTGCCGCGCCCACCGCCGAGACTCGTTCTCCAGCCGGTGGTAGAGCGTCACCGAGTCCAGCGTGGGCTGGCGGGACACGCCGCTGAACACCGCCCGCTCGGCGGCCACGTCCCCGGCACACCAGTACCGGGCCACCGCGTACGGCGGGCCGGGCCGGCCGAAGGCGGGCATCCGGGCCGCCAGCTCCGGTGCCCGCTCGACCAGGTCGGGGGAGGCCGCGACGAGCGCGGCGAGTGCCGGCGGGTCGACGGCCAGCACCACGTGGGCCGCCGGGTGGCTGCCGCCGTCGGTGGTCGTCACCAGCCAGCCGTCGGCGTCCCGGTGCACCCCGGTCGCGGCGCAGCCGGTGAGCACCCGGCCGCCGTGCTTCTCCACGTGCCGGCTCAGTGGCTCCCAGATCGCCGTGGCGTAGTCCTCGTCCGGGCAGTCGAACGCCAGCCCCTCCGGGTTGCCGAGCAGGTAGAAGTGGAACTGGGCGACCATCTCGGCGGCCGACATCTCCGCCTCGTGGTTGAAGAACGAGTGCGAGAAGACCTCGAACAGCATCGCCCGCGCCCGGTCCGGCAACCCCAGCGACGCCAACAGCTCGTCGGCGGTGGTGTCGTCCAACTCGGCGTAGGTGCGGACCGGGTCGTAGGTGAGCAGCGGCAGCGCGGCGTCGCGGTCCATCACCCGCAGGTCGGCCAGGCGCAGGCTGGGGCTGCGCAACAGCAGCGCGAGCAGGTTCGCCGGTGGTGCGGGTGGCAGCCTGCCGAACTCCTCGGTCGGCCACTGGGCACTGAGGATCGGGTAACCCGGAATGGGCTTGAGGAAACCCAGGTCGGGGTCGATGCGGCGGAGGATGGACCGCCAGTTGTAGTACTGCCGGAAGAACGCGTGGAAACCATGCTCGGTCTGCTGGGTGCCGTCGGCAAGCGCCTCCGGCCAGGCGCCCAGTCGACCGCCGAGCGTCGGCGCGGCCTCCAGCACGGTGACCGCGATGCCCCGCTCGGCGAGCACCACCGCCGCCGACATGCCGGCGATGCCGCCACCCACCACAAGCGCCGAGGTCGGTCGCGGCACGCGGTCCGCGCCGCCGCCGCCCGGGTCCACCAGATGCTGCCGTACGCCGATGAGCCGGCCCACCACCTGCGACAGCGCCATGGACACCTACCTCTCTCCGGCCCAGTCTCCCCTACGGAAGGCAGCGGCGCGCGCGGTCGGAGGCGGGCCAGACGTACTCCAGATCCGCTGGGACGTCGTCGCCGAAGAGGGGCCGGTAGTGCGCGGGGTCCTTGCGGACCAGCGACGAGCGGTGGCTCAGGTGCAGGTCGTCGCGGCCCAGCCACGGTGGCAGCTCGCCCACCCGGGCCAGCTCGTCCTGGGTCCGTACGACGCCGGCCCCGCAGGCCGCGGCCAGGTCGACGGTCATCGTGGTGGCGCAGGTGTCGGCCCGCCCCGGCTCGGTCCACACCGCGCACATGTCCAGCCCGTAGCGGGTCAACGCCTCCTCGTACCCGGCCCACATCTGCACCGCCGGGTGGTTGCGCCACCCGTACCCGGGTCGGGTGAGCCCACGCAGCACCTGGATGGCCTCCACCCGCTGCTTGCCCAGCCGCTTCTGGTCCAGCGTGCGGGCGCTGGCCAGGAAGTCCGGGTACGGGAGGAACGTCTGCATGCGGCTGCACTACCCGTCGCGGGGACCGGCATGCCTGGTCGCGGGATGATCCGGACGGGGTCGCCCACCGTGGCCGTGCTGATTACGATCCGGGCATGGCGGAGCCGTGGCGGGACCGGGCGCGACGGGCGGTCGAGTGGAACTGGCGGCTGCGGTCCGTCGGTGATCCGCGCCCGCACTACGTGATCTGCGGGAAGGACGCGCTCGCCTACTACGTGGCCCGGGCGATGCTCGAATCCGAGCTGCCGGCGGGCGGGGCCCGGGTGACGGTCGTGGTGCCGGAGCGCTACCGCAGCAACGGCCCGGACGTGGCGGGGTTGCGCGGTGTTCGGGTGATCCGCTCGGATCGGCTGGACGTGGCCACCTTCGAGGCCGCCGGCGTGGCCGGGGCGACCGGGTTGGCCCTGCTGCACCAGGACGACGTCGGCAACCTGCACGCCGCGCTCTGCGCGCAGGCCGTGGACCAGCAGGTCCGTCAGGTGCTGCGGATGTTCAACGGCACCCTCGCCGACGGCGTACGCAAACTGATCAAGGCGCCGGTCGAGGTGCTCTCCGACGCCGAGATGGCCGCGCCGGCCTTCGTGGCCGCCGCCCTCGGCGAGGTCGACCCCAGCTCCTTCCAACATCGGGACAAGACGCTCCGGGTGGCGCGGCGGGCCGACGTCCGCCCGCAGGACGTGGTCTGCGCCCTGGCCCACCTCACCGAGGCGCAGGGGGTGGAGCTGCTGCCGGCCGACCAGGCTGGTGCCGACCTGGTGCTCGCCGAGGCGACCGGTCAGCCGCCGGGCACCGAGGTCGCCGCCCGTCGGCTGGTCCGGGCCCGCCGGCGACGCCGCCCGGTCACGGTGCTGCTCGGAGCGCTGCGCGGCTTCGCCACCCGCAAGATCGGTGTCGCGGTGATGCTGGTGCTCGCGGTGATCGCGGTGCTGGGGGCGCTGATCTCCCGCACCGAGGAAGCCTCCCCACTGGAAGCCCTGTACCTGACCCTGGTCACCACGCTCAGCGGCGCCGACCCGGACACCACCAAGTCGGCCGGCGCGCAGATCATGCAGGTGGTGCTCAACCTGGCCGGGTTGGCGCTGATCCCGCTGATCACCGCCGCCGTGGTGGACGGCATCGTCAACGCCCGACTGGCCCTGCACACCGGCCGGTTGCAGCCCGCGCGGGCCGGGCACGTCGTGCTGATCGGCCTGGGCAACGTCGGCACCCGTGTGATGGCGCAGCTCCGCGAGTACGACGTCGAGGTGGTGGCGATCGACAAGGATCCGGAGCCGCGCGGCGGTGCCCTGGCCCGTCAACTGGAGGTGCCGCTGATCGTCGGTGACGCCGCACTGCCGGAGACGCTTGTCGCCGCGTCGGTGGCCGACTGTCAGGCGCTGGTGGTGGCGTCCACCGACGACGTGGCCAACCTGGAGGCGGCGCTCGCCGCTCGGGATCTCCGCGACGACCTGCGGGTGGTGCTCCGACTCTTCGATGGTGACTTCGCCGAACGGGTCGAGGAGACCTTCGCCCTCGGGGTGTCCCGGTCGGTCTCCTACCTGGCCGCGCCGGCCTTCATCGGGGCGCTCACCGAACGAGCGGTGATCACCACGATCCCGGTCGACCGGCACGCGCTGCCGGTCGCCGAGGTGCCGGTCGCCGCCGGCTCCGAGTTGGACGGCCGACCGTTGGACGTGGTCAACCGGGACGGGCAGGTCCGGCTCATCGCCCGGACCCCGGCGGGCGGCACCAGGACGATCTGGTGGAAGGACCTCGACCCCCGGCAGGTGATCTTCGCGGGCGACCGGTTGACGGTGGTCGCCCGTCGGCGCGGCCTGGACTGGCTGACGCACCAGTGCGCCCCGCCGGCCCGCCCGGGCCCGATCCCTCGGCCGGCCGGTGCGGTCCACGGCGGGGTGCACATCCCCGCCGCGGCAACCCCCGCCGGGCTGGGCCCGACAGACTCGGAGGTCGGCGTGGCACATCCCGTTTCTCCCGGCGGAGGTGCTCCCTCGACGTCTACCGACCGCCCAGCGGACGAATTCGAGCTGACTCGCCGGCAGGACGGGGCCGGCGAGGTGAGCTGACGCCGCCTTCGGCGCCCACCAGTCACCACCAAGCGATCTACCTTGCGGTGGCGTACGTTGTGCGTACACTCGGGGTGTGAGTGCGAAGGCGGAACGGCTACACCTACGGGTGGATGAGCAGCAGAAGGCGTTGTTGGAGGCGGCGAGTCAAGCCGCTGGGGACAGCGTCTCGACGTTCGTGTTGAGGGCGGCGACCGAGGCAGCGGCGGATGTGCTCGCCGACCGACGGGCGTTCCTGCTGGACGAGGACGCCTGGCGAGTCTTCGACGAGGCGTTGCAGGGGCCGGCGCAGGACGTCGCCGGGTTGCGGGAGCTGCTGACCGGTCCGACGGTGCTCGACCCGCCGACTGATGGTGGGCCCCGGTGAGTTCCCGCTTCATGGCGGTCGAGCCGCTGTCGGCCGAGATCGCGGTGACGGGGTTCGACTGTGGCTCCCGCGCCCAGTCGGTGTGGCTGGTCGAGCATGCCCTGCAGGCCCATCGTGCGGGCCTGTCGCGGGTGTACGTGGTGCGGGACAACGAGCACCCCGACCAGCGGGTGGCTGGCTACTACGCCCTGGCTGCCGGGAGCGTCGCCCCCGCCGACGCGTCGCCCCGGCTGCGGCAGGGTGCCGGCCGTTACCACCAACCGGTGGTGATCCTGACCCGGCTCGGGGTCGACCGCGGCGCCCAGGGCGTCGGGCTGGGTCGGGCGCTGGTGGTCGATGCCCTGCGGCGGATCGCGGCCGCCGGCGAGGTCATCGGCGTGCGGGCGGTGCTCATCCACTGCGAAACCGAAGCCGCCCGGGATTTCTACCAGCGACTGGCGAAGTTCGAGGCGAGCCCCACCGACCCCATGCACCTGTTGCTGCTGATGAAGGATCTCCGCCGCGCGCTCAGCGGCTGATCCTCCTGATCAGCAGGATCGGCGGATCGGTAAGCGGGAACTGGCCGGCGTTGCGCGACAATCGGTGCCATGCGTTTTCGCATCCTGGGGTCGACCCAGGTGGTGCTGGCCGACGGGCGCGAGATTCCCGTCGGCGGTCCGCGGCTGCGCGCACTACTGGCGCTGCTCCTGCTCGACGCGGGCCGGGTGGTCCCCGCCGAGCGGCTGATCGACAACCTGTACGGCGAGCACCCGCCCCGGGGTGCCGCCAACGCACTCCAGTCCCAGGTGTCGCGCCTGCGTCAGGCCGTGCCCGCCGAGCACGCCCCGGTCGAGTTCCATCCGACCGGCTATCGGCTCGCCGTGGATCCCGCCGACATCGACGCGTACCGGTTCGAACGGCTCGCCGAGGCGGGGCGCCGGGCGCTCGCCGGCGGTGACTGGGCCCGCGCGGCGGCCGAGTTGCGGGCGGCGTTGGAGTTGTGGCGGGGTCCCGCCCTGGCCGACGTCGTCGACGTGGCCGGCGCACCCGCGCAGGCCGCCCGGCTGGACGAGCTGCGGCTGGCCGCCGTCGACGATCGGATCGAGGCGGACCTGGCGGTGGGCGCGTCCGCCGCGCTGGTCCCGGAGTTGCGGGAGTTGGTCGTCGCGCACCCGTTGCGGGAGCGGTCGCGGGGCCAGCTCATGCGTGCGCTGTCCGCACTGGGCCGGCCGGCCGAGGCGCTTGCCGAATTCGAGGCGGCCCGCCGCACGCTGGCCGAGGAACTCGGCGTCGGCCCGTCGCCGGAGCTGGCCGCGATCCACCTGGCGGTGCTGCGTGGTGCGGACCGCCCGGCCGAACGCGCGGCGGCCGAAGCGGCGCTGCCGAGCCAACTCACCACGTTCGTCGGGCGGGAGGAGGAGCTCAAGCGCGTCGGGGAGCTGCTCGGCGAGCGCAGGCTTGTCACCCTCACCGGCCCCGGGGGAGCGGGGAAGACCCGGTTGGCGATCGAGGCGGCGGGCCGTTCGGACGGCGAGGTCCGCTTCGTCGAGCTGGCCGGGCTGGCCCACGGTTCGGACGTACCGCAGGCGGTGCTGAGCGCCCTCGGCCTGCGCGACGCGGGCCTGCGGGGAGGGGGTCTGCGCGACGCGGGCCTGCGGGCCCCGGCCGAGCCGGGTCGGCAACCGACCGACCGGCTGGTCGAGGCGCTCGCCGAGCGGCGGTTGCTGCTCGTGCTCGACAACTGCGAGCACGTCGTCGCCGACGCGGCCCGGCTGGCCGCGCGGCTGCTCGGCGCGTGCCCGGCGCTGCGAGTCCTGGCCACCAGTCGCGAACCGCTCGGGCTGGCCGGCGAGGCGTTGTGCCCGATGTCCGGGCTCACCCTGCCACCGCCCGACGCGTCCGCACTGGACGCCGACGACTACGCGGCGGTCAGCCTGTTCGCCCAGCGGGCCGCCGACGTCGCGCCCGACTTCAGCGTCACACCGACCAACGCCGAGCTGGTGCTGCGGATCTGCCGCACCCTCGACGGTCTGCCGCTGGCGATCGAGCTGGCCGCCGCGCGACTGCGGGCGCTGTCGGTCGCCGAGGTGGCCGCCCACCTCGACGACCGGTTCCGGCTGCTGTCGATGAGCAGCCGGGCCGCGTCACCCCGGCACCGGACGCTCCGGGCGGTGGTCGAGTGGAGTTGGGACCTGCTCGACGAGACCGAGCGGACACTGGCCCGACGGCTGACCGTCTTCGCCGGCGGTGCCACGCTGGAGGCCGCCGGGCGCGTCTCCGAGATGCCCTCGGCCGAGTTCGTCGACGCGCTGACCGGTCTGGTCGACAAGTCCTTCGTGGAGTTGACCGGAGGCCGTTACCGGATGCTGGAGACCGTGCGGGCCTTCTGCGCCGAACGCCTCGCCGAAGCCGGCGAGGCCGAGCGGCTGCGCCGCGCGCACACCGCGTACTTTCTGGAACTCGCCTGGACCGCCAGCAACCACCTGCGCCGAGCGGAGCAACTGCACTGGTTGCGACGGCTCGAC
The DNA here is from genome assembly GCF_040648275.1 of Micromonospora sp. NPDC049171. Taxonomy (NCBI): domain Bacteria; kingdom Bacillati; phylum Actinomycetota; class Actinomycetes; order Micromonosporales; family Micromonosporaceae; genus Micromonospora; species Micromonospora sp. NPDC049171. The sequence continues at coordinate 120,146 of NZ_JBEZDJ010000018.1, forward strand.
GCCGAGCGGGACAACCTGCACGCGGCGCTGCGTCGTGCCACCGCGGCGGGTGACGCGCCCGAGGCCGCCGGGTTGGTCGCCGCCCTGTCGTTCTACTGGTGGTTACGCGGCATGCGTGGGGAAGGGGCTCGGCTGGCCGCCGACGTCCTCGACGTGCTCGGTGCCGAGGCGCCGCCCGGGTTGGGCGAGGAGTTCGCCCTCTGCGTCTACAACGCCTCGCTCGCCGGTGGCGGTCACCTGCCGTCGCTCGGCACGCAGGGTTCGGTGATCCGCAGCCTCGACCGGCCCCCTCGGCAACCGTTCCTGCTGTATCTGTCGGGCATCTCGACCGGGCCCCCACCCGGCGGGGCCGAGGACGTCGAAGAGCTGATGCGGGAGCTGCGGCGGCTGGTCGGCCCGGACACCTGGATCAACGCGCTCGGCGCGATGGGGCACGGCTCGGCGCAGATGTGGGGTGGCCAGTCGGACCGGGCCGGGGTCGCGTTCTCCACGGCGCTCGACGGCTTCCGGAGCACCGGCGACCGGTGGGGTTCCATGATCACACTTGGTGCGCTCGGCGAACTGGCCGCCTGGCGGGGTGACCCGGAGGCCGCGGGCGAGCACATGAACCAGGCCATGGGGTTGGCCGAGGAACTCGGCTCGGCCGTCGACCAGGCCGACATGCTACGTACGCGGGGCGAGATCAGCCTGCGTGCCGGTGACCTCACGGCGGCCCGGGACGACTTCGCCGGTGCGCTGCTCCTCGCGCAGGGCAGTGGGGCGCCCGAGTTCGTGTCCGCCGCCCGACTCGGCCTCGCCCAGGTGGCACGGCTAAGCGGTGATCTCGCCGAGACGAGGCGGCTCTGCGAAGCGGCGTTGGCCGGCGGGCTCACCGGCTGGTACGTCGGCGAGGCGACGCGCTCGGAGATCATCCTCCTTCTTCAGCAGATCACCGAGGAGGAGAAGGCCGGGGCCGCGAGCGGGCCCGGTGCGCCGCCGTCAGTGGACGGTGCGTGACCCGTCAGCGCCCGACCGCACCCTGGCGGCATGACGACATACGAGGTGGTGGCCGAGGGGCTGGGTAAGCGGTACGGCCCGACCCGCGCGCTGGACGCGTTCGACCTGACCGTACCGACCGGCACGGTGTACGGGCTGCTGGGACCGAACGGCGCCGGGAAGACGACTGCCGTACGGATTCTCACCACGCTGCTGCGCTTCGACACCGGCAGGGCCACCGTGGCCGGGTTCGACGTGCGGCGTCAGCCGGACGAGGTGCGGGCCCGGATCGCGTTGACCGGCCAGTACGCCGCGGTCGACGAGACCCTGAGTGGCCGGCAGAACCTGGAGTTGTTCGGCCGGCTGTTCCGGCTGGGCCGGCGGGCGGCCCGCCAGCGCGCCGACGAACTGCTGGAACGGTTCGGGCTCGCCGAGGCGGCAAGCCGATCGGCAGGTGAGTATTCGGGTGGGATGCGCCGCCGGCTGGACCTCGCGGCCAGCCTGATCCGTACACCCCGGGTGCTCTTCCTCGACGAGCCGACCACCGGCCTGGACCCGCGCAGCCGCAACCAGGTGTGGGACCTGGTCCGCGACCTGGTCGCGGAGGGGACCACGGTGCTGCTCACCACCCAGTACCTGGAGGAGGCCGACCAGTTGGCCCACCGGATCTCGGTGATCGACGCCGGTCGGGTGGTGGCCGAGGGCTCGCCGGACGAGTTGAAGGCGATGACTGGCGGGGACCGGATCGAGGTGGTGGTACGCGACGCCGACGACCTGACCCGGGCTGCCCGCATCGTCGCGCCGATCTGTGGCGCGGAGCCGGAGCACGATCGTGCGGTTCGGCGGCTCAGCGTCCCGGTGGTCGACCGGGTCGCCGGGTTGGTGGACGTGGTGCGGGCGTTGGACGACGCCGGGATCGCGGTCGAGGACATCGGCCTGCGGCGGGCCACGCTGGACGAGGCGTTTCTGTATCTGACCGGGCACCGGCCGGACGAGGCCCGCGAGCCCGTCGGCGTCGGCGGAAAGGCGGACGGGGCATGACGGCGGCGGTGGTCGACGGCTGGACGATGACCAGGCGGAACATGATCCACGTGGTCCGCGCTCCCGAGGAGCTGATCCTCTACTTCTCGCTGCCGATCATGTTCGTGCTGGTCTTCGGGTACGTGTTCGGCAGCGGCATGCAGGTGCCCGGTGGGGGCAACTACCGGGAGTTCCTGCTGCCCGGAGTCTTCGTGATGACCATGTTGTACGGGCTCGGCGCCACCGCGAGCGGCGTGGCACTGGACCTCAGCCGGGGTGTCGTGGACCGGTTCCGGTCGATGCCGATGGCCCGCTCCGCCCTGATGACCGGCCGCAGCGCCGCCGACCTGCTGCGCGCCCTGCTGGAGATGTCCACCCTGCTGGTCTGTGGCCTGCTCGTCGGGTGGCAGTGGCGACAGGGTGTCGGCAGGGCGTTGCTCGCCGTCGGGCTCCTCCTGCTGCTCCGGGTCGCGATCACCTGGGTCGGGATCTACCTGGCGCTGCTGGTCCGCAACCCGGACACGGTCGGTGTGATCGTCTTCCCGGCGGCGTTTCCGTTCACCGCGATCTCCAACGTCTTCGTGTCGCCCGAGCTGATGCCGTCGGTCATCGGGACGATCTCGCAGTGGAACCCGTTGTCGGCCACCGTCGCGGCGATCCGCGAACTGTTCGGCAATCCCGGCCTGGCTGGCGACTCCTGGCCGGCGGAGCACGCCATGCTGTTGGCGGTGGTGTGGCCGGTGCTGTTGATCGCGACGTTCGCGCCGCTCGCGGTGCGCCGATACCGGCGGCTGAGCCGCTGACCCCTCTTGCGCCGGTGGCCTCTCCGGGTCACCGGCGGGTGCGGCGCAGCGCGTACCAGGCGGCACCGACGGCCAGCACACCGAAGCCGGCGAGGACGCTGCCGGTCGGCAGGTTGATCGCGAGCAGCAGACAGCCGAGCAGCCCCAGGCCGGCGAGCACCCGCACCGGCAGCCGCCGGCCCGGCTCCCGGCCCAGCGTCAGCGCCGCCGCGTTGGTGATCGCGTAGTAGACCAGCACCGTGCAACTGGAGAAGCCGATGGCGTCGCGCACGTCGCCGAGCAGCACCACCACGATCACCACGGCGGCCACGGCCAGTTCGGCGCGGTGCGGCACCTGGCGTACGTGGTGCACGGCGGCCAGCGCGCCGGGCAGGTCGCGGCGGCGAGCCATCGCCAGGGTGGTCCGGCCGACCCCGGCGACCAGGGACAGCAGCACCCCGACGACGGCGATGGTGGCCCCGGCGCGAACCACCCAGGCCAGGCCGGGCAGCCCGGCGGCGGTCACCACGTCGACCAGGGGCGCGGCGGAGTCGGCCAGCCGGTCGGCGCCGAGCACGCCGAGCGCGATCACGGCCAGCACCAGGTAGATCGCGAGCACCACCCCGAGCGCCAGCGGCACCGCGCGGGGGATGGTCCGCCGCGGGTCGCGGACCTCCTCACCGAGCGTGGCGATCCGGGCGTACCCGGCGAACGCGAAGAACAGCAGCCCGGCGGCGGCGAGCACGCCCCGGGCCGAGCCGCCGGGCTCGCCGAGCCGATCCAGGTGCACCGGCCCGCCCACCAGGCCGACGACCGCGACCAGGGCCAACACCGCGAGCACCAACGCGACCAGAGCTTTGGTCACGGTGGCCGTCTTGCCGATGCCGCGCAGGTTCACCGCCGTCACCGCGAGCACCGCGCTGACCGCGACCAGCCGGGCCTGCCCCGGCCACAGGTACGCCCCGATCGTCAACGCCATCGCCGCGCAACTCGCCGTCTTGCCGACCACGAAGCCCCAGCCGGCCAGGAAACCAGCGAACGGCCCGAGGCGCTCCCGGCCGTAGACGTAGGTGCCGCCGGACTCCGGATAACGGGCCGCCAGCCGCGCCGAGCTTGTCGCGTTGCAGAAGGCGATGAAGCCGGCCAGCACCAGCGCGGGCAGCAGGCCGGCACCGCCGGCCTCCGCCGCGGCCGGGCCGAACACCACGAAGATGCCCGCACCGAGCATCGAGCCCAGACCGATGACAACCGCATCGGGTACGCCGAGCCGCCGCGCCAGTTGATCCACGTCCAAAACCCTAGGGGTACGAGGTGAACGGCCGGTCCCAGCCGCGTAACCGGCCGGGGAGCGGTAGGTCGTCCCACGGCACCCGGTGCAGCAGCCGGTCCAGGAGCAGGCCCAGCAGCAGCCCGGCCACCGAGTCGGTCAGCCAGTGCCAGCCCAGGTAGGTGGTGGTGGTGAGGACGACAAGCGGCGGCGCGACCCGGATCACGGTGCTGAGCCGGGCCGGCAGTTGCCGGCCGAAGCTGCGGGCCAGCGGGGCCAGCAGCAGCGCGATGACGCCGTACCAGACGATGGCGTTGGCGACGTGCCCCGACGGGTAGGACTGCGCGAATCGGACCGGCAGGTCGTCGTGGAACAGCGGCAGGGTCTGCTCGGGCGTCAGGAACGGCTCCTTGACGCTGGCGCTCGGTGCCGCCCGGGCCGTCCAGACCTTGAGCGGGCCGATGGTCAGGAGGGTCAGCACGAACCCGACCACCGGCGGCAGGATCGGCCGCACCGACCGCAACCGGACGGCCAGCAGCACGCCCAGCCCGGCGGCGATCAGGGTCAGCGGGCTGCCCTGGCCGAGCAGGTTGAACACCCGGGCCACCCAGTAGGCGACAGTCGGCCGGTGCCCCTCGGCCCAGTCGGCGACCGCTCGGTCCAGCCCGAAGAGCTGGTCGGCGGCGAGCGCCACCGTCAAACCGACCAACCCGACCAGCAGTAGGGCGTCGAACCACCAGCCGGCCGGGCGGACAGGCCGTAGCCGCAGGTCACGTCGTACCGCCGTGGGTTTGAGCACGCGACCACGCTACCGGCCTGGCGCGAGGTCGGGGTGTGCGCGCTGTGGGCCCAACCACGATGTGAGGCGATGCGGGGGGCGAGGCGTCATGCTTGTGCCCGTGCGGATCACGTCTGCCCTCGTGGACCCGGCGCTGCTCGACCTGCCCTGGTCGACACCGCTGGAGGAGTGGCCTGCCCAACACCTGGTGGCGCTGCCGCAGGGCATCTCCCGACACATCGTGCGGTTCGTCCGGTTGGGCGACTACGTGTACGCGTTCAAGGAGACCCGCGAGCGGATCGCCGAGCGGGAGTACGACCTGCTCCGGGCCCTGGAGCGGATCGACTTCCCGTCGGTCGAGGCGGTGGCGGTCGTCGCCGACCGGCAGACCGACGACGGGGAGCCCCTCGAATCGGTGCTGATCACGCGGCACCTGCAGTTCTCCCTGCCGTACCGGGCGCTGTTCTCGCACACCCTGCGGCCGGAGACGATGAGCCGACTGCTCGACGCGCTGGCCGCGCTGATCGTCCGGATGCATCTCACCGGCTTCTTCTGGGGCGACTGCTCGCTGTCGAACACGCTGTTCCGCCGGGACGCGGGCGCGTTCGCCGCCTACCTGGTGGACGCGGAGACGGGTGCCTTGCACAACTCGCTCTCCAACGGGCAGCGCGGCGAGGACCTGGAGATCGCCCGGGTGAACATCTTCGGCGAGGCGTTGGACCTGCAGGCCGCCGGCCTGCTGCACGAGTCCATCGACCCGGAGGTGGTCTGCGAGGAGGTCGTGCAGCGCTACGAGCGGCTCTGGCACGAGATCACCTACGAGCAGGCGGTCGAGCGGGAGGCCCGGCACGACATCGAGGGCCGGATCCGCCGCCTCAACGAGTTGGGCTTCGACGTGGCCGAGGTGGCCATGTCATCCATCGACGACGGGCGTTACCTGGTCCGGCCGAAGGTCGTCGACGCCGGCTACCACACCCGGCGGCTGCTGCGGCTGACCGGCCTGGACGCCGAGGAGAACCAGGCCCGCAAGCTACTCAACGACCTGGACGCGTACCGGGCGGAGAGCGACCTGATCGACGAACAGCAGGCCGCGCACCGCTGGCTCACCGAGGTCTTCGAGCCGGTGGTCCGCGCCGTTCCCGCGCACCTGCGGCAGAAGCTGGAGCCGCAGGAGCTGTTCGCGCAGATCATCGAGCACAAGTGGCTGCTCTCCGAGCGGGCCGGCCGAGATGTCGGCATGCGCCACGCGGTCCAGTCGTACCTGGCCGACGTGCTGGTGCACCGCCCCGACGAGCAGGCCGTGCTCGGCGTCGACGTGCCCACCTTCAGCTGACCCCCGCTGGCACTCCGCCAGCGACGCGGACTGCCGTCGAGCGCGGTCACGCACCCGACGGCGGCAAGCGCCGGAGGAGGGCTCGCGCTCACTCCACCCAGGAGCCGGCGCGCAACACCCGGACCACGTTCAGGTCGGCGTCCAGCACCACCAGGTCGGCGCGCAGGCCGACCTGCAGGGAGCCCACCCGGTTGCCCAGGCCGATGGCGCGCGCTGGGGTGGTGGCCACCATCCGCGCCGCGTCGGCGATTGGGATTCCGGCATTCACGGCGTGCCGTAGCGCGGCGTCCATGGTCAGTGTGCTGCCGGCGATCGCTCCGTCGCAGGCGAGTCGGGCCACCCCGTCGGTCACGGTGACGGCCTGGCCACCCAGCTCGTAGTCGCCGTCGGCCATCCCGGCGGCGGCCATCGCGTCGGTGATCAACGCCGCACGGTCCGGGCCTGCGGTCGCGGTGGCGAAGGTCAGCATGCCGTCGTGCAGGTGCACCCCGTCGGCGACCAGCTCGCAGACGACGGTGGGCGCGTCGAGCAGGGCCACCACCGGGCCCGGCTCGCGGTGGTGCACGGGACGCATGCCGTTGAACAGGTGGGTGCCGACACTTGCGCCGGCGGCGATGGCGGCGCGGGTCTGCTCGTACGTCGCGTCGGTGTGCCCGACCGCCGCCACCACCCGCTGCGCCGTGAGCAGCTTGATCGCCTCCAACGCGCCGTCGCGTTCCGGAGCGAGGGTGACCATCCGGACCGCTCCCCGGCCCAGCTCGATCAGCTCGGCCAGCTCGTCGGTCGAGGGGTCGCGCAGGTACTCGGGGTTCTGCGCGCCGCAACGCGCAGCGGAGAGGTAGGGCCCTTCGAAGTGGACTCCCGCCAGCACGCCCTCGTCGACAAGCGGTGCGTACGCCTCGGTGGCCGCGCGCATCAGCGGGAAGGGCGCGCTGACCAGGCTGGCCAACAGGGTGGTCGTGCCGTGCGCGAGGTGGAAGTCGGCCGCCGCCCGGGCCTCGGCGGCGTCCCCGGTGGTGAAGGTGTGCCCACCACCGCCGTGCGTGTGCATGTCGACGAAGCCGGGCAGGATCCAGTGTCCGTCCCGGACCGACGGGTATTCGGCCACCGCGGTGATCCGATCCCCGTCCCACTCGACGCAGCCCTGTCGGATGACACCGGTCGGGGTCACCACTCGGCCGTCCACCCGCACGGTCATCGCTCCTCCAGATGGTCTCCGACGCGCACCGCGTCGTGGTCTCGGACGCTTACCGCGTCCAGGGCGAGTAGGGCGGCGCCGAGACAGCCAGCCTCGTCACCGAGGGCCGCCGCGACCAGCCGCGGCTCCCGGTGGAAGGTCATCCGCTCGTGCAGCGCCGCGCGTAGCGGGATGAGCAGCCGGTCCCCGGCCTGCGCCAGGCCGCCGCCGAGCACGATCGTCGCCACGTCGAACAACGCCTGCCCGGTGGCGAGGCCGTCGGCGAGCGCCTCGACCGCCTCCTGCCAGACCTGGCCGGCGAGCGGTTCCCCGGCTGCGGCACGCTCGGCCACCTCGGCGGCCGTGGCCGCCGCACCAGCCAGCTCCGCGTAGCGGCGGCCGATCGCCGCGGCGGAGGAGACCGCCTCCAGGCAGCCGGGTCGACCGCAACCGCAGCGGGGGCCGTCGGGCCGGACCAGGATGTGGCCGATCTCCCCGGCGGCGCCGTGCGCGCCCGTCGCGGCCGAGCCGTCGACCACGTGCGCGGCGGCGATGCCGGTGCCGATCGCCACGAACAGCACCTGCCCGGTGCCGCGTCCAGCACCGAGGCGGGCCTCGGCGAGACCACCGACGCGCACGTCGTGGCCGAGCGCCGTGGGCAGGCCGAGCCGCGCCACCGCCAGGTCCCGCAGGGGTACGTCCCGAAAGCCCACGTTCGCCGACCAGACCGCCACGCCGCGCGCCTCGTCCACCACCCCGGGTACGGCGATGCCGACGGCGATCGGGGTGAGCCCGTCGGCGCGGGCCTTGGCGGCCAGCCCGTCGGCCACGTCCAGGATCGTGTCGACCACGGCGGCCGGGCCGCGCGCGGCGTGGGTGGGGTGCCGCTCGGTGCTTACCGCGACGCCGTCCGGTCTGACCAGGGCGCACTTCATGCCGGTGCCGCCCACATCCAGCGCGACGACGACCTGGTCGGCGGGCCCGGCGTCGCCGCCGGTCACGCCAGCACCACCGACCGGGAGAGGTGTCGGGGCGCGTCCGGGTCGAGGCCCCGGCTGGTCGCCAGCGCGACCGCGAAGCGTTGCGCCAGGATGAGGTCGGCCATCGGGTCGACAGGTGTACGACCGGCGGACCAACTGCCCAGCACCGTGCGCCAACCGTGCGTGCGACTGTGCACGAAGGCCGCGCCGGTGGCGGCCACGTCCTCGGGGAGCCCGTCGGGTAGCTCGCCGAACGCCCACACCAGCCGGCCCGGTGCGGCGACCGAGATGGGGCCGTGCCGGTAGTCCATCGCCGGGTACGCCTCGGCCCAGAAGGTGGCCGCCTCACGGCACTTCAGCGCTGCCTCCTGGGCCAGCCCGACAGTCCACCCCCGACCGAGGAAGGTGACCTGCCCGATGGTGGCCGGGTCGATCGGCAGCGGGGATCGCACCGCGACTTCGGCGTCCGCGGCGAGCGCGGTCACCGGGTCGCCGAGGTGCGCCCGGAGCAGGGCCAGTGCGCTGGTCGCGAAGCGGGTCTGCACCACCGACCGCTCGTCGGCGAAGGGCATGGTCACCACGGCGCTGGCCAGGTCGACGGCCGGCGACGCCGGGTCACCGACGATGACGGTGGTGGGGGTCGTCCCGCGCAGCGCGGCGAGCAGCTCCAGCACCTCCGTGGTGGTGCCGGAGCGGGTGATCGCGATCAACCGGTCGTAGCGGCGGCCAGCGGGGAACTCGGATGCCTGGAACGCGTCGGTCTCGCCCTGGCCGGCCTGCTCGCGGCGGCCCGCGTACGCCATCGCCATGAACCACGACGTGCCGCAACCGACGACGGCGACCCGCTCGCCGGGGCGTGGCAGGTCACCGTGGACGACGCCGGCCAGTTCGGCGGCCTCCCGCCAGCAGTCGGGCTGGCTCGCGATCTCCGCGTGCACGTACGCCATGGGAAAACTCCTCGCAGAGGCGACCGGTGCGCAATACGGCTCGTTAGGCACGTATTTCGCGCGTCATTCTGCGCGAACGCCGGTGGCCGTGGCAACCGACCACCCGATCGCGCAGGTCAGTCTTTTGCGCCAGCCTAGTTTCGCGCACTAGTGTGCACGCAATCAATCACCGTCCGTGTCACTGGAGGGCCCCCGCGGTGGACCGGTACGCCAGATGGAACGCCCTGCTCGAGATGCTGACCGACAACGGCCGGGTCAGCGTCGAGGCGGCAGCCGAGCGGCTGGACGTCTCCCAGGCCACCATCCGGCGTGACTTCGACCAGCTCGCCCAACAGCAGATGATCACCAGGACCCGGGGTGGCGCGGTCGCCAACGGCGTGTCGTACGACCTGCCACTGCGCTACAAGACGGCCAAGCACTCGGCCGAGAAGCAGCGGATCGGGGCGGCCGCGGCGGCGCTCGTCACGCCGGGCACCGTGGTCGGCCTGAACGGCGGCACCACCAGCACCGAGGTGGCCAGGGCGCTCGCCGTGCGCCCGGACCTGAACACCAGTGCCGAGGGCGCCCAGCTCACCGTGGTGACCAACGCGCTGAACATCGCCAACGAGCTGCTGGTCCGGTCGCGGATGAAGGTCGTGGTGGCCGGCGGGGTGGTGCGCCCGAAGTCGTTCGAGCTGGTCGGCCCGCTGGGCGGGGCGCTGCTGCGCGAGGTCACCCTGGACGTCGCGCTGCTCGGCGTGGACGCGATCGATCCGCACCTCGGCGCGGCCGCCCACCACGAGGGGGAGGCCGCGATGAACAACCTGATGGTGGCCCGGGCGAAACGCGTGGTGATCATCGCGGATTCGTCCAAGCTGGGGGGTCACGCCTTCGCCCGGATCTGTCCGATCGAGCGGGTCGAGACGCTGGTGACCGACTCGGGTGCCGCCCCGGAGGTGGTGGACGCGTTCCGCGTCGCGGGCGTACAGGTGATCTGCGCCTGAGCGGTCACGCTCCGTCGATGAATGAGCCCCTTCGGCGCGTCGATGCATACCGCGTATTGCGCGTGCCTGCATACCGCGTATGGTGTCGGCTGTCACGCCCACCCATCGGGGGAGGTGCAGCTTGCCAGCTGTCCTGGAGATCGAAGGTCTACGCAAGACGTACAAGAGTCGTCGACGCGGCACCCGCAACGCGCTCGACGGCTTCGACATGCGGGTCGAGGCAGGGCAGGTGCACGGCTTCCTGGGCCCCAACGGGTCCGGCAAGACCACCACGCTGCGTACCCTGCTCGGCCTGATCCGACCCGACGGCGGCCGGATGTCACTGCTCGGGCACGACGTGCCCGACGCGCTGCCCACGGTCGCCGGCCAGGTCGGCGCGATCGTGGAGAGCCCGCAGTTCTTCCCGCACTTCTCGGCCCGGGACACGCTGTCCCTGCTGGCCGGGGCGGGCGAGGTGCCGGCCGTCCGGGTCGACGAGGTGTTGGAGCTCGTCGGGCTGCGCGACCGGGCCGGCGAGCGGGTCAAGACGTACTCGTTGGGCATGAAGCAGCGGCTCGCGGTCGCGTCCGCCCTGCTGAAGAACCCGAAGCTGCTCATCCTCGACGAACCGGCCAACGGCCTCGACCCGGGCGGCATCCGGGAGATGCGCGGGCTGATGCGCACCCTCGCCGAATCCGGGATGACAGTGGTGCTGTCCAGCCACATCCTCGGCGAGATCCAGCTGATCTGCGACTCGGTCACCATCATCTCGCTGGGTCGGCGGGTCGCCTTCGGCCCGGTCGACGAGGTGCTCGCACAGCACTCGTCGAGTGCCGTCCGGATCCGGCTGGAGGCGGCCAGCGACCTGCCGGCGGCCACCGAGGCGCTCACCCGGGCGGGGATCCAGGTCACCGAGCACCCCGACCATCTGATGCTGGCCGGCGTCGACAAGCCGGCCTCGGTGACGCGGCTGCTCGCCGAGCAGCACCTCTACGTCAGCGAGTTGGCGCCGATCGCCGTCGATCTGGAGAGCGTCTTCCTCGAACTGACCGCCACCGCACCGGTCCCCGGTCAGCACCGGCAGGTCGACGAGTCCATGCACGTCGGCGGGGCGGCTCAGCCCGGCCCCGCCGGAGGAGGGTGGGGCGCGTGAGCCTCTTTCGTACGGAGTTGCGCCGGCTCACCAAGCGGCGGTTCAGCAGGTACATGACTCTGCTCGGCCTGCTGGTGCTGGCCGCGGTGGTGGTCGGGGTGTTCTTCACCAACCAGAAGATCGGCGCGGCGCAGTACGCGCAGGCCGAGCGGGAGGCCGACCAGCAGTACCAGCAGCAGGTGCGCTGGAGCGAGCAGGAGCGAGTCGCGTGCGAGCAGGCCAAGACGGCCGGCACGACGAACGACGGCCGTTACCCGGAAGACTGCTCGGTGATCACACCGCCGTCCCGCGATCAGATCTCGGCGGAATGGTTCCTGCCCTCGACGTTCAACTTCCGGGAGACGTTCGACGAGACGCTGATTCCGTTCGCGGCGATCTTCGCCCTGGTCGGGTTCGTGGTCGGCGCGTCCTTCGTCGGCGCCGAGTGGAGCACCGGCGGCATGATGAACCTGCTGCTCTGGCGGCCGAAGCGGCTCACCGTCCTGCTCACCAAGCTGGCCGCGCTGCTCACCGGCATGCTGGCGGTGACGCTGCCCGCCGCGGTGCTGTGGTTCGCCGGGTTCTGGGCGATCGCCAACTTCCGGGGGACCACCGAGAAGATGACCTCCGGTGCCTGGCAGTCGTCAGTCCTGACCGGCGTGCGGGGGCTGGTGTTGGTGCTGGTGGTCACCACCATCGGCTTCGCCCTGGCCTCGCTGGGCCGGCACACCGCGATGGCCCTCGGTGGCGTGGTGGCGGTGATGGTGGTCGGCCAGTTCGGCCTGGGCATCCTGCTCTCCATGGCGGGCGTGCGGTTCGCCGAGGCATGGCTGCTGCCGACGTACATGCTGGCCTGGATGACGAAGACGGTAAAGCTGGAGGACTGGAACTCCTGCAACGCGACCTTCAGCGGGGAGTGCAAGCCGGCCACGATGGACATCACCTGGCAGCAGTCCTCGATCCTGCTCTCGGTCGCCGTGGTGGTGATCCTCGGGGCGTCGCTCTGGGTGATGCGTCGCCGCGACATCTCGTAGTTTCCGCGTTCGGCACGGAGGTCCCCGGCTCGGGAGATGTCGGGGGCCTCCGTGTGTTCGTGGGTACGGGCCACCTGCCGCGACGCTGGGGCTACCGGCCGCGCCGGCTGGTGCGACCCAGGTCGTCCCTGGCTAGGCTGAGTGCCATGTCCGCCGACGCCACCCCGGCCGCCCCCGAGCCGTCCACCGACGCTCGTCGGGGTGACGTCCCGGGTGCCGTCGCGCCGGCGGTTCCGACGCCGCGGCCGGTGCCGCCCATCGAGAACACCGATGACACCGAGCTGGACGACGGGGCCGACGTCGCGCCAAGCGTGCCAACACCCGGGCTGACCGAGCGGGAACGGGCCATCCTCGCCTTCGAACAGCAGTGGTGGCGACACGCGGGCGCCAAGGAGCAGGCCGTCCGAGACACCTTCGGGATCTCCTCGACCCGCTATTACCAGCTGCTCAACGGGTTACTCGACAACCCGGCCGCGCTGGCCGCCGACCCGCTACTGGTCGGCCGGCTCCGCCGGTTGCGCTCGTCGCGCGCCCGCAACCGCCGCCGCTGACCCACCCCGCAATCTTGCACTTTCTGTCGCCGTTCCACGGCTTTTGCGGGCATTTGCCCGGGCACAAAATGCAAGATCGCGCAGTCAGTTGCCGGCCCGCCTCCGCATGTCGGCTGGTCAGGCGGGTAGGCGGGAGGCGTTCTGGGGCCGCCAGGCGACCCCGGACTCAGGAAGGGAGCGGGGGATGACGGCAACGAACCAGGGCGGATCGCCGAGCGGTAGAGCGCAGCAGGCCAGGCAGGAGGCCTCCCGGGTTGGGCAGCAGGCCACCCAGGCCGGTGGTCAGGTCGCCCATGCCGCCGCCGAGCAGGGCGGGCAGGTGGCCGCAGAGGCGCGGCGACAGGCCCGGCAGTTGACCGGCGAGGCCGGTGGACAGCTTCGTGACCAGGCGCAGACGCAGCAGCGGCGGGCCGCCGAAGGACTTCGCGACCTGGGCCAGAACCTCGGTTCGATGGCCGAGCGGGACGGCGATTCCGGGCTGGCCGGTCAGGTGGTACGCAAGGCGGCCGACGCCGCCCAGCAGGCCGCCGGATGGCTCGACGAGCGCGAGCCGGGTGAGGTGCTCGACGAGGTACGCACGTACGCGCGGCGCCACCCGGGGACGTTCCTCGCGGGCGCGGCGGTGGCCGGGCTGCTGGTCGGGCGGCTCACCCGTGGTCTGACCGCGCCGCCATCCGGCAACGGTGGAGGCGGGAGCACACCCGGCGGGCCGTCCCAGCCCCAGGGCACGCCTGCGGAGCCTGATCAGCCGTACGTGGGGACGGCACGGGCGCAGAACGTCTCGCCCGCGAGCGAACCAGCGCGGGACCTGCCCGGTGGGGTGGCCCCGTGAGCGCCCCGGAGAAGGAACGGACCCAGGCCTCGGTCGGCGAGCTGCTGGGCGACGTGACCCGGGACATGTCCACCCTGGTGCGCAAGGAGGTGGAGCTGGCCAAGGCCGAACTCCGCGAGGAGGTCAGCCAGGCCGGCAAGGCCGGCGGCATGTTCGGCGGTGCCGGGGTGGCCGGGTTCCTGGCGGTGCTCTTCGTGTCGTTCGCCCTGTGGTGGGGGCTGTCCAACACGATGGACCAGGGATGGGCGGCGCTGATCGTCGCTGTCCTCTGGGCCGCCGTGGCCGGCGGTCTCTTCATCAACGCCAGGACCCAGCTGAAGCGGGCACGTGCGGTGCTGCCCAGGACACAGCAGACCGCCCGGGAGATGCCGGGCGCTCTGCGGGGTCGGTGAACGAGTCGGGAGGGAACAGATCATGTCCAGTGATCCGGATCGGATCCGGCGGGAGATCGAGACCACCCGCAACGAGTTGAGCAGTGACGTCGACGCGCTGACCGACAGGGTCAACCCGCGTCGGATCGCCGGTGACCGTGTCGGGCAGGCCCGGGACGCGTTCACCCGAGCGAAGGAGAAGATGATGGGCAGCTCAAGTCATCTGGGGCAGGAGACCGGCCAGCGAATGTCGCACGCGGCTGGCTCGGTCCGCGACGAGACCCGTTCACTCGGGCAGCAGTCCCGCGAGCAGGCGCAGGGCAACCCGATGGCTGCCGGCCTGGTCGCCTTCGGTGTCGGTCTGCTGGCCGCCTCGCTGATTCCGCCGAGCGGCCGCGAGCGGCAACTCGCCGGACGAGCCCGCGACATGGTGAGCGAGCACTCCGATCAGTTGCGGGGGCAGGCGAGCCAGGTGGGCCACCAGATGCAGGACAACCTGCGTGAGCCCGCACAGCAGGCGGCACAGTCGGTGCGGTCCAGCGCCCAGCAGGGCGTGTCCGCCGTACGCGACCAGGGCCGTTCGGCCGCCGGTCAGGTGCAGGGAGAGACGCATGCGGCCGTCGACGACCTCCGACAGCGCTGACCCGACAGGTGTACCGGGGCCGGCGCCGGTGATGCGGGTGCGCTCCGCGTCGGCGCCGGCACCGGGCCGGCCGGTCAACGAGGACCTCGTCTTCCAGGTCGGCCCGTTGGTCGGCGTCCTGGACGGCGCGACGGTGCCGCAGGGCTTCGACACCGGCTGTGTGCACGGGCCGGAGTGGTACGTCCGGCACCTGGCCGCCCGGATCGGCGTCGCCGAGGCGGTCCGCCCGGCGGCGCGGCTGACCAGCAACCTGGCCGCCGCCATCCTCGCGGTCCGTGCCGACCACGGTGGGCAGTGCGACCTGGACCATCCGGGCACCCCGTCCAGCACGGTCTGCCTCCTGCGCGACTGCGGTGACCAGGTGGACTACCTGGTGCTCTGCGACAGCCCCCTGGTCCTGGACGCGGGTGGTCAGGTCAGCGTGGTCACCGACAACCGGCTGGACACCGCGATGGCCGAGCTGCGGGAGACGGTGGCCGCCGTGCCGGGTGGCTCGGCGGACCCGGTCACCCGGTTCCGGCACGCCGTGAGCGTCCAGCGGGAACGGATGAACCGCACCCACGGCTACTGGGTGGCGGCTGCCTACCCGGACGCGGCCTTCCACGCGGTGACCGGGACGAAGCCCCGGCGAGGTCCGGCGGCGATCCGCCGGGCGGCACTGCTCAGCGACGGCGCGTCCAGCGCGGTGGAGCAGTTCGCGCTCACCGACTGGGCCGGCCTGTTGGACCTGTTGGAGGCCCAGGGGCCGGGCGCGTTGCTCGACCGGGTCCGGGCCGCCGAGCGCGAGCATCCCGACCGGTTGCGTCGGCACAAGCCCACCGACGACGCGTCGGTGGTGTTCTGCGAGTTCGGACCGGCGGTTTCCACACCCTGACACCCGGTCGGGTGACAACAGAGCGTGATGTGGAACACCGCGCCCGCCCGACCGGCCGGTACCGCTGGCCGGACCGCCAGTGGATGGCGAATAGGGTGGACTTCGGCCGATGAGGGCGGCAGACTGCGGCACGTGGCGGGTGCGGTCCGGCTGGAGCCGGTGGACGAGCAGAACCTGGAGCCGTTGCTCTCCGTAGCGGCTGCCGAGGCGGAACCCAGTGACGTGATGCCTCCGGTCGAGGCCCCCGCCGGCTGGTCCCTCGCCCGCCGAGAGGCGTTTCGGGAGTTCCACCGGGCGAGCTTCGGCGGGCTGGACGGCCCGACCCGATCGCAGATGTACGCGATCGTCGTCGGCGGCGAGGTGCTGGGCATGGTCCGGATGACACGCTGTGACGAGCCCGGCACGGTGGAGACGGGAATGTGGCTCGGGCGCTCGGCACGCGGGCAGGGGATCGGCGCGGCTGCCCTGCGGGAGTTGCTGAACGCCGCCGCTCGGGCGGGCATGCGGGTGGTGGTCGCCGAGACGACCCCGGACAACGTCGGCGCGGTCGCCGTGCTGCGCACCTGCGGGGCCAAACTGCACGAGGACGACGGCAAGGTACGCGCCGAGATCTGCCTGGACTAAGGCCGGCGCTCTGCGGCGTACCGGCGGGCCGGTCGGCGGCGACCGCGCGGGCCACCGCCGACCGCCTGGATCAGGCCGGCACCCGGACGATGTCGAAGTCGGTGGTCGGCGTCGGCTCCACGTCGAACCGGCCGTTCACCACGTACAGCGCCGAGCCGAGCAGGTCACCGGTGGCCGGTGACCGTAGCTGCGGACCGGTGATCTCCCGCTGCACCACCCCGGCGGTGTAGCCGGCGTTCAGCCGGACCACCGCGATGACGTTGCTCAGGTTCCGGATCACGTAGAGGGTGCGACCGCGCAGCACCAGCCCGTCGGCCCGGTCCACCGAGTAGCCGCCGAGACCGAAGACGCGGCTGCCTCCGGTGCGCGGGTCGACGCGGACGAGTTGGCCGGTCAACATCTGCGCGACGAGCAGGTCACCGTCCGGAAGCGCCACGATCCCGTTGTTGAACGCGTCAGGCGTCGCGCCCGGACCGGTGAGCGACAGCACCCGGAAGGCGGTGGGGGCCGGCAGTTGGCCGCCCGGGCCCAGCGGCACCACGTACAGCACCGGCCGGGTGGAGTCGGTGAAGTAGACCGCCCGCTTGGTGACCACCATGTCGTTGACCAGGCTGTTGGGGTCGGTGGTGAACTGGTAGTGGGCCAGCCGGGCCCCGCTGCCCGGGTCGTACACGCTGGCCCCGCCGCCGGTGAAGTCGGCGGTCCAGAGCCGGCCCCGCGGGTCGATCTTGAGCCCTGCCTTGGCGGTGCCCGGGGTGCCCGGGATCAGCACCGAGCCGCGCCCGGTCCGTAGGTCACCCCGCCACACCGCACCGTCCAGGACGGAACCGACGTACACCGTGGTGCCGCGACCGATCGTCAACCCTTCCGGGGTGAAACCGTCCGGCAGGGCGATCCGGGCCGGGAACGGCTTAGCTGGATGGGCGGTCGCCGGCGCACCGGCCGTGACCAGGGTCGCCGCCGCGAGCACGGGGACGAAGAAAAGAGACAGCAGCTTTCGCAAGGAACACCGCCTGACGTCCATGTGGACTTCTCCACAGAGGAGTGTGACGCCCTAAGAACACTCCGGAGCTGCCAAAAGGTTGGGCGGGGTGGTCAACCCCGCCGGGCGGCGTACGCGGCCAGCGCGGCGACCTGAGCCGGGTCCAACGAGGGGCGCACCCGTGCCCGTGCCGTCGCCACGTGCCCAGCGGTGACCGTGGCGGCGGCGAGGGACTCCCGCATCGCGGCCAGCGCCGCCTCCCGGACCAGTGCCGCGCAGTCCGCCGCGGAGAAGCCGGCCAGCTCGTCGCCGAGGGCGCCGAGGTCGACGTCCGGTGCCAGCGGCACCTGCCGGGACGCGGCTCGCAGGATCTCCGCACGGGCGGGACCGTCCGGCGGTGGCACGTAGACCAGCCGCTCCAACCGGCCCGGCCGCAGCAGCGCCGGGTCGACCAGGTCGGGGCGGTTGGTCGCACCGACCACCACCACGTTGCGCAACGTCTCCACCCCGTCCAACTCGGTGAGCAGTGCGGCGACCACCCGGTCCGTGGTGCCTCCGTCGGTGGCCTGGCCGCGTACCGGCGCCAGGGCGTCCACCTCGTCCAGGAAGATCAGGGTGGGGGCCGCCTCCCGGGCCCGGCGGAACAGCTCGCGGACCGCGCGCTCGCTCTCGCCGACCCACTTGGAGAGCAACTCCGCGCCCTTCACCGACAGCACGTTGGCTCGCCCCGATCCGGCCAGCGCGGTGACCAGGTAGGTCTTGCCACAGCCCGGTGGCCCGTAGAGCAGCACGCCGCGCGGCGGCTGCACCCCGAGCCGGGCGAAGGTGTCCGGGTAGGTCAACGGCCACAACACCGACTCGGTCAACGTCTGCTTGACCTCGTCCAGGCCACCCACGTCGTCCAACGTCACCGAGGCCAGATCCAGCGTCGACGCCGCCATCGTGGTCGGCCGGACCACCTCCCGGGCGGCCGTGAAGTCCGCCATCGACACCGTCGGCGTCTCGGCGGACTTCTGCCGCAGTGCCGCGCGTACCCCGGCCTCCCGGACCAACGCGGCCAGGTCCGCCGCGACGAACCCGGGGGTACGCGCGGCCACCTCGTCCAGGCGGACGTCGTCGGCCAACGGCACCTGCCGGGTCAGCACGGTGAGCTGTTCGCGGCGTAACGCCTGGTCGGGAAGGGGAATGCTGATCCGCAGCGACAGCAGGTCGGGTGCGCGCAGCGCGGGGTCGACCGCCTCCGGCCGGCCGGTGGCGCAGACCACCGCGACACCGGCCCGGACGCACTCCGCGAGCACCTGGCGGAACACCGTCGCCACCGGGCCGGGCTCGTCCGCCGGTGCGAGCGCCTCGACGTCGCTGACCAGCAACACCGCCGGCCCGCCGGCTCGGGCCGCCGTGGCCGCACCGCGCAGCCGGTCGGCGGCGGCCTGGTTCGTCGACGCGGCCAGCTCGGGTGCCCACAGCGGATGTACGCGGGCACCGACGCGGGTGGCCACGGCCCGGACCAGCGCCGACTTCCCGGAGCCGGCCGGGCCGACGAGCAGCACCCCCAGCGAGATGGTGGTGCCCAGCCGACCCAACACCTCCCGGTGGTGGAAGCCGAGGTCGAGCAGCTCGGTCAGCTCCTCGGCCTGGGCCCGCAACCCGGGCAGCTCGTCCACGTCCGGTGCGTCGTCCGGCTGGTCCGCCCTCGGTGCCGCGTCGGCCGTCCGGGGCGGCCGCGCCCGTTCGGCGTCGACCGCGACGGGCCCGCCGTGGGTGGCCGGCCCGTGCTCCCAGCCGACCACCGTGTCCATGGTGACCAGCGCGCCGGCGGCCGGCTCGACCGTGCGCACGGTGAGCAGGGTGCTGGTCCAGGCGAAACCGACAGTGTTGGCGAGGCTGCCCCGAGCCGCCTCGATGAGGCTGCGCACCGAGGCGTCCGGCAGCACGTCCTGCGGCAGCAGCGACACGTCGTCGCCGGCGGTGAGCACCTTGCCCAGCAGTGCCAGCCGCAGCATCTCCGGGCTCACCGCCGCGACCACCCCGACCGGCCCGGCCAGGACGACCCGACCCGCCGGCACCAGCGGCACCGGGCTGACCCGCACCTGAGCGCCGTCGCGCACGCCCAGGTTGCCGAGCGTGAGGTCGTCGGCGTACAGCAGGGCGCTGCTCGCGCCCGGCGCGGCGGTCGCCACGATCCCCGCCGTCTCCCGGCGGCCGGCAAGCCGGACCGGGTCGCCGGGCCGCAGCCCCAGCGCGGTCAGCGCCTCCGGATGCAGCCGCACGATGCCCCGTCGGGCGTCCAGCGCGGCCGGCCGGAGGCTCGCCGTCAGGGTCAGGTCGGGTTGCGCCACCGCCCGACCGTAGCCGCCGCCGGCCAGCCCCGCCGGTCAGCGCCGCGGATCCAACTCGTCCAACAACGACGGGTCCCGCCGGATCAGCTCGGCCAACCGGGCCGCCGGGTCCGGGGTCAACCCGTCCGGGCCGGGCGCCCACCCGGGCACCGTCCGGCCGGACAGGGGCCACGCCGGCGGGGGTTCCACCGGCGCCGTCGGCGGCACCGGCCCGACCGTGACGTCCGGGCCGTCCCAGGAGACCCGCAGGGGGTACGTCCGACCCTCGTGCTGCACCTGCACGGTCACGACCAGCCCGGGATAGGTGCCGACGACCTGACGGACCGCCTCGGCCACCTCCTCGACCGGCCCCCACCCGGCCACGTCGCCCGGGGAGTCCGCCCCCGCGTGCCGGGCGTCGTGCCGTGCCGGCCCGGCGTTCGGGGCGTCGCCACGGCCCGGCTCGGCGTTCGGGGCGTCGCCACGGCCCGGCCCGGCGCTCGGGGCATCGCCGCCGCCGGGACCGGGAAGGCCCGAGGGTGGCGCGGTGTCGTCACGGTCGTTGGCCCGCCGGCGCAGCGCCTCCTCGCGCCGGGCCAATCGGGCCAGCGTCTCGTCCAGGTCGCCCCTCACCAGATCACCTCTTCCCGTCACGGCCCGAGCCGGTCGGCTCAGGCCTGTCTCTCCCGGGTGGCACGTTCCAGCGCACGGTCCAGGACGACCAACAGGGCGTCCCGCACCGACAGTCGGTCCCGGGCGTCGAACTGCACCAGGGGCACATGGTCGCCGATGGCCAGCGCCCAGCGGATCTCGCCGAGTTCCAGGGCCAACCGCCCGTCGAAGGCGTTGACCCCGACCACGAACGGCAGCCCGGCCCGCTCGAAGAAGTCGATCGCCGGGAAGCAGTCGTCCAGCCGGGCGCTGTCCACCACCACAAGCGCGCCGAGCGCCCCCCGGGCCAGGTCGTCCCACATGAAGCCGAACCGGGCCTGCCCGGGCGTGCCGAACAGATAGAGCTTCAGGCTGCGGTCGATGGTCACGCAGCCGAAGTCCATCGCCACAGTCGTGGTGGTCTTGGTGGAGCGGACACCCGGATCGTCCACGCCGATCCCGGCGCTCGTCATCTCGGCCTCGGTGGTCAGGGGAGCGATCTCGGAGATCGCACCCACGGTGGTGGTCTTGCCCACCCCGAACCCACCGGCCACCAGGATCTTGACCGGGATCGGCGGCGCCGCCGGCTTGCCGACCGGCGGCGCCGACGCTCCCGCGCCGGACGGCGGCTGGTACGGCGGCGGCGGTGGACCGGCACGCCCGATGACCGGCCCGGTGCCCGGCACCGCGTAACGGCCGGCGGCGCTGTTTCCGGCAACCCCGCCGAGCGGGGCGACCGGCCATTCAGGAGATCGCACGGAGTCCATCAATCACTCGCAGGATGAGGTCGGGGTCGACGGCGTCGTTGGTGTCGGTGACGTGCACGTCCAGGTGTCCGGCCGCCCGCAGGTCGCCGACCAGGACCCGCGTCACGCCGAGGTGCAACCGGGCGCGGGCCGAGATCTCGGCGACCGAGATCGGTTCCGCGCAGAGCGCGATGATCGCCTGGAACTCCGGTGCCAGCAGGGCACCGGCTGGCCCGGTCGACCAGCCGCTGTCCGTACGGGCGGTCACCTGCGTCTCCAAGCCGATCGCCGGGTCGGCACCCGCGACCCGGCCGGAGGTGAGCACGAACGGGCGGGGGCCGGCCGGGCGACCGCCACCCGACTCCGGCTCCGGCTGCGCCGGTGTCTCCACCACGTCGGCCTCGGTCGGGCTGGCCGTGTGCAGGTACGGACGGATCCGGACCGTCGGTTCCGGGTCCGGGTCCTCGCCGGCGAGGTCGGGGGTCACTGCTGAGCGGCGTTCTTCAACTCGACGATCAGCCGCGGGGTCAGGGCACCACCGGCCCGACCGGCGAAGAGCGTCATCTCGTACGCGACGGTGCCCAGGTTGGCCGACCGGTCGGCGACCACCCCGAGCACGGAACCACTGCTGATCGCGCTGATCAGCAGGTAGCCGTCGGCCATGTCGACGATCACCCGGTTGAGGCCGCCGAGCGCGTACCAACTGGCCGCCCCACCGGCGAGACTCGTCATCCCGGAGACCACCGCGGCCAACCGTTCCGCGTTGGACCGGTCCTTGATCGCCGACATGGCCATCAACAGGCCGTCCGAGGAGACCGCGATCGCCTCCAGGACACCAGCGGTGCCGGAGGTGAAGGAGTCCAGCAACCAGTTGAACGTACGGGCCTCCGGGCTGAGGTCCCCGTTGGCACCGGACTGGCTCTGGTCGATGTTTTCGTGCAGGAAGGGGCTGGTCACCGTGATGATCCTTCTTCGTTCCGGCGGTCTGGGCTGACTTCGCGGAGAGCGCGGGCGACGCCCTCCTCGAAGTCGGTGATGAGTTTGCGGACCTCGGCCGGGTCACCGAGGTGCGTACTGAGCGGTTGACAGGCCGGGACGACAGTGAGGTTCGCCCCCGGCACCCGTCGGCTCAGTCGGGGTCGATCCGCTGTGGTGTCGGACGGGCCGACGCCACCGGCCGCCGTCGGGCCGACGCCACCGGGTGTGCTCGGCAGGTCGACGGTGTGCATTTCGGCCCGGCGTACACCGGCCTGGAACGCCTCGACAAGCGCGCGGGCGGCGGCGGGGTCCGCGCCGGTGGCGTCCACCGGCCGGGTCGGTGCGGCGGCGGCGTGCAGGCTGGCCCCGGGCACCCGCTGCCGGATCCGCGGCGTGCTCGGCGAGCCCGACCGCGCCGGCTCCGGGGGCGCGGGGTCGGGCTGCGGTGGCTGGCCGGAGCCGAACGCGTTCCAGGACGGGCTGGCGTCCAGGCTGCGAGTGGCCCGGCTGAGCAGGTCCGAGTCGAAGCGGGCTGGCTCGGCGGCGGCCGCCGTGCTGGACCGCGCGCCGCGATCGGACGCTGCCGCCGTACGCCTGTCCCGTTCCGGCACCGCGGCCCGGGCGACGGTGCTCCCGGCCCGGTCGGCGCGGCGCAGCACCAGTGCCGCCGACGGGATCTCCAGGTATGCCGTCACCCCACCGCCGGCGGTGGCGGCCAGGCCCACCTGCCAGCCGTGGCGGCGGGCCAACCGGCCCACCACGAAGAGACCGAGCACCTCGGTCGGCGCCAGGTCGAGCCGTTCCCGGCGGGTGAACCGGGCGTTCTCCTCGGCCAGCCGTTGCTCACCCATGCCGATGCCGTGGTCCACGACGGTGATCCGCGCGCCGATGCCGGACGTTTCGGCGGTGACCAGCACCCGGGTGTGCGGCGGGGAGAAGGCTGTGGCGTTCTCCATCAGCTCGGCCAGCGCCAGGATGAGGTCACCGACCACGGCCGGCGCGGCCGAGATGCCCGCCGGCACCCGCACCTCCACGCGGGTGTAGTCCTCGATCTCGCCGAGCGCCAACCGGACCACGTCGGCCAGCGGCACCGGTGCGGTGTGGGCGTCGGCACCGGCCGAGCCGGAGAGCACCACGAGGCTGCCGGCGTTGCGCCGCAACCGGCTGGAGATGTGGTCGAGCCGGTACAGGTGCTCCAGCCGACCCGGGTCGGCCTCCTGCTGCTCCAGCCGGTCGATGAGTGCGATCTGCCGGCCCACCAGGTTCTGGGTGCGCCGCCCGACGTGGCCGAACATCTGCGCCACGTTGCGTCGGCCGGCGACCTGCCGCTCGACCAGCCGCGCGGCGGTGCTCTGCACCCGGTCGAAGGCCCGCGCCAGGTCGCCGATCTCGTCGTTGGCCCGGATGTCCACCGGCTCCAGCCGGATGGGCTGTGGGCTCTCCCCCTCGTCGTCGGTGACCCGGACCAGCTCGGCCTCGGCGACCCGGGCGACCCGGTCGGCCGAGTGGGTGAGGCGGGTCAGCGGTCGGGCCACCGTCCGCGCGACCGCCGCGCTGAGCAGCACCACCAACGCCAGGATCAGTGCCGCCGCGGCACCGACCAGGTACGCGGCCGTCAGCGCGCGCCGCTGGTCGGCGGTCACCTCGGTGAGCACGTCGGCGACCAGCTTCTTCTCCACGAACTGACCGAGCCGGATCATCGTGCGGACGGCCGGGAAGAGCGCCTCCAGCGGCACGTCGCGGACCGCTGCGGCCGGGTCCCGGGCGCTGGTGACCAGGAAGTCCGAGCTGGTACGCGCGGCCACTGCCGCGTCGTTGAGCTGGGCCACCTTGAGCTGCTCGGGCGTGATCAGGCTACGGAAGCGCGAGTTGTCGACCATGAGCGCGGCGATGCACGCCACGTACCCGGTGATGGTGTCCGAGCTGCCGATCGCCTTGACCAGCAGGCTCAGGGTGGCGCAGGCGCCCAGGCCCTCGTCGACGCGCAGCAGCCCGTCGAGGGCGAGCACCTGACGACCCGGCAACGTCTCGGTGTTCACACCGAAGGCCAGCCGCAGCGACTCGATCAGCCCCACGTTCACCGGGCCGAAGGCCTCCATCACCTGGCCCGGGTTGGCGACCCGGGCCAGCACGGACGTGCGCAGGTCGATGAGGCTGGACACCCCGTCCAGGGCGTTGTCGACCTGGTCGGTCAGCGCGTCGCTCCCGCCGGCCCGCAGGTCGGCCACCCGGTCGTCCACGTCGGCGGACTTGCGGACCACCTCGCTGCGCTCGACCCGGCCGAGCAGGAAACCGACCGAGAGGATGCGTTCCTGCTGGAGGTCCTGGACCAGGCTGCCGACCCGGCTGGCGAGCCGTACCCGCTCGGCGGTGTCGCTGGCCCGCTGTGCCGCGGCCACCCGGTCGAGCACCACGGGCACGGCCAGGCCGACCATGCTGAGCAGCGGGATCACCACGAGCAGCGCGAGCTTGCCGCGGATCCGGAGCCTACCGAGCAGCATCGAAGGCCCCCCACTGTGCGGGCTCCGGGTCACGGGCCGTACCGGCGGGTTGCAGCCCGCGCAGGTCGCCCGGCACTGGTTGCCAGGCATCCGCCGGTGGCGGGGTGTCGGCGGTCTCCGCGTGGGTCGCGGCCATGGTGGCCCGGCGTCGGGCCCGACCGCGGGCGGCGAACAGCAGCGCGGCGAGCCAGCCCAGCAACAGCACGGCGAGCGCTGTCGCCGCGGCGGTCTGCCAGCGGTCCCGGTCGAGTTCATCGATGCGCTCGACGAGCAGGGCGTCCAGCTCGGCGAGGATGACCGGCTGAAGTTGGCGGGCCGCGCGGTGCGTGTTGAGCCCGGCGGCGCTCAGCTGGCCGGGGTCCACCACGCTCGTGCCCCGGGCCGGGGCCGAGTACGCGGCCAGCGCCTCCACCGAGCGTTGGTAGGTGTCCAGCGGGGTCAGCACGTTGGCGCCGAGATCGGTGCTCTCCGAGCCGTCCACGGCGGAACGCAGGTTGTCGACGGCGTTACCGGCGGGTGCCAGGGCGGCCACCCGCAGACCGGTCAGCTCCAGCAGGCCGCGTGGTTGTTCGGCGGCTGGCCGGCGGGCGACAAGCGTGCCCAGATCGGCGAGCCGGCCGGCGGCCACCACCGCCTCGGGCAGCTCCTGGCCGGCGCTGTCCTGCAGGAAGTAGGAGTCGGCGACGGGATCGCGGACCAGCCCGGAGCTCTCCCGGACCTTGCGGTGCAGCGCCAGCAGCAGGTCCGACACCTCCCCGTACGCGGTGTAGGCGGACTCTGGGTCGGCGGGGCTGCGCCCGCGCAGTGCCTCCAGCTTGGCTCGCACCCCGGCCCAGCGTTCCTGGCTGAGCAGCTCGGTGCCGATGCGGGCGTCCACCGCTGCGGCCTCCTCGACCGCCCGGTTCAGCGCGTCGCCGGACACCTGTCGGTTGTTGACCGCGGCGGACTGGGCCTCGACCAGGGCGTCGGTGACCGAGCCCAGAGCGGTGAGGTACCGCACGCCGAGCCGTTCCCGAACGGCCAGGTCCCGGTCGGCGGTGGTCTGCCGCCAGGCGGACGTGCCGAGCAGACCCACCGGGGCCAGGAGTGCCCCGATGAGGAGCAGCGGCAGCAGTCGGCCCAGGGTGGACGGACGTCGTCGGGCCCGCGGCGCGGGGACTGTCATGTGTGTCTCCTCCGGCATGGGGGCGCGGATCGGCGCGGTGTCGGGTGGCCCGACAAGTCCCGTGCACCGGACCGGAAAACTAACCGACCCCTCGCTGCTCTGACCTCGGTCGACGAGTCAGGTTCGCGTCAGTTCGAGCAACGTCACCATTTGCGCGCGTTCCCGACACGCTCTGTTTCGTCAGTGGGTGTGACATGTGGGGATTGAGGGGGAATCTGTGAAAGATCGGAATTCACGGGATCCGAACTCAACTCACTGGGCCGCGTCGGACAAGGCGCGCTCGCAGCCGGCCGGGCACCGATCGGGGCAACCGGACGGACGTACGGCGGATCTCAGCCAACGCTCAGGCTGTGAGCCGTACCGTGTGCCGCATGACATCGCCGTCGCCGGCCGCGTGGTTCCGGCGTGCCCTGCCCACCCGCCGTCGCGCGATCGCCGCAACGGCGGTCATCGTGCTGCTGGCCGCCGCCGTGACCTGGGCGGTGTGGCCGCAGGGGCCGGGCGTCCGCACCGAGAGCGCGATGCTCACCGTCCGCTCCGGACCGTCCGACGACCAGCCGGTGGACCTGGACACGACCTTCTACCTGCCCGACGACGCGTCGTCCGGTCGGCAGGTCCCGGCGGTGCTGTTGGCACACGGGTTCGGCGGCACCAAGGAGTCGGTGCGCTCCGACGCGGAGGAGTTCGCCGGGCGCGGCTACGCGGTGCTCACCTGGACCGCGCGGGGCTTCGGCCGCAGCGGCGGCGAGATCCACCTGGACAGCCCGGACTACGAGGTACGCGACGCGCAACGGCTGCTGGACTGGCTGGCCGCGCGACCGGAGGTCCGCACCGACGCCGCCGGTGACCCGAAGGTCGGCGTGGTCGGCGGCTCGTACGGCGGTGGTCTCGCGCTGCTGCTGGCCGCCCAGGACCGTCGGGTCGACGCGATCGTTCCCATGATCACCTGGAACGACCTGTCCCGTGCCTTCCTGCCGGAGAGCACCGGTGGGGCGCCGACCGAGGGCGTGTTCAAGAAGGGCTGGGCCGGTCTCTTCTTCGGCGGTGGCGGCAACGTGGGCTCCGGCCCGGCCGGCCTGTCCGGCCAGACCGCAGCCCAACCGCAGGGCGCGCCCGCGTCGGCCGGCCCACCCAGCCCGGCACCGGGTGCCGGCCCGGGCAGCGGCCCCGGTGGTGCCCCGGCCGGTGCGGCCGACCCGTCCTGCGGGCGCTTCGCCGCCGACGTGTGCGCCGCCTACCTGCGGATCGCCACCACCGGGCGGGCCGACCAGGCGGCCGTGGACCTGCTGCGCCGCTCCAGCCCGGCCGGGGTGCTGGACCGGATCAAGGCGCCCACCCTGCTGGTGCAGGGCGAGGCGGACACGCTCTTTCCTCTCGGCGAGGCGGACGCGAACGCGAAGGGCATCGCCGCCACCGGCACCCCGGTCCGGGTCGCCTGGTTCACCGGCGGGCACGACGGTGGCAGTGGACCCCGCTCGGACGAGGACCGGGTGAAGTTCCTGACCGTCCAGTGGCTCGACCACTACGTCAAAGGCGAGGGCAAAGTGCCCGGCGACGACTTCACCTGGTCGCGGATCGCCGGCTTCGACGCGCTCGACCGGGGACTGGTCGCCACCGGCTTCCGCCGCGCCGACTATCCGGGCCTGACCGGCAACGCCCGCCGGGAGGTCACGGTCGCCGGTCCCGCCCAGCCGATCGCGAACCCACCGAACGGCAACCCGGCCGCGATCTCCTCGATCCCGTTCGCCGGCGGGCTCACCTCGCTGCTGGACGGCGTGGCCGGCGACGTGCCCGGCCAACACGCCCGGTTCGAGTCGACGCCGCTGGCCGAGGCGGTGGACGTGGCAGGTGCGCCCACCATCACCCTGCGGGCCGCCTCGCCGACCGGTTCGGCGGTGCTCTTCGTCAAGCTCTACGACGTCGACAAGGACGGCACGGCGACCCTGCCGAACGGGCTGGTCGCCCCGATCCGGCTCACCGGCCTGCCGCAACAGGTGCAGGACGCCCGCCCGGTCACCGTGACGCTGCCCGGGATCGTCCGCCGGGTGGAGGCCGGGCACCGGCTGCGCCTGGTGGTGGCCACCTCCGACCAGGCGTACACCACGCCCGCCGAACCGACCGTCTACACGGTGGCCGCGGACGGCGCGGTCAGCCTGCCCACGGTCAGCGGCGAGCCGATCCCCACCGCGGCGACGATCTGGCGCTGGGTGCTCGCCGGCCTGCTCGCCGCCATCGTGATCGGGCTCGTCGTGGTCGTCGCCGTGCTCCGCCGCCGGCATCGCCGCCAGGACCGGTCGGTGCATCCGGAGTACGCGGACACGCCGCTGGCCGTGCGCGCACTGCGCAAGGAGTACGCGGACGGCTTCGTGGCGGTGTCGAACGTGGACTTCGAGGTGCACCCCGGTCAGGTCGTGGGTCTGCTCGGGCCCAACGGCGCCGGTAAAACCACCACCCTGCGGGTGCTGATGGGGTTGACCCAGCCGACCGCCGGGGAGATCTACGTCTTCGGTCGTCGGCTGGTGCCCGGCTCACCGGTGCTGTCCCGGATCGGCGCGCTTGTCGAGGGGCCCGGCTTCCTGCCGCACCTGTCGGGTCTGGACAACCTGAAGGCGTACTGGCGAGCCACCGGCCGGCCGTGGGAGGACGCCCAGTTCGACGCGGCCCTGGAGATCGCCGGGTTGGGTGACTCCGTGCAGCGGAGGATCAAGAACTACAGCCACGGTATGCGCCAGCGCCTCGCCATCGCCCAGGCCATGCTGGGCCTGCCCGAGCTGCTGGTGTTGGACGAGCCGACCGACGGGCTCGACCCGCCGCAGATCGCCGAGATGCGCCGGGTGCTCCAGCGCTACGCCACCGACGGTCGGGCGGTGCTGGTCTCCAGCCACCTGCTGGCCGAGGTGGAACAGACCTGCACGCACGCCGTGGTGGTGAACAAGGGCCGGATCGTGGCGTCCGGGCCGGTGGAGGAGATCGTGGGCGAGTCGCCGAGTGTGCTCTTCGACGTCAGCGACCCGGCGGCGGCGCGGGTGGTGCTGGACCGCCTGCACGGCGTACGGGTGCTGCCGGAGAGCGATGGTCAGCTGGTGGTCGACACCAACGGCACGGCCCGCAGCGAGGTGGTGGCCGAGCTGGTGCGCGCCGGCATCGGGGTGGACCGGGTGGTGCCCCGGCGCCGCCTGGAGGACGCGTTCCTCGCCCTGGTGGGCGACAACTCTCGGGGAAGCGGTGACCGGTGATGGTTGTTTCTGACGCGGGTGCGGCCCGCGGCTACCGGCCGTCGGCCACCATGCCGTTCGCGGCGGAGTTCCGTCGGCAGGCGTCCCGGCGGCGCACCCAGTTGGCGCTCGGGTTCATGGTGCTGCTGCCGCTGATCATCCTGATCGCGTTCCAGTTCAACTCCGGTGGCGACGACGACAACGGCAACAACGAGTTCGCCAGTCTGGTCGACCTGGCCACCTCCGGCGGGCTCAACTTCACCCTCTTCTCGATCTTCGTGTCGGCGTCGTTCCTGCTGGTGGTTGTCGTCGCGCTGTTCTGTGGCGACACGGTGGCCAGCGAGGCGAGCTGGGGCAGCCTGCGCTACCTGCTGGCGATCCCGGTGCCCCGGGCACGGCTGTTGACGGTGAAGCTGGTGGTCGCACTCGCGTACTCCGGACTGGCTCTGGTCCTGTTGGCGGGCACCGCGCTGCTGGCCGGCACCCTGCGCTACGGCTGGTCGCCGCTGCGCAGCACGGTCGCCGCCGAGCTGGAACCCACCGAGGGGCTGCTCCGGCTGCTGGCCGTGCTCGGCTACCTGGCTGTCGTACTGCTGGTGGTGGCCGGGTTGGCATTTCTGCTGTCGGTGACCACGGACGCCGCGCTCGGCGCGGTCGGCGGTGCGGTGCTGCTCTGGATCCTGTCCAGCATCCTGGACCAGATCACCGCCCTGGGCGCGCTGCGCGACTTCCTGCCCACCCATTTCAGCACCGCCTGGTTGGGGCTGCTCTCGACCCCGGTGCAGACCGACGACGTGGTGCGCGGCTGCATCTCGGCGATCGGTTACGCGACGCTGTTCTGGGGGCTGGCGTTCTGGCGCTTCACCCGCAAGGACATCACGTCGTAGCGGCGGGGTTCACAGCCGGCTGTCGGGTGGGCTCACCGAGGACGGCACCGCGCTCGGCGCCGGCGGCGGGGCCGGACGGGTCGGCACCGGCGCGGACGTGTCGGCCTTCTTCCAGGCGCTGACGCCGATCCGGCCGGTGTTGCCCAGGTCGATCGGCCCGTCCGGGTCGACCTCTTCGCCCGGCTGCCCGGCCGCGGGTGCCACCGTCAGGTACTCGCCGTTGGTGGCCACCACCGTCGAATCGGTGACCAGGTTGCGCCAGAGCACCACGGCCGTGGCCCGCTCGCCGTGCGCGAGGGTGACCGTCCGGGGCGGTTGGTCGAAGCCCGACGTGATCTCCTTGCCGCCGTTGACCACCCGCAACATGATCGGCTCGCGCTGGTCGTCGAACACGTGCAGCACCGGGTACCCGTTGAGCTGGTACGGCTGGTCACCGCAGTTGACCAGCTCCAGCCCGAGGGCGCGGAGCCCCATCGCGGCGTCCCCGCCGGTCGACCGGATCCGGACACCGGAGGCCGGGCAGTCGGGCGGCGGATCGGTGCTCGCCGACGGGCTCGGCGCGGTCCGCGGCCGGCTCGGCGGGTCCCCGCCCTGGCCGTGGTGGTCGTCGAAAGCACAGCCGCCGAGTGCGAGAGCCATCGCGACCGTCGCGCTGATGCGCCGCCGTGCTGCCGTGTCGCGGGAGACCATTGCCTGATCCTCGCCCACCTGGGCGCGCCGCCATCGCCCGCCCCCGCCCCCCGCCCCCCGGCCCGTCGATCATGAGGTTATTGCCGTCCTTCTCGGCGTGTCGTGACAATAACCTCATGATCGACGCTGGGCATCCGCGATCGACGCTGGGCATCCGCGATCGAGTCGAACTGGCCCCAAGGTCACCCGTCGGGCAGGTCGTACCCACAGTATGGGAGCGTGCCCACGCTGGTTGGCGTGCCTTCGAATTCGTGCTATCTGCAGCTCAGGGGCCCTGGCGGCCGGCCTGCGGCGCTACCGACGCTCGACGTGGGACCGTGGACACCGGTACATTCCGACCGGGGAATTTCCCACCAGCAAGGAATTTATGAGCTTCGATAGTTTCATGCCTCACATTGAAGAGATCAGATTCCTTCGATGGAGGTTCCCATGGACGTTTCTCGGCTCGGCGGACCGACCCTGTCCCTGTTCCGCATCGTGATCGGCCTGCTGTTCACGTTGCATGGCCTGACCTCGGTCTTCGGGTTGTTCGGCGGCAACCCGGTGACCGGTGCGGCGATACCCCTCGGCACCTGGCCGGGCTGGTGGGCCGCGCTGATCCAACTGGCCTGCGGCGCACTGGTGCTGGCCGGGCTCCTCACCCGACCCGCCGCTCTGCTCGCCTCCGGCTCGATGGCATACGCCTACTTCGTGGTGCACCAGCCGGACGATCTGCTGCCACTGCACAACGGCGGTGAACTGTCGGCGCTCTTCTGCTGGTCGTTCCTGCTGGTGGCGGCCCTCGGTCCGGGTTCCTGGGCGCTCGACACGCTGCTCGCCCGTCGCCGCGACATTCGGCCCGCGCCGGCGGCACCGATGACCGAGCCCAGCTCGATGGTCATCTGACCGCACTTGCTACCGCGCGTCGCCGGGCCTCGACGAGGCAGGTCCGGCGACGCGCCCGGTCCGGGGTTGGAGCGACGACAGGGGGGGCGGGAGTGTCAGGCCGAAGAGCGCGTGCTGAGCACCGCGTCCAGGAGGCCGGGGTAGAGGCGGTCCACCTCGTCGCGGCGTAGCCGGACCAGGCGGCTGGTGCCGGCGGCTCGGGTGCGGGTCAGGCCAGCCTCGCGCAGCACCTTGAGGTGGTGGCTGCGGGTCGCCTTGGAGACGCCGAAGTCGAAGCTGCCACAGGCGGCCTCGCCATTCTCGACGAGCGCCCGAACGATCTGTAGCCGCACGTCGTCGGCGAGTGCGGCCAGCACAGCGGTGACCGGAATGTCGGTCAGGTCGGGTTCGTGCGGCTCCATGTGACCAGTGTAACCCTTGTTCGACAAGAATCGAACAACGCCCTATGGTCGGTGTCATTGGTTCGACGATACTCGAACATTGGAGCTGACGATGCGATCCCGCGCCGCCGCCTATCCGCTGCTCGCCGTGCTCGGTTGGGGCGTGATGTTTCCGGTCCTGGCCAGTGCGCTGACCCGGGTCGACCCGCTCAACCTGACCACCGCCCGCTACCTGCTCGCCGCCGCCATCCTGGTCGCCGTCCTACTGCTCCGCGAAGGCACCGGTGCGCTGCGGCACCGCACAGGCGAGATCGTGGTGCTCGGCGTGGTCGGCTTCGCCGGCTTCAACGTGCTCACCAACCTGGCGCTCGAACACGCCGCCCCGCAGCAGATCGCTCTCTTTGTGGCCACCACCCCGCTGATCACCCAACTGGTCCGTTGGGCCCGTGACGGCGTACGGCCGAAGCCGCTCTTGCTGGTCCTCTCCCTGGTGGCGCTCCTCGGAGTCGGCCTGGTGATCACCCGCGGGAGCCTGGCCGGGCTCGGCCAGTTCGGTCTCGGTGGGCTGATGATGGTCGGCGCGGTGCTCGGCTGGGGCATCTACACGCACGGCGCCAGCCGGTTCGGTGCCTGGTCACCGCTGCGCTTCACCACCCTGACCGCGCTCGCCGGCACGGCGGCCATGCTGGCCGCGAGCATCGCCGCCGACGCCGTCGGCTGGCAGCACGCGCCGTCCGCCGCCGACCTCGCGGCGGTCACCCCACAGTTGGCGTACGCCGTGGTCATCGGCGCGGTGATCGCCGTCCTGGCCTGGAACACCGGTGTGCAGCGGCTCGGTGCCGCCAACGCCGCGCTGTTCATGAACCTGGTCCCGGTCGTGACGTTCGCGGTGCAGATCGCCCGCGGCTACCGCCCGGAGCCCATCGAGCTGGTCGGTGCCGCCATCACGATCGGTGCGCTGGTCGCCGCGAACCTCGCCACCAGGCCACGGACCCGGCCTTCGGCTCCGCCGCAGTCGACCGCGACCACGGACCGGATCGCGGTGATCGACCCGGTGGCGGTGAGCGCCCACTGACCCCACCTGCCGGTAACTGGCTGAGTCGGTCGGCTCACAGCGTGGGATCCGCGGTGGAAGCGGCGGGCAGAGTTGCCTAGACTCGGCAGCACAACTGCATACCTCATCCAGAGGGGCTGAGGGATACGGCCCGACGACGCCCCGGCAACCACCCCGCGCGCTCACCGCTGAGCGACCCGCGGGGCAGGTGCCAATTCCGTCCCCGCCGCACGGTGCGATGTGGGGAAAGATGAGAGGACTTCTCGACATGACGTCGACGCTCGCCGCCTCCGGCATCGACACCTCCGCCAGCCCCGCCCGCGCCCTGGTCTGTCGTGCCTGTTCGGCCCGCTATCCGCTCGCCGCCCAGCACGCCTGCTATGAGTGTTTCGGCCCACTGGAGGTCGACTACGACACTGCCGCGCTGGCCACCGTCACCCGCCAGCAGATCGAGGCCGGTCCGAAGAACATCTGGCGGTACGCCGCGCTGCTCCCGGCCGGTCAGGACCCGGCCGGTCGGGTCACCCTCGACCCGGGGCTGACCCCGCTGGTCGCGGCCCCGCACCTCGCCGCCGAGCTGGGCATCTCCGCGCCGCTGTGGGTCAAGGACGACAGCGCCAACCCGACCCACTCGTTCAAGGACCGGGTCGTCTCGGTGGCGCTCACCGCCGCGAAGGCGCTCGGCTTCACCCGGTTCGCCTGCGCGTCGACCGGCAACCTGGCCAACTCGGTGGCCGCGCACGCCGCCCGCGCCGGGGTGCCCTCGGTGGTCTTCATCCCCAGCGACCTGGAACAGGGCAAGGTCATCACCACCGCTGTCTACGGCGGCGAGCTGGTCGCCATCGACGGCTCGTACGACGACGTCAACCGGCTCTGCGGCGAGCTGGTGGAGACCGACGAATTCGAGGACACCGCGTTCGTCAACGTGAACGTCCGGCCGTACTACGCGGAGGGCTCCAAGACCCTCGGCTACGAGGTGGCCGAGCAGCTCGGCTGGCGTATCCCGGCGCAGGTGGTCATCCCGATGGCCAGCGGCGAGCTGCTCACCAAGATTGACAAGGCGTTCTCCGAGCTGGTCGAGATCGGCCTGGTCGAGGCGCCGGCCGGCGGTTGGAAGGTGTTCGGCGCCCAGTCCGCCGGCTGCAACCCGATCGCCACCGCGCTGCACGCCGACACCGACACGATCATCCCGGTCAAGCCCACCGGCATCGCCAAGTCGCTCAACATCGGCGACCCGGCCGCCGGCCTCTACGCCCTGGAGGCGGTCCGCCGCACCGGCGGCTGGATGGAGTACGCCGACGACGACGAGATCCGCGCCGGCATCCGCGATCTGGCCCGCACCACAGGGGTCTTCGCCGAAACCGCTGGCGGGGTGACCGTGGCGGTGCTTCGCAAGCTTGTCGAGTCCGGTCGGCTCGACCCGACCGTGGAGACCGTCGTGTTCAACACCGGCGAAGGTCTGAAGACCATCGACGCCGTCGCCGGCCAGGTCGG
Organism: Micromonospora sp. NPDC049171; assembly: GCF_040648275.1. Classification (NCBI taxonomy): domain Bacteria; kingdom Bacillati; phylum Actinomycetota; class Actinomycetes; order Micromonosporales; family Micromonosporaceae; genus Micromonospora; species Micromonospora sp. NPDC049171. The sequence continues at coordinate 154,374 of NZ_JBEZDJ010000018.1, forward strand.
GCCGACCCACCACATCAAGCCCTCGCTGCGCGCCGCCCGCGACGCCGGCCTCCTCGGCTGATCCGCTTCGCCGCCTCGCTGTTTGGCCGCCTCGCCGCTCGGCCGTGGCTCGCCGGCCGCTGTCGGTCAGGTTGATCCACTCGGGTTCCTGAAAGCGCGGTATCCGGCGGGCCCGGACACCCCGTTTTTCGGGACCCGAGTGGATCAAGTGCCGTGCCGTGCCGTGCCGTGCCGGGGCACGGCAGGTCGTGCTGGCTTGGCGGGGGGTGGGGGATCGCCCGAACGGGGGACCGGGTTGATCATTCGTGTAACTGGGCTTTCGCTGTGAGTATGGAAAACCCGCCCCTGCGGACTTGACGGCAGGAACCGGACGGCGCAAGATGCTCCGTGCGGGAGGGCATTTCGCCGAAGACTTTTGAAGTTCTTGCGACCCAACGCCGGAGGCGTTGTGCGAGTGTCCCTCCCGACCACGTCCGATCGGGCCAGCGAATAATTCGCTGGCCCGATCGCTTTCCCGAGGCGCACGCTCACCGCATGAGCATCACGATCGCGTCGTTCGACGGCACCGACCGAGCAGCCGTCGACGAGGCGTACCGGATCGGCGCGGCGGCCAAAGACGCCGATCTGCCGGATCTGCCGCCCTTCTGCCGGCGACGCTTCGACGCGTACTTCCACACGCCGAGGCCCGGCACCAGGTCGCTCTGGGCGCTGGCCCGGCTCGACGGGGTGGCGGCCGGTTTTCTCCAGCTGGACCTGCCGTACCTCGACAACCCCGACAACGCCGGCGCCGAGCTGACGGTGCATCCCGAGCTGCGGCGGCGGGGCGTCGGCCGGGCGCTGCACGAGTACGGCGTGCGCCTGCTGCGGGAGCACGGCCGCAAGCGGGTGGTCGCGATGGCCGTCTCCGCGCTGCCCGACGGGCCAGCCCGCAGCGGGGCGGGCGACGCGTTCGCCGCCGCCACCGGTGCCGAGCCCGCCCTCGCCGAGGTGCGGCGCCGGCTCGAGGTCGAGGAGATCGACCGGGTCGCGCTGCGTGCGGCGCTGGCCGAGGCTCGACCGCGGGCCGAGGGCTACCGGTCGGTCTGCTGGCAGGGGGCAACCCCGCAGGAGTACGTCGCGGACATCGCCTACCTGGATGGCCGGCTGCTCACGGACGCGCCCATGGGTGACGTGCAGTGGGAACCGGAGCGGGTGGACGCCGAGCGCATCCGTGGCAACGAACGGGCGCTGGACGCCCAGGGCCGGCGGTGCTACCACCTCGGGATGCGGCACGAGGCGACCGGTCGGCTGGTCGCCTGGACCATGCTGGACGTGGGCGCCTCCGCCAACTGGCACGCGTTCCAGCAGATCACCATCGTCGACCCGGATCACCGTGGGCACCGGCTCGGCCTCATCGCCAAGGCCGAGAACCTGCACCACCTGCTCACCCACGAGCCTGCCGTCCGCGTGATCGACACCTGGAACGCGGCCAGCAACAGCTACATGGTGGCGATCAACGAGCAGCTCGGCTTCCGTCCGGTGGACGCCTGGACCGACTGGCAGCTCACGCTCTGACCGGCATTCGCGCTACTGCTCGCGGGCCGTACTCAGGCATGATGGCGGGCATGACGGAGACCCCGCATCCCCTGTACGACAGGCACGCCGACACCCTCACCCGTGCGCTGACCGCGATCACGGAGCGGGGCTACTGGTCCGCCTATCCCGAATCTCCCAGCCCCCGGGTGTACGGCGAGACCGCCGCCGCCGACGGCAAGGCCGCCTTCGAGGCGTACCTCGGTGGTGACTTTCCGCTCGACCAGCCGGGCACCGGCGATCGGGTCGCCACCGAGACGAGCCCGTTCGGGGTAGAGCTGGCGGTGCGTTACCCGCATGCCGGCCCCGGCGAGCTGGTCGACGCCGCCTCCGCCGCGCTGCCGGCGTGGCGTGATGCCGGCCCGCAGGCCCGGGTGGGAGTCTGCCTGGAGATCCTCGACCGGCTGCACAAGCACATCTTCGAGCTGGCCAACGCGGTGCAGTTCACCAGCGGGCAGGCGTTCGTGATGGCCTTCCAGGCCGGCGGTGCGCACGCGCTGGACCGGGCGCTGGAGGCGCTGGCGTACGCGTACGCCGAGATGACCCGGCACCCGGGCACGGCTGGCTGGGAGAAGGCCGCCGGCAAGGGTGACCCGCTGCGGATGACCAAGACGTTCCACGTGGTGCCGCGTGGGGTGGCGCTGGTGATCGGCTGCAACACCTTCCCGACCTGGAACTCGTACCCCGGGCTGTTCGCCTCGCTGGTCACCGGCAACCCGGTGCTCGTCAAGCCGCACCCGCGCGCGGTGCTGCCGCTGGCCATCACCGTGAAGTACGCCCGGGAGGTGCTCGCCGAGGCCGGCTTCGATCCGAACCTGATCATGTTGGCGGCCGAGGCGCCCGGTGAGAAGCTCGCCAGCGACCTGGCCCTGCACCGCGCCGTGAAGATCGTCGACTTCACCGGCTCCACCGAGTACGGCGACTGGCTGGAGACGCACGCCCGGCAGGCGTCGGTCTACACCGAGAAGGCCGGCCTGAACACCGTCGTCATCGACTCCACCGACGACTTCGCCGGCATGTGTCGCAACCTCGGTTTCACGCTGACCCTCTACAGCGGTCAGATGTGCACCACCTCGCAGAACATCCTCATTCCGGCCGGTGGCATCGAGACCGACCAGGGGCACAAGAGCTTCGACGAGGTGGCCGGCGGGATCGCCGCCGCCGTCGGCAAGCTGACCGCCGACCCGGCGCGGGGCGTCGAGCTGACCGGCGCCATCGTCAACGACGGGGTGCTGGATCGGCTGGCCGAGGTCACCAAGGTGGGCGAGCCGGTGCTGGAGTCACGGGCCGTGACCCACCCGGCGTACGCCGACGCGGTGGTGCGTACCCCGACGATCGTGAAGCTGGCCGCGGACGACGCGGACACGTACGGCCGGGAGTGGTTCGGGCCGATCTCGTTCGCCATCGCGACCGACTCCACCGCGCACAGCCTGGAGTTGCTGCGCCGGACGGTCGGCGAGAAGGGCGCGCTGACGGCGGGGGTCTACTCCACCGACGAGGCGGTGCTGGACGCCACCGAGGCGGTGGCGGTCGAGGTCGGTGTGCACCTGTCCTGCAACCTCACCGGCGGGGTCTTCGTGAACCAGTCGGCGGCGTTCTCCGACTTCCACGGCAGTGGCGCCAACGCGGCGGCGAACTCGGCGTTGACCGACGGGGCGTACGTGGCCAACCGGTTCCGGATCGTGCAGTCTCGGCGTCACGTCTGAGTCTTTGGTTGCGGTTCGGGTTTCCGGGGCAGCCCGCCCCGCTCCGGGCGGTCAGGCTTGATCCCTGCGCGGGGCGGGCTGCCCCGGAAACCCTTCGTGGGCACGGTGGTGGCTTCGGTGCCGGCTTTTTTAGGGGCATCAGAGTGGTTTTGCCTTGGGAGGATGGTTCTCGGGTTATGCAGTTCGGCGCATTTGTAGCTCGGTCAGGGCTGGGATGGTGGGGTGGGGGACGCGTTCGCCGGTGTCGTTGAAGCCCAGCCGTTGGTAGGCGCGGTAGGCGCGGTCGTTGCCGACCACCACCTCCAGCAGCAGCTTCGGCCGGCCGCAGGCCCGTGACCAGGCGGCCACCCCGTCGATCAGCTCGCCGAGCAGGCCGCTGCCCCGCCAGGCCGGCGTGACGTACACGGCGTAGACCACGGTGAGCCCGGGTTCGTTCGGGGCGACCGTGCCACCGGCGTGCCCGACCAGCCGGCCACCCGGGTCGGCGACGAACTGCGCGTTGCCGGGGCCGGCCGAGGTGTACGCGACCCGGGCGGCGAACTCGGCGTGCGGTCGGGCCGCCGCGTCCGCCAGGGTCTCCAGGAAGGCCAACGGTGCGTCGGCGAGCATCTCCAGACGCAGTGCCCGCATCCGGGCGGCGTCCTGCGGCCGGACCCGGCGGATCTCCGCCCGCCGTAGGGCGGTGGCGCCCGTATCGGTGGTCATGCCCGCATGCCTACCACAGGGTCGGTGCCCGGCACGGTCGAGCTGCGCCGGGCAGTCATCGACGTGGATCCGGTGGATCGAAAAACCAAGCCGGTCTGACCGCCCCGGAAGGTGTCAGATTTGTGGCCGTGCGCGGCCGTCACTCCTCGTGTAGCGTGCGATTTCGGTCACCTTATTCAATGGTCGCCATCGATTGCCGAGGTGGTGGCCGGTGGGCGTCCGGCCGTGCCGAGCGCCAGGTCAGGCAACACCGCGCAGAGTGAGGGAAGTGCACCGTGGCACAGGGCACCGTGAAGTGGTTCAACGCCGAAAAGGGCTACGGCTTCATCGCCGTCGACGGCGGTCAGGACGTGTTCGTCCACTTCTCCGCGATCGAGATGGACGGCTACAAGGCGCTGGACGACGGCCAGCGGGTGGAGTTCGAGATCGCCCAGGGTCAGAAGGGCCCGCAGGCCGAGCACGTCCGCGTCGTCGCCTGAGTTTTCCTCCTCGATCGGCCCCGCGCGTCGGGGCTGGCGGCAGGGGCGCGCAACCGGGAAGATCGGGCCCGTTTGGCCGGCCCGGTCCACCTCTTCGAACGCCGCAACCCGATCGGCCGCTCGTCTCGGATGTTCCACGACCGGCCCGACCTCCTGCTCGGTCGGGTTGCCCTGGTGGCCCCGGCGGTCATCGTCGTCAACGTGATCTCCGGTGGCCTGGAGGAGGCGGGCACGGCCGCGTTCGGCACGGATCCCCTCTCGTCGCCGGGCACCGCGATCGGGGCGGTGGTGGTGATCGGGGTCACCGCCGTGCTGGTCCTGCCGGCCTACCTCGCCCAGCCAGGTCGGTCTGCTGGTGACGTACGCCGAGCAGCGCGCCCATGAGGAGCCGGTGAACACTGCCGGACTGGCGACGGAACTCGGCTGAGCGGCCCCATCGTGCTTGCACTCGGCAGGGGAGAGTGCTAAACAAGTCATTGGCACTCGCATACCGTGAGTGCCAATGGTCGGGACGGTGGGGCCAGGTTGCACCGGCGTGGAGACGCCGGGGCGGCACATGGCCGGTCGTCGCGGGCTATCCGGCCCGGCCGAAGGACGTCGTCGTCGCCAGGTGGCGACGTCCCAAGGTGCGTACACCAGGCGGCCCATCCGGGGCACACATCTCGGGTGGCCCGTGAGTGTCCAGGAGGACAACGCCGTATGGCCAAGATGATCGCGTTCGACGAAGAGGCGCGCCGCGGCCTCGAGCGGGGCATGAACCAGCTCGCCGACGCCGTAAAGGTGACCCTCGGCCCCAAGGGCCGCAACGTCGTGCTCGAGAAGAAGTGGGGTGCCCCCACCATCACCAACGATGGTGTGAGCATCGCCAAGGAGATCGAGCTCGAGGACCCGTACGAGAAGATCGGCGCTGAGCTGGTCAAGGAGGTCGCCAAGAAGACCGACGACGTTGCCGGTGACGGCACGACGACGGCGACCGTCCTGGCCCAGGCCCTGGTTCGCGAGGGCCTGCGCAACGTGGCCGCCGGCGCCAACCCGATGGCCCTGAAGCGGGGCATCGAGGCCGCGGTCGCGAGCGTCTCGGAGGAGCTGTCCAAGCTCGCCAAGGACGTCGAGACCAAGGAGCAGATCGCCTCCACCGCCTCCATCTCCGCTGGCGACAGCACCGTCGGCGAGATCATCGCCGAGGCGATGGACAAGGTCGGCAAGGAAGGCGTCATCACCGTCGAGGAGAGCAACACCTTCGGGCTGGAGCTGGAGCTCACCGAGGGTATGCGCTTCGACAAGGGCTACATCTCGGCCTACTTCATGACCGACCCGGAGCGTATGGAGGCCGTCTTCGACGACCCGTACATCCTGATCGCCAACAGCAAGATCTCGTCGGTGAAGGACCTGCTCCCGATCCTGGAGAAGGTCATGCAGTCGGGCAAGCCGCTGCTGATCATCGCCGAGGACCTGGAGGGCGAGGCCCTCGCCACCCTGGTGGTCAACAAGGTCCGTGGCACCTTCAAGTCGGTCGCCGTCAAGGCGCCGGGCTTCGGTGACCGCCGCAAGGCCATGCTGACCGACATCGCGATCCTCGCCGGTGGCCAGGTCATCAGCGAGGAGGTCGGCCTCAAGCTCGACGCCGCCAGCCTCGACATGCTGGGCCGCGCCCGCAAGGTCGTGGTGACCAAGGACGAGACCACCATCGTCGACGGTGCCGGTGACGCCGAGCAGATCCAGGGCCGGGTCAACCAGATCCGGGCCGAGATCGACAAGAGCGACTCCGACTACGACCGGGAGAAGCTGCAGGAGCGGCTGGCCAAGCTGGCCGGCGGCGTTGCGGTCATCAAGGTCGGCGCGGCCACCGAGGTCGAGCTCAAGGAGCGCAAGCACCGCATCGAGGACGCCGTTCGCAACGCGAAGGCCGCCGTCGAGGAGGGCATCGTCCCGGGTGGTGGCGTCGCGCTGGTCCAGGCCGGCAAGACCGCCTTCGACAAGCTCGACCTGGTCGGCGACGAGGCGACCGGTGCGAACATCGTCAAGGTCGCGCTGGACGCCCCGCTGCGGCAGATCGCCGTCAACGCCGGCCTCGAGGGCGGCGTCGTGGTGGAGAAGGTCCGTAACCTCGAAGCGGGTCACGGCCTCAACGCCGCCAACGGCGAGTACGTCGACCTGCTGGCCGCGGGCATCATCGACCCGGCCAAGGTGACGCGCTCGGCGCTGCAGAACGCCGCCTCGATCGCGGCGCTCTTCCTCACCACCGAGGCCGTCGTCGCGGACAAGCCGGAGAAGACCCCGGCTGCCCCGGCTGGCCCGGGTGGCGGGGACATGGACTTCTGAGTCCAGTTCCGACACACCGAACGGGGCGGGCCGCTGACGCGGTCCGCCCCGTTCGTCGTCAGGTCGGCAGTCGGCGCTGGTTGCGCCGTTTGTGCGCCCGGTCGTACGGCGGGAGCAGTTGGATCGGCGCGTCCACCATCTCCTGCGGCTGCTCGACCACCGACGATTCGCCGTCGGTGGTCATCTCGGCCAGTTGTTCGGCGTCGCCGTAGTCGAGCCGGTCGAACGGCAGTTGGCCGGGGAGTTCGCCGACCGGTTTCCAGGTGATCGGCGGGCCGTCCTCGGTCTGGTCGTCATCCGTGGTCATGGCTGCCTCCTCTACCAAGACGGTAGGGGGCGTCGAAGGCCGATGCGGGCGAATGGATCTATGTCCTGTTTGCCCTGGTTATCCGGACAGCGTCCGTCGGTACAGGAAGAAGACCCGCTCGATTCGCGCACCCGCGCTGCCCGAGTAGAACGGCACCGGCCCCACCCAGCCGATCTCCGCCCTGGTCAGCCCCGCCGCCCGCTGGTCGGCCAGGCAGCGTCGCAGCAGCACACCACCGATGCCCAGCCCCTCGGCGGCCGGCGCGGTGCCCATCGGCCCGAACCAGCTCGGCCGGGACGACCCGTACGCGGCGAAGCCGAGCACCTCGCCGCCCCGCTCCGCGAGGTGACAACCGGCGCCGTCCCGTCCCACCGAACCGGCCAGCTCGCCGTCCCAGGTGCCGCCGAAGGTGGACCGGGCGAACGCGGTGAGTGCCGGCAGGTCCGTCGGCTCCGCCCGGCGTACGGTGACGCCCTGATCGGCCAGCCGCCGCTCGGCGGTCTCGGTGGACCGCAGCGCCGGCGACCCGTCGTACGACAGGTCGGCGGTCATGTTCCAGGCGGTCCGGTCCTGCTGGTAGCCGAGCGCGAGGGCCGCGCAGACCGCCGGGGTGTAGCGGACGTCGATGCCCGGCCACGCGTAGTACGGCGGGTTCCCGGCCAGCAGCACCTCGGTCACCCCGCGCTCGGCCAGCACCCGTTCGGCCTGCCCCAGCAGTGCCCGGCCGACGCCCCGGCGGCGGTGCTCCGGCAGGACCGCGACCAGGTCCACGTGCCCGCTGTCCGGCTCGGTCGACGACACCGAGCAGAACAGCACCCCGACCAGCTCCACGCCCCGGTACGCGCCCAGCCCGACCACGGACCGGTCCGCGCTGGCTCGGGGCCAGAGCACGTCCACGATGCACGCGGCCTCGGCGGCGTCCTCGGGCAGGTCGAGGGCCTGCTCGCAGAGCCGCACCACGGTGGGGGCCAGGTCGGCGGTCAGCTCGGTGACGGTGATCTCGGCGTCCATGGTCGCCGACCATAGATGACCGCGTGCCGGCCCGCGCTCCCGCCCGTCGGATCAGGAAGGAAACCTGCCTATTGTTGGGCGCCGCGGACGGCGGCAAAGGCGTCGACCTGGCCGGCGCCTGTGACGTTCGCCGGAGCACCGCAGGCGTCGGACGGGTCGTCGGAGCGGTACGTGGGTGTCGCCGCGGTGGCGGTGTCCCGCAGGATCTGCCGGGTGCGGTCCACGTCGCCGACCAGCGCCGGGTTCGCCGACCACATCAGCGCGACCACCCCCGCCACCTGCGGGGTCGCCATCGAGGTGCCGTCCAGCGCCGCGTACGTGCCCCCTGGCATCGCCGACACCACACCCACCCCCGGTGCCAACACGTCCGGCTTACCCGTGCCGCCCGCCACCGGCCCGCGCGAGGAGAACTCGGCGACCCGCCGCTGCGCGTCCACCGCCCCCACGGTCAACACGTCCGCATACGGTGCGGGCGGGTCGTCGATCGACGCACACCAGGGGCCGGTGTTGCCGGCCGCGGCGACCACGAAGATCCCGGCGGCGTCCAGCGCGGCGGTGGCCGGCCGCAGCACGCGGTTGTCGCACCCCTCGATGGGCGGGCAGCCCCACGAGTTGGTGAGCACCTGCGGGGCGCGCTCCGGGCGGCCGTCGGTGAACGGGTCGCCGCCGGCCGGGAAGGGCGCCAGCATGAACTGGAGGCAGTCCAGGTAGTGCGCGGGGCTGCCCAGGTTGCGGTCCAGGTTGACGCAGCCCACCCACTGCGCGTCCGGTGCCACCCCGATGCCGTCGCGCCCGACCGCGCTGCCCACCGTGTGGGTGCCGTGCCCGCCCGTGTCGGTCGGGCTGCGGCTGCCGTCCCACGGGTCGTACCAGGAGTCGTCCCCACCCCGGAACCCGGCTCGCAGCGCCGGATGGGTGCCGTCCACGCCCGAGTCGGAGCTGCCGACCACGATGCCCGTGCCGGTGACCCCGAGCTGGGACCACACCCGGTCGGCGCCGATCTGGCGGATGTTCCACTCCGGGCCGGTGGGCCTGGGCGCGGTGCCCCGGCTCTGCCCGGCCGGGGCCGGCAGCGGGCGCAGGCGCTGGCTGACCAGCACCCGGGCCACCTCCGGCCGGCGGGCGAGCCAGGCCCGTACCGCCGGGCCGCCGTCCACCTCGACCGCGTTGACCAGGTAGTACGACACCGGGTCGAGACGCAGCCGGTGCAACCCCCGCAGCAGGTCACCCTGACTCTGCTCGGCGGTCGTCACCAACCGCCGGTAGACCTCCGCCGCGCGGGCGTCCCGCCCGGCCCGACCGGGCTGGCCCGCCGGAAGATCGCTCAGGTCGGCCTGCGCGCGCAGCACCACGAACAGCCGCTCGCCGTACAGGCCCGGCTGGCCGGGGCCGAGGTCGACCACGCCGAACGCCACGAGCAGCACCACGGCTGCCACCGCGGCGACCCGCCGGCTCGGGGTACGTGCCGTGGGCCGGGCGAGCAGCACCGCGTACCCGATGGCGAGCAGGACCGCGACGGCGAGCCCGGCGCCGGCGGCGGCCGCCACCCAGAACGGGACGTCCCGGGTGCCGACCAGCAGCAGGGTGATCTCTTCCGGGTCGGTGAAGGCCAGCGGCCCGAGTGCGGCCAGGCCCACCAGCCAGCCGGTCGCCGATCGGCCGGCCCGGGTGGCGTCGGCCGGGTCGACGGCGGGCCGCCAGGCCGCCGCCCACAGCGCGGCCAGCGCGAAACCCACCGGCGGCAGGATCAGCAGCGCGGGCAACTGTGCGCCGGACTGGCCGGTGCCGGCCGCGAGCAGCAGCAGCGCCACCCCGGCGACCAGACCTCCGACCAGCACCAGCCGAGCCGGCCGGGGCGGTCGGCCGGTCGCGAACCGGGACCAGAAGGTGTCGTCCAGCAGCGTCGCGGCCAGCACACCGAGCGCGGCGGCGGCCAGGAGCGCGAGCGCGGTCTCCAGGAGCCCGCCGAGCGCGCCCAGCCAGGCCCACGGCAGCAGCAGCGCCAACCCGGCGGCGACCGCGAGTAGCGGCACCGCACCGGGCCCGCGCCGGGCCGGCTCCGCGTTCCCGGTGGTCTCGGGCCGGGTGGCGTAGTCGTGTCCGGTGGTCCCGGGCCGGGTGGGGTCGGCGTGTCCGGTGGTCTCGGGCCGGATGGCGTCGCCGTTTCCGGCGGCTGCCGGGCCGCCGACCGAGGCAACCAGCCCGGGGTACGCCCGGCGGCGCGCCGACAGGCGCACGGCGAGCGCGCCGAGCAACGCGCCGCCGGCCAGCGCGGCGAGGTGCGCCTCGTGGTGCACCGGCGGTACGACTCGCAGCAGGGTCAGCACGCCGAGGGCGAGTGTGGCGGCCAGCCAGACCCGCCCGGTGGCCCGGACCGTCGTCGACCGGGGCAGCACGGCCAACAGCAGGGCGGGTGTGCCCACCAGCACGACGGTGGCCAAGCCGAGCACCGGCCAGAGCCAGCCGACCCGGTCGCGTCCGAAGCTGAGCAGCACCTGATCGGTGAGCCAGCCACCGGCCTGCGCCGCGACGGTGACCGCGACCGTCCAACAGCCGACGAACACGGCCGCGACCACCGGCCACGGAGAACTGTGGTCGCTGGTTCCGGGGTACGCAGGCTCAGCGTGCATCCGAGAACCTTACGACCACGACGGAGGGTTTCGGACCCGACGGTCGCGCGGTGCGTCGCCCGAGAGTGGCGCATGGCCGAGCGTGAGATCTTGGACGGTTTCCGTCCGCGCCGGACGGAAAGTGTCCAAGATCTTCGATTGGGTCGGGCTCGCCGCGGCGGCGGGTGAGTGGGTGGGGGCAGCGGGCGTGCCGCGTGCGGTGGGTGCAGGACCAGCGGCGGCGAATGTCGACATGCCGCCGCTGCGGTTACGGTGGACTGGTGCGTGACCCCAATATCTCCCGATCCGTCGCCGGTCAGCTCTCGCCGATCCGCCGTGCGTCCGACCTGCGTCGACTGCGCGCCGAGCGCTTCGACGTGTTGGTCATCGGAGGCGGGGTGACCGGTGCGGGTGCCGCCCTGGACGCGGCGTCCCGGGGCCTGAAGGTGGCTCTGGTCGAGGCGCGCGATCTCGCCGCGGGCACGTCCAGCCGGTCCAGCAAGCTCATCCACGGTGGCCTGCGCTACCTGGAGCAGTTGGAGTTCCACCTGGTCCACGAGGCGCTCACCGAGCGCGGGCTGCTGGCCACCCGACTCGCCCCGCACCTGGTGCGCCCGGTGCCGTTCCTGGTGCCGCTGCCCGCTGGGCGGGGCCTGCGGGACCTGCCGGCGCGGATCTTCCGCCGCTCCTACTACGGCGCCGGCGTGGCCGCCTACGACGCCTTCGCTGGCGTCTTCGGCGCTGGCCGGGGCATGCCCCTGCACCGGCACCTGACCCGGGAGGGCGCCCGGCGGATCTTTCCGAGCCTGCGGGCCGACGCGGTGGCCGGGGCGATCCGCTACTACGACGGTCAGGTCGACGACGCCCGGCTGGTCGTCACGCTGGCCCGCACCGCGGCCAGCCTCGGCGCCACGGTGGTGAGCAGCGCCCGAGCAGTGGGGCTGATCCGGCAGGCGCGTGAGGTGACCGGCGTACGCGTCCGGGACCTGGAGGCGCCGGCGGGCTCACCGGACGCGGAGTTCGAGGTGCAGGCCCGTACCGTCATCGCCGCCACCGGTGTGTGGAGCGACGACATGTCCCGGATGCTCAACGACGTGGGCCTGCGGCCCGGCGTCCGGGTGCGCGCCTCCAAGGGGGTGCACCTGGTGGTGCCCCGTTCGGCGATCACCGGCGAGACGGGGCTCATCCTGCGGACGGCGAAGTCGGTGCTCTTCGTCATCCCGTGGGGCGGGCACTGGATCATCGGCACGACGGACACCGACTGGCGACTGGACCGGTCCCACCCGGCCGCCTCGGCCCGTGACATCGACTACCTGTTGCAGCAGGTCAACACCGTGCTGGACCGCCCGTTGACCACCGCCGACATCGAGGGGGTGTACGCCGGGCTGCGACCACTGCTGGCCGGCGAGGCCGACTCGACCTCGAAACTCTCCCGCGAGCACGCGGTCTTCGAGCCGATGCTCGGGCTGCTGTTGGTGGCCGGTGGCAAGTACACGACCTACCGGGTGATGGCGTCCGACGTGGTCGACCGCGCCGTCCGCCGGCTCGGCGGCGGGCGCTCGTCGCGTACCGCCGATCTGCCTCTGCTGGGTGCGGATGGCTTCCCGGCGATGTGGCGGGACCGGGCCGACCTGGCCCGCCGGCACGGCGTGCCGGTGGGCGTGGTGGAGCACCTGCTGGAGCGGTACGGCACCCTCACCCTGGACCTGTTGGCGCTCATCGACACCGATCCGCTGCTCGCCTCCCCGCTGGCCGGTGCCCCGGAATACCTGGCCGCGGAGGTCGCCTACGCGACGCGGGCCGAGGGTGCGCTGCACCTGGAGGACGTGCTGACCCGGCGGACCCGGATCTCCTTCGAGACCAGCCACCGGGGGTTGGAGTCGGCGGAGCACACCGCCGAGCTGATGGGTGCGGTGCTCGGCTGGGACGCGGCGACGCGGGCCCGGGAGGTCGAGCACTACCGCGCCCGGGTGGAGGCGGAGCGGCAGTCGCAGTTGATGCCGGACGACGCCGCGGCGGACGCGGCCCGGTTGGGCGCTCCGGACGTCCGGGGTTACGCGGCCGATCGGGGTGGCGACGACCAGGTTGGGCTGCGTCCGTCCGCTCTGTGACGAATTGCGACGTTACCGAAGGGTAACCGGCGATACCGGCCCGGATGGTGGTTTCGAACGCTACCTACGGTGGGGTAGGTTTCCGCGCGTGCTACCCCGCGCGCACCCTCGTCTGCTCGTACCCCTTCTCGCCGTTGCGCTCGGCGGTGCCCTGACCGGGTGTTCGTTCTTCGACCGGGACGAGCCGGGCACACCGCAGGCACAGTCGTCCGCCTCGGCCGGTGGCGGCGCGCAGCTGGAGATCCCCACCACGGTCGCCGCCGGCCAGGTCAGCCTGATTCAGCGGCTCGGCGAGGACGGCCCACTGCGCACCCTGAGCGTCGAGCGCAACGGGGCGTGGCAGTGCGTCGACTGCGCCGGCGACGGGGTCACCTCCCGGGGCACTCTCGCCCCGGAGCTGACCGAACGGCTCCAGGTGCTGCTCGCGACCCCGGCGCTGGCCGACGAGACAGATCAGGCCCGGCGGTACCGGACCACCTGCATCGACGCGCTGACGTCCAGCCTCCTGACCTCCACCGGGCTGATCACCTCCCAGGACTGCCCCGGTGAGGAGCGCACTCCGGTCGCCGGGGAGATCCTGCTGCTGCTCACGCAGGCGACCCCGGCCGAGATCAAGGGCTGACCCCGGGCCAGCTCAGAGCACCTTGCCCGGGTTGAGCAGACCAGCCGGGTCCAACGCCGACTTGATCGCCTGGTGCACCCGGACGCCGACCGGCCCGATCTCCCGGGCCAGCCAGTCCCGCTTGAGCAGCCCCACCCCGTGCTCTCCGGTGCAGGTGCCGCCGAGGTCCAGGCCGAGCCGCATGATCTCGTCGAACGCCCGCCGGCCGCGCTGCACGCTCGCCGGGTCGGCCCGGTCGACCACGATGTTCGGGTGCATGTTGCCGTCCCCGGCGTGCCCCACCACGCCGATCGGCACCTCGCACTCCGCCGCGATCCGGGCCACGCCGTCCAGCAGCGCGGCGAGCGAACCACGCGGCACCGCCACATCGTCGATCACCAGACCGCCGTTGCCGCCCGGATAGGTGTCGGCCGCGAACTTCTCCATCGCCGGGTGGGCCAGCCGCCGCGCCTGCAACAGCGCCGCCGCCTCCACCGCGTCGGTGGCCGCGTACACCTCGTCGGCGCCGGCGGCCGTGCACACCTCGGCCAGGTCGGCCAGGTCGTCGGCGGCCCGGGTGCCGGTGTCCGTGGCGGCCAGCAGCAGAGCCTGCGCGTCGGTCCGCAGCCCCATCGGCTGGTACGCCTCGATCGCCCGCAGGTGCGTCTGGTCGAGCAGTTCCAGCAGGCTGGGGGTGAGCCCACGCGCCGCGATGTCGGCCACCGCCGCGCCGGCCGCCGCCGTGGACGGAAAGACCGCCACCATGGTCAGCGAGTCGGCCGGTGCGGGCCGCAGCGCCACGGTCACCTCGGTGATCACGCCGAGGGTGCCCTCCGAGCCGACGAACAGCCGGGTCAGGTCGTAGCCGGCCACCCCCTTGGCGGTACGCCGGCCGGTGCGCAGCACCTCACCCGAGGCGAGCACCACCTCCAGGCCGAGCACGTACTCGGTGGTCACGCCGTACTTCACGCAGCACATGCCGCCGGCGTTGGTGGCCACGTTGCCGCCGATCGTGGACGACTCCCAGGAGCCGGGGTCCGGCGGATACCACAACCCCTGCTTGGCCACCGCTCCGGCCAGCGCCGCGTTGACCACCCCCGGCTGGACCACCGCGATCCGGCTCACCGGGTCGATCTCCCGGATCTCGGTCATCGCGACGGTGCTGAGCACCACCGCGCCGTCCACCGCGTTCGCCGCGCCGGCCAGCCCGGTCCGCGCGCCCTGCGGAACCACCGGTACGCCGTGTCGGGCCGCCGCCCGGACCACCGCGACCACCTGTTCGGTGCTGCGCGGGCGGGTCACCACCAGCGGGGTGCCGGCCGGGCACAGGTCGGCCTCGTCCCGCTGGTGCGTGCGCAGCAGGTCCGGGTCGGTGAGCACCGCGTCGGCACCGAGCGCGGCGCGCAGGTCGTCGAGGAGTGTGGTGGGGGCCATGCAGCCGAGGCTAGGTCGCCGGCCGGCGATCATCAACGCGGGCTAGCTTGGGCACCATGCTCTACCTGGACCGGCCGGCCTGGCCGTGGCGCGGTCGGCTCTGGTCGCACCTGATCAGCGACGTCTCGTACGCCGAGCTGCACGCCTTCGCCGAGGCACTCGGCGCGCCCCGACGCGGCTTCGACCGGGACCACTACGACATCCCGGCCGACCGGTTCGCGGCGGCGGTGTGGCTCGGCGCGCAGGTGGTGCCGAGCCGGGAGCTGGTCCAGTTGCTCCGCGCCGCCGGTCTGCGCCGCCCGAAACACCTGGTCAGCCCGCGCCCGCCGGTGGCACCGCAGCGGTGAGGGTGGCCAGTTCGCGGCGCACGTTGCCCCGGGCGGGCTCCTCCCACCGGTCGGCCAGCGGCGCCAGCCGGAACAGCGCGGGCAGCGCCAGCAGTCCGCCCAGCACGGCGGCCCGTCCAGCCCGGAACGCAGGCTCCGGCACGTGCGCGTACTCCCGTCGGATCGCCGCCGCGTACCTGTCGTAGACGGCCGGGGGCGCGGCCAACACGGCCAGGTCCGCGTCGCACAGCAGGGCACCGTCCCGGTCGTCCGGGCCCACGGCGTGTCCGGCGGTGAGCAGCACCAGCCGGCGTATCTCGGCCGCCGTGGACACCGGCACCCCGAGCCCGGTGAGCACACTCTCGGCCAGCGCGGCGCTGTCCTGCTCGTTGGCGTCACCCGCGGCCCGGGGGTCGTAGACCGCGTCGTGCCACCAGGCCGCCAACCGCACCAGGTCGGCCCGGTCGGCCAGCCCGGCGTGCTGGTCCACCACGTCGAGCACCGCCGTCAGGTGGGCCACCGTGTGGTAGTGCCGGTGCGGCTCCCGCCACCGGTCCAGCAGTTGCTCGCCGGCACGGGTCGACCCCGCGCCCGCCCTCGCACCAGCACCCCGGGCTGCCGCCCGCCACCGCTCCAGGAGATCGACCACCGCCCGAGTCTGCCGCATCCCACCCAGGCCGCGCCTGCACGGCAGGATTCAGCGGGCCTGTCCCGGGTAGTCGCGCCCATGGCCGTGGCCCGGGACAAGCGACCACCCGTGGTGCGACGCACCGCACTACGCGAAGGGCTGGTGGACGTCGACGGCGCACGCATCGCCGAGGCCACCCAGCAACTGCGCCATCGCGGCCGGGCCACCCTGCACGACCGGCTGCACCGGGTCCGGATGGCCGGTGGACTGGCCGTGCAGGCGGGACTGGCCGCCGGGCTCGCGTACCTGATCTCGCACAAGCTGCTCGGCAACCCGCAACCTGTCTTCGCGCCGATCTCCGCGGTCGGCACCCTGGCCGCGTCGGTCGGCCAGCGATTCCGCCGGACCGTGGAGCTGATCGTCGGGGTCGGGGTCGGGGTGTTCGTCGGCGACCTGCTGATCTACCTGCTCGGCACCGGGGCGTGGCAGCTCGGCCTGGTGGTCACGGTGGCGATCCTGCTCACCATCTTCGCCGGAGCGAGCGTCGCCATCGTCATCCAGGCGGCGGCCACGGCCGTGCTGATCGTCACGCTCAGCCCGTCGACGCAGAACCTGGAGATCCCACGCTTCGTCGACGCGTTCCTCGGGGGTGGGGTCGCACTGCTGGTGACCGCGGTGTTGCTGCCACTGAACCCACTCCGCGTGATCAACCGGGCCGCCCGACCCGCCCTGGACCTGCTCGCCGCCCAGCTCGACGTCACCGCCGACGGGCTGCGCAGCCGGGACCGGGCCAGCATCCAGCGGGCCCTGGACCGGCTGCGCAACAACAAGGACGAACTGGCCACGCTGGCCGAGGCGATCGAGGGCGCGAAGGAGACCGCCACGCTCTCCCCGGCCCGCTGGCACCGCCGCAGCGAGCTGACCCACTACGCGGAGGCGGCCGACCCGATCGACCGGGCGATGCGCAACAGCGGCACGCTGATCCGCCGGTCCGTCACGCTTGTCGAGGACGAGGAACCGGTGCCGGATCCGATGCCGGACGCGATCGGCCACCTCGCCGAGTCGGTCCGGCTGCTCAAACACGAGTTCGCCGTCGGCGAGGAACCGGCGAAGGCCCGGGAACGGTCGCTGCGGGCGGTCAGCGAGGCCGGCCGGGCGTACGGTGCCGGCGTCGGTTTCTCCGGCAGCGTGATCGTCGCCCAGATCCGGACCACCGCCAGCGACCTGCTGGTGGCCTCCGGCATCGAGCAGGAGGAGGCGAACCGGTGGATCCGCACCGCCTTCGACGAGCAGGAACGACCGGCCGGTGAGCCGGCCGAGGCGGGCGAGGCACCGAAGCCGCCCACCGCGCCGCCGGTCGGCTGAACGGCCTCCGCCGCCGGTCGGGCCTTCGCCGCCGGCCGGGCCTCAGCCCAGCTCGGCGAGCGCCGCGAGGAGCCGGTCCACCTCATCGACGGTGCTGCCCAGGCCGATGCTGGCCCGCAACGCGGTGGGCGGAAGGTCCCGTCGGCCGCTGCGCCCCGCCGCCTCGGTGAGCAGCCGCCGGGCCAGCGGGTGGGCACAGAACAACCCGTCGCGTACGCCGATCCGGTGCTCGCTGGCCAGCCGCGCGGCCACGTCGGCGGAGTCCCAGCCGGCCACCACGAACGAGACGATGCCAACGCGGGGCGCGTCCGGGCCGAAGGTGCGCAGCTCCACCACGTGCGGCAGGGCGGCGATGCCGGTCCGCAGTCGGGCCAGCAGCGCCTGCTCACGGGCGGCCAGCGTGACCCGGTCGGCGTCGTCGAGCGCCGCGCACACCGCCGCCAGCGCCACCGCGCCCAGCAGGTTCGGGGTGCCGCCCTCGTGCCGGGCCGGACCGGTCGCCCAGGTCACGTCGTGGGTGGCCGGCCCGACGTGGCTGGTGGCGCCTCCACCCGCCAGGTACGGCGGGGCGGCGTCCAGCCAGTCCGCCCGGCCGATCAGCACGCCCGCACCGAACGGCGCGTACAGCTTGTGGCCGGACACGGCCAGGTAGTCGACGTCGAGCGTGGGCAGGTCGACCGGGGCGTGCGGGGCGAGTTGCGCGGCATCGAGCACGATCCGGGCACCGTGCCGGTGGGCCACCCGGGCCAGCTCGGCGACCGGCCACCGCTCACCTGTCACGTTGCTCGCCCCGGTCACCGCGACGAGCACCGGCAGCGCCGGGCTGTTGCCCCGGCGCAACTCGGTGAGGGCGGCGGCGAGGTCGCGTACCGCCCCGGCGGGATCGCTGGGCACCGGCAGCCGCACCGAGCCGCGCGGCCAGGGCAGCAGGTTGGCGTGGTGCTCGCCCGCGAAGGTGACGACTGTCGTGCCGGCCGGCAGCGCCCGCCCCAGCAGGTTGAGCGCGTCCGTGGTGTTGCGGGTGAAGAGCACGTGATCGTCGGCGCGGGCGCCGAAGAAGTCACCGATCGTCTGCCGGGCCTGCTCGTAGGCGAGGGTGCAGCGCCGGGACAGCGCTCCCGCGCCGCGATGCACGCTGGCGTACCAGGGCAGCAGCTCGGCCACCGCGTCGGCGGCGGCCCGCGCGCACGGTGCGGTGGCCGCGTAGTCCAGGTTGGTCTCACCCGGCACACCGAGGACGTCGAGGGGCGCCGACGACGCGGGCGCGACGGTGGGCAGGGTGGGCAGCGAGGGAACGAGGGTGACGGACACGCCGGAACCTCCGGGGTCAGGGACCCCGGGTGCGGCATCGGGACGGGGTCCGCGCTTGCCCAGCACGCCGATCGGGCTGGGCCCGGTCATCACCCGGGGCACCCCACCGCGAACTCGACGAGGGTTGCCGGCCAGCAAGCCGGGGCTTGACGCTGGCGCTCGTGACCTGCCCGCAGCATACCGCTGCCGATGCGACCGGACCAGCCGGCGGCGGATGGCTACGCTGACCGCATGGCCGACACCCCGCCCGGTTCACCGCTGCCGTCGCCGCCGCCCGTGCCCGCGGCCCAGTCCACCGGCGAGGCGCCCCCGATGCCGCAGCAAAACAAGATCTGGCGGTTCCTGGCGCTGGCCGGGGTGGCGGTGTTCATCGCCGCGTGCGCGTCGTTCATCGTCCTCAAGCTCGGCCAGTCGCTCGGGCTGCAGGCGCTGCTGGTCGGCCTGCTCGCGGCCGTCCTGCCGGTGCCGGTGCTGGTCGCCTGCTTCCTCTGGCTGGACCGGTACGAGCCGGAGCCACTGCGGTATCTGGTCTTCTGCTTCACCTGGGGGGCGTTCGTCTCCACCGCCGCCTCACTCAGGGTGAACGAGTTCGCCGCCGGGCGGTTCGCCGACTGGGGGCTGCCGGACGCGCTCACCGGCGTGCTGGTGGCACCCTTCATCGAGGAGCTGACCAAGGCGCTGGGCCCGATCCTGCTGCTGGTGTTCCGCCGGCGGGAGTGGTCCGGGATCACCGACGGCCTGGTCTACTGCGGGCTGTCCGCGGTCGGCTTCGCGATGGTGGAGAACATCCTCTACCTGGGCGGTCTGGGCTACGCGGCGGGTGCCGAGCGCTATGGCCCGGTCACCGGCATCCAGCAGGTCATCGGGATCTTCATCCTGCGGATCCTGTTGTTCGGGTTCGCCCACCCGCTCTTCACCTCGATGACCGGCGTGGGGCTGGGCATCGCGGCCCGGACGGCGGACCGCCGGGTCCGGGTGCTCGCCCCGATCGCCGGCCTGCTGCTGGCGATGATGTTGCACGGGACGTGGAACCTGCTGCCCACGCTGACCCAGGCCACCGGCGAGGCGTTGATCATGCTGTACGGCTTCCTGGGTCTCATGGTGCCGGTCTTCTTCGGCGTGGTGGGTCTCGCGATCTGGCTGCGCGCCTGGGAGGGGCGGCTCACCGAGCGGATCCTGCCGGACTACGTACGCGCCGGCTGGTTGACCCCGCCCGAGGTGGCCGCGCTGAGCAGCCTCGGCAGGCGGCACGCGGCCCGCAGTTGGGCGCGGCGGGTGGCCGGCGACGCCGGAGTGCGCGCGATGCGCGGCTACCAGTCCGCCGCCACCCGACTGGCCCTCCTGCGCGACGGGACACTGCGCGGCCTGGACCGCCAGCCCGCCGACCAGGAGCGGACCGCGCGGGAGGAGCGGGAGTTGCTGAACGCGATCGGCGCGTACCGGTCGTACTTCGTCGGTCGGGACCCGCAGGCCCCGGTCGGGGTCTGGGACGGCAGCCGCTACCACCTGCGCTTTCCCGACGGTACGCAGCGTGCGGTGGACGCGCCGGACGAGCCGGTGGTGCCGATCCCGGTGGTGCTGGTCCCCGCGCCAATGCCACCGGTGGGCTATGCCCCGCCCGGCTGGCCCGGCCTGCGCCCGGCGGCCCCGTGGCCGCCGGGTCACCCCTGACTGCTGGCGGCCGGCCGGCGGCCTCAGGTCATCAGGGTGGTGAGGAAGTCACCGAAGCCCTGGAACATCGCGATCAGCGCGCCGCCGATGGCCTTGAACATCTGCGCGGCGCCGTCCGGCCGGAAGGCCACGAAGTAGATCAGGAACGCGACACTGCCCCAGGTCAGCAGCTTCTTGACGAATACTGGCATCGTCCCTCCCCAGGGCCACGGTCGCCGGATGGCTTCCCGTCGTGCGGCCGGGCAAACGATGCGCGGCGCGGCCCGGTGACCGGGGGAGGTACGTCAGAGGTAGAGGCCGGTGGGGTCGTTCTCGATCCGCTCGGCGGCCACGGCGTGCACGTCGCGCTCCCGCAGCAGCACGTACCCGCGGCCGTGCAGCTCGACCTCGGAGCGGTCGTCCGGGTCGAAGAGCACCCGGTCGCCGGAGACGATGGCGCGAACGTTCGGCCCCACCCCGACTGCCGTGGCCCAGGCGAGGCGCTTGCCCACCGCGGCGGTCGCCGGGATGACGATGCCGGCGGTGGAGCGACGCTCGCCCTCGCTGCCCTCCATCCGCACCAGCACGCGGTCGTGCAGCAGGCGGATCGGCAGGCCGGCGTCGAGATCATTGTCGGCGGTCACGCCGCAGACGCTACCGTGTCGCCAGCGGTGGTTACGCCGGTGGTGGTCGGGGCATTGTGTGGCGGAACTGCCCTACCGTGCCGAGAACGGACGTATGCTGTCCGACCTGCCGCCGTGGGCGGACCGGTTTCGTTGCCAGGAGGTGCGCTTGAGCCGCTTCGAGCGGGTACGCGGGCGGCTCCGCCGCGCCTACCAGTCACGACAGGAGTCGGCCCAGTCACGACAGGAGTCGGCGCGCGCCGACGAGAGCGTGCCGGCTGACGCGGTGAGTGACGCGTCGGAGGCGGCACGGGTGGCGTCGCCGGCCGCGCCGGGGCCGGTCGCGCCACCGACGGCCACTGTCGTCGGCGCGGAACCCCCGGTGGACCTGCACAGCTCGACCTCCAGCCGGGACGACGCGGACGTCCCACACGGGCTGCGGATCGCCGCCGCCTGGTGCTGGCGGCTGATCGTGATCGGTGTGGTCGCCTGGGCGCTGGTCAGGGTCGTCAGCACCGTCAAGATCGTGATCATTCCGCTGGCCATCGCGTTGCTGCTCTCCGCGCTGCTCGCGCCGGCGGTGGGCTGGCTGCTGCGGGCCCGACTGCCCCGGTCGTTGGCGACGGCGGTGGTGCTTGTCGGTGGTCTCGCCGCGGTGATCGGCACGCTGACGCTTGTGGTCAACGAGTTCATCCGCGGCGTGCCGGAGCTGAGCGAGAAGTCCTCGGAGGGCGTCCGGCAGATCCAGAACTGGCTGAAGACCGGCCCGCTGCACCTCTCCGACACCCAGCTCGACCGCTACATCGACGAGGCTCAGGCCTGGATCAACGACAACACCTCGAAGTTCACCAGCGGTGCCCTGAGCACCGCCGCGACGCTGGCCGAGGTGCTGACCGGCACGCTCCTGGTGCTGTTCGCGACGTTCTTCTTCCTGCGCGACGGCAACCGGATCTGGCGCTTCCTGGTCCGGCTGTTGCCGGTGGCCGCCCGGTGGAAGGTCGACGACGCGGGCCGGGCCTCCTGGCACACGCTCGGCGCCTACGTCCGAGCGACCGTGCTGGTGGCCTTCATCGACGCGGTCGGCATCGGCATCTTCCTGGTCGTCTTCGACATCCCGTTCGCCTTCCCGCTCGCCGCGCTCGTCTTCCTCGGCGCGTTCATCCCGATCGTCGGCGCGGCGCTCTCCGGTGGCGTGGCGGTGCTGGTGGCGCTCGTCGACAGCGGCCCGGGCATCGCGTTGATCATCCTGGGGGCGGTGATCGCCGTGCAACAGATCGAGGGGCACGTGCTCCAACCGCTGATCATGGGCCGGGCGGTCGCCCTGCACCCGCTCGCGGTGATCATCGGCATCGCCGCCGGTGTCGTCCTCGCCGGCATCACCGGCGCGCTCGTCTCCGTGCCGCTCATCGCCGTGCTGAACACCGCGGTCCGCCGGCTCGCCGCCCGCCGGGTCCCGGACACCCCGCCCGACGCCGTGGTCGTCGCCTCCCACGCCCCCTGACCAAAGGGCGGGTTCAGGACTTGGCGAGGCGTTCCAGGGCGCCGCGGGCCACCTCGGGACGGGTCGTGTACCAGAAAGGCGGCAGCGAACGGCGCAGGAAGGGCCCGTAGCCACGGGCCGTCTCCAGCCGGGAGTCGAGCACCGCGACCACACCCCGGTCGCCGGTCGCCCGGATCAGCCGGCCCACACCCTGGGCCAGCCGCACCGCCGCGATCGGCACGCTCACGGCGGAGAAGCCGGAACCGCCACCCGCGTCCACGGCCGCCGCGCGGGCCGCCGCCAACGGCTCGTCCGGCCGGGGGAAGGGCAGCCGGTCGATGACGACGAGCTGACAGGCGTCACCCGGCACGTCCACCCCCTGCCAGAGCGACATCACCCCGAACAGGCAACTGGCGCGATCCTCCCGGAAGCGCCGGACCAGCAGCGGCAGCGCCTCCTCACCCTGCAACAACACCGGCAGGTCGGTCCGCGCGCGCAGCAGCTCCGCCGCCTGCTGCGCGGCCCGCCGAGACGAGAAGAGCCCCAGAGTACGGCCACCGAGCGCCCCGACAAGCGCCAGCAGCTCCTCCCCGGCGGCGTCGGGCAGCCCGGAGACACTGGGCCTGGGCAGGTGCGCGGCGACGTAGAGGATGCCCTGGCGGGCGTAGTCGAACGGCGACCCGACGTCGAGCGACCGCCAACCGGGGCCCTCGGTCGCCGGGACGACGGCACTGGGGACGGCCTCGCCGGCAAGCCGACGGCCTGGCGCCTCGGCGGCCGGGCGACCCGGGCCGGTGCGGGCGGCCAGTGCGGCCGCGGCGGGGGACGGCGGGGCGGGCGGCGGCGCGTCCAACCCGAGGGCGCGGGCCACCGTGTCGAACCGGCCGCCCAACGCCAGAGTCGCCGAGGTGGCGACGACGGTGCGCTCGTCGTACAGGTGGGTGGCTAGCGTGCCCGCGACCGACAGCGGCGCGACGACAAGTGCCCGGCGGCTGCCGCTGTCGTTCTTCTCCACCCAGGCCACGTCGTGGTCGGCCTCCTCCAGCAGCCGCTGCGCGGTGGCGGAGAGCTCGTCCAGTGCTGCCTTGGCCTGCTGCTTGCGGACCGGGTCGGGATCATCGGCCTTGATGTCGCCGATCGCGTCAAGTGCGGAGCGGGTCGCCGCGTCGAGCAGCGTGCACGCCTCCCGCAACGGCGTCGGCAGCCCGGCGGTGAGCCGCCCCGCCGGCGCCTCGGCCAGCCCGACCGCGAGAGCGTCACCGGCCGCGGTGAGCGCCTCGGCGGTCTCCGGCCGCAGCAGCGTACGGGCCCGGCGGGTGGTCCGGTCGATCAACTCGGGCACCAGCTCCGCCTGTGCGGCGGAGGAGACCCGGTCGGCCAACTCGTGCGCCTCGTCGACGATGAGCAGCTTGTGCGGTGGCACGATGTGCCGGTCGGCGAGCATGTCGACCGCGAGCAGGCTGTGGTTGGTGACCACGATGTCGGCCTCCCGGGCGCGGGCCCGGGACGCCTCGGCGAAGCACTCCTGCCCGAACGGGCAGCGGGTCGCCCCGACGCACTCCCGGGCCGGCATCGACACCAGCCGCCAGGCCTGGTCGTCGACGCCCGGGTCCAGCTCGTCCCGGTCGCCGGTGGCGGTCTTCTCGGCCCAGTCGCGCAGCCGCTCGACCTGCTTGCCCAACCGGCCCGCCTCACCGAGCCACTTCGTCCCGCCGCCGGGGCGGGCCGCCGGGGCGTCGAAGAGCGTGTCCTCCGGCTCCTCCTCGGTGGAGTTGTCCAGTCGGGCGAGGCAGAGGTAGTGGTGGCGACCCTTGAGCACCGCGAAGGTGGGCCGACGGCCGAGCACCGGCTCGACCGCGTCGGCGAGCCGGGGCAGGTCGTGGTCGACAAGCTGGGACTGCAACGCCAGGGTGGCCGTGGAGACCACCACCGGGCCGTCCACGGTGAGCGCCGGCGCGAGGTAGGCCAACGACTTGCCGGTGCCGGTGCCCGCCTGCACGAGCAGATGCTCCCGGTCGGCCACGCACTCCTCGATCGCCGTGGCCATCTGCAGCTGGCCGGGGCGTTCCGCACCGCCGGGCACCGCGCCGACCGCCGCCGCCAGCAGCTCGGTGCCGCTGGGCCGGGCACCCCGGCGCCGACCCTTCGCACGGGCCGATGGGGTGGCGGAACCGGTGGCGGCGCGGGGCGGAGTCACCGTGCGACGGTACCCGCCGCCGCCGACACCGGCCGCGCCCATCCGCCGCGTGGCGCGCTGCCGGCCGGGCTGGTCGTCGTGGGCAGGTCGTCCGGTTACGGCCGCGCTACGACGCGTGGCCAGTATCGGTTAGGGTGCGAATCATGCCGAGCGACATGGTCCGCGTGATCTACCGCAAGTACGACGGCAGCGCCCACCGCGACTACCCGGCCCGCCGGCTCACCGAGGACGACCTCGGCATCTGGCTCGGCGTCCCCCAGGGCACCGAGTCGGTCTACCATGGCCGTCCGTCGGTGGAGAAGATCCCGTTCGTCCTGCTGGTGCCACACCGCGCCTGGTGGACGGCGATGTTCAACCCGCCGCCGCGCACCAGCGAGGTCTACTGCGACATCACCACCCCGGCCCGCTGGGAGTCCGGCGACACCGTCCACCTGATCGACCTGGACCTGGACGTCGTCCGCCGGCGCGCCACCGGCCTGGTGGAGCTGCTCGACGAGGACGAGTTCGCCGAGCACCGGGCGCGCTTCGGCTACCCGGACGACGTGGTCGCCGAGGCCGAAGCGGCGGCGCAACGGCTCTTCGGGGCGCTCGGCGACGGCACCGAGCCGTTCGCCACCTCGTACCGCAAGTGGTTGGCCCTGGTGGTCTGACCCCGCACGTTCGGCCGGCTCACCAGCGCGGCGGCCAGTGGTCGTCGGCGCCGAGCGATGGCAGGTCGGCCAGTTTCTCCGGGTTGATCTGGTTGTAGATGGCGGTGATCCGGCCCTGGTCCACGGCGAACACGGTGACCAGGCGGATCGGCCGACCGTCACTGTGCACGGTCTCCATCTGCAGACCGAGCACGCCGTCGACCAGCACCAGCCGGGCCCGCACCCGGCCGTCGTACCGGCCGGCCCGGCCGAACAGGCCGAGCGTGAAGCGACCCACGGCGTCCGCGCCGACGACCGGTTGGCGGGCCGAGGGATAGTGCCCACCCGAGTCACCGACGAAGACCACGTCCGGCGCGAGCACCCGAAGCAGCTGGTCCAGCTCGCCGGACTCGGTGGCGGCGACGAACGCTTGGAGCACCCGGCGCTGTTCGGCGAGGTCGGCGGTGTGCCGGGGGACGTCCGGTGCGGTGACCGCCCGGCGTGCCCGGTGGGCGAGCTGCCGGGCGGCCACCTCGGTGGTGCCGAGCACGTCGGCGACCCGGGCGAACGGCACCGCGAACACGTCGTGCAGCACGAGCGCGACCCGCTGCTCCGGCGCGAGCCGCTCCAACACCACGAGCAGCGCCGTACCGACCTGGTCGGTGCGGACCGCCCGCTCGGCCGGGTCGGGAGCGTACCCGTTCGTCGGCGCCGCGGCGTCCAACGGGCTCACCACCGGCTCCGGCAACCACTGCCCGGGGTACGTCTCCCGGCGGACCCGCGCCGAGCGGAGTATGTCCAGGCAGATCCGGGCGCAGGTGGTGGTCAGCCACGCGGACAGTTCGCGGATCTCGGCGCGGGCACCCGGGTCGGCGAGCGCCCCGGCATAGCGCAGCCAGGTCTCCTGCACCGCGTCCTCCGCCTCGCTGCGGCTGCCCAGCATCCGGCGGGCCACCGAGAGCAGCCGCCCCCGCTCGGCCTCGAACTCCGTCGCCAGATCCCGCACGACCCACCACCCTCCCCGCCGGCACCGCCCTGGCGTCCATCCTCCCGCCGACCGCACGCGCCGGCAGCCCCGCGTCCGGCGGCCGGCCGGCGCGCGGACGTGCCGGCCCGCCGCGCGACCGACGGCCGGCCGGCACGCGACCATGCCGACCCGACCGGCCCGCGCCTGGCGGGCGGCCGGTGCGGGGACCGTGCCGACCGGCGGTGGGGTGGGGCGGGCCTCGGCGGGCGGATCGCCTGCGGGTGGGCGATGATCCGTGGATGAGCGCACCCCAGCAAGGGCAGATCGTGGCACCGGACGGCGGCTCGGTACGGGAGCTGCTGCGGGTCAGCGCACCTGTGGATCTCAGCGCGGTCGATCCGCGCTCCACGCCCGGCGTGCCGAGCGCGGCGGGGCGCGGCGAGCACCGTAAGGCCTGGGCGCGGGAGCAGGTGGAGTTGGTCGGCGGCGAGCTGGGCCGACAGCAGGAGATGCTCTTCGCGATGGCCAAGACCGGGTCGGAGCGGCCGCCCCGCCGGGTGCTGCTGGTGCTCCAGGCGATGGACTGCGGTGGCAAGGACGGCACGATCAAGCGGGTGGCCGGCGCGATGAACCCGCTGGGCCTGCACATCCGTTCGTTCGGGCCGCCGACCCGCCAGGAGCTGCGGCACGACTTCCTGTGGCGGATCCGGCGGGAGTTGCCGCCGCCGGGGTACGTGGGGATGTTCAACCGCTCGCACTACGAGGACGTGTTGATCGCCCGGGTCGGTTCGTTGGTGCCGGAGGCGACCTGGCGGGCCCGCTATGACGACATCAACGCGTTCGAGCGGGAGCTGACCGAGGACCGGGTGACCGTGATCAAGGTGATGCTGCACATCTCGTACGCCGAGCAGGGCAAGCGCCTGCTGGAACGACTCACCGACCCGCACAAGCACTGGAAGTACAACCCCTCCGACGTCGACTCGCGGTCGCACTGGGACGACTACCAGGCCGCGTACGCCGAGGCTCTCCGCCGGTGTGGCACGGACGCCGCGCCCTGGTTCGTGGTGCCGGCGGACCGCAAGTGGTATCGGGACTGGGCGGTGGCCCATCTGCTGCGTGAGACGTTCGACACCCTCGACCTGGGGTATCCGGCTGCCGATTTCGACGTCGAGCACGAGCGGGAGCGGTTGGTTGCTGGGGGAGCGGTTGCGGGTGGGACTGTCGAGATGAACAGCAGATGAACGACCGATGAATGACGCCTGGCCAGGGGTGGGCCGGCGAATTCACGGTTCTGTCGTTTCCTAGCATTCACCGAGCGGGTGCCCGACGGGTGCCGCCACCCTTCCACCGACGCGACGAGGTCTGTGCTGTGAAGTTTTCCTTCCGCCCCACCGAGGGCGCCTTCTACGAGCTCTTCACCAGGGCCGCGCAGAACCTGGTCCGGGGTACCGCGCTGCTCAACGAGCTGGCCCTGCCCGGCGTGGATGTGCAGTCGGTCAGCGAGCGGCTGACCGAGGTCGAGCACGACAGTGACCAGATCACCCACGACCTGTACAAGAAGATCAACTCCACCTTCATCACGCCGTTCGACCGGGAGGACATCTACCGGCTCGGCTCGCTGCTCGACGACGTGATGGACCATCTGGAAGCGGTCGGCGACCTGCTCTACCTGTACGGGCTGACCGAGCTGCCGGCGCTGCCCCGCGAGCTGCACGAGATGGTCAACGTGCTCGACCAGCAGGCCAAGCTGACCGCCGACGCGATGCCCCGGCTGAAGTCGATGAAGGATCTCGAGGACTACTGGATCGAGTGCAACCGGCTGGAGAACGAGGGCGACCGGATCAACCGGCAGTTGCTCGTGCGCCTCTTCTCCGGTGAGTACGACGCGTTGACGGTGCTGAAGATGAAGGAGGTCGCCGACGAGTTGGAGGCCGCCTGCGACGCCTTCGAGCACGTGGCCAACACGGTCGAGACCATCGCGGTCAAGGAGTCCTGATCCGGTGACTTTCACACCCGAACTCATCGCCGTCCTGGCGGTGATCGGGGTAGCCCTGGCGTTCGACTACACCAACGGCTTCCACGACGCCGCCAACGCGATCGCGACAAGCGTCTCCACCCGGGCGTTGACCCCCCGGATCGCCCTCGGCCTCGCGGCCGTCGGCAACTTCGTCGGCGCACACTTCGGTGCCGGCGTGGCCAAGACCGTCGGCGACGGCCTGGTCACCCTGCCGACCGGGGTGAACAGCCTCGGTGTGGTCTTCGCCGGGGTGCTCGGAGCGATCGCCTGGAACCTGATCACCTGGTACTTCGGTCTGCCCTCGTCGTCCTCGCACGCGCTCTTCGGTGGGCTGGTCGGCGCGACCCTGCTGTCCACCGGCGGCATCGTGCAGTGGGGCAACATCGGCGAGAAGGTGCTGTTGCCGATGGTGCTCTCGCCGATCGTCGGCCTGACCCTCGGCTACCTGCTGATGCTGGCCATCCTCTGGCTGTTCCGCAAGGGGCAGCCGGGCAAGCTCAACCGGGGCTTCCGGTGGGCGCAGACCGTCTCCGCCGCCGCCATGTCGGTGGGCCACGGCATGCAGGACGCCGCCAAGACCATGGGCATCGTGGTCCTGGCGCTCTACACCGGTGGTTTCCAGGAGAGCAAGACGCACATCCCGGGCTGGGTGTTCTGGACGTCGGCGACGATGCTGGCGCTGGGCACGTACGCCGGTGGCTGGCGGATCATCCGCACCCTCGGTCGCAAGATCATCGACCTGGGGCCGCCGGAGGGCTTCGCCGCCGAGACGGTCGCCAGCGCGGTGCTCTACTTCAACGCACTGGTGCTGAAGGCGCCGATCTCGACCACGCACACGATCACCTCGGCGATCATGGGCGTGGGTGCGACGAAGCGGCTCTCCGCGGTCCGCTGGAACGTCGCCGGCAACATCGTGCTCGCCTGGATCATCACGTTCCCGGCCGCCGCACTGATCGCCTGCGTCACCTACCTGCTGGTCCGGCCGCTCTTCGGCTGACCGTCGCGGCACCTCGACGGCCCCGGTCACCGTGACCGGGGCCGTTCGCCGTCTCACTCGTACCGCACGCCGATCTGCTCCCGCACCGTGTCCAGCAGCGCCATCACCTCAAGGGTCGTGGCGTGCGGCACCAGCGGGCTCTCGGTCAGCCCGGCCGCCAGGCAGCGCTGCACCTCGATCGCCTCGTACTGGTAGCCGTTGCCGGCCCCGTCGGCGACGATCGTCTCCGGCTCCGCGCCGGCCCGGTGCAGGAGCACGGAACCCGGCCGGAAGAACGGCTCCGGCAGGTCGATCCGGCCGGTGGTGCCCGTGATCGAGGCGGTCTGCCCGCTCAACCCGACCATGCCGCAGCTCAGCGTCGCCAGCGCTCCGGTGTCGTAGCCGAACAGCATGCCGGTGTTCTCGTCCGTCCCCTCCGGGCCGAGCTGCGCCCAGGACCGGACGTGCTGCGGCACGCCGAGCAGCAGGTGGGCCAGGCTGATCGGGTAGATCCCCAGGTCGAGCAGGGCACCCCCACCCAGCGCCGCGTTGCGCATCCGGTGCTCCGGCGGGAACGGCCCGGCCACCCCGAAATCGGCCCGGACGCCGGTCACCGTGCCGATCGCCCCCTCCGCGATCAGCTCGACCACCCGCAGGATGAGCGGGTTGGTCCGCATCCACATGGCCTCCATCAGGAAGACCCCGGCGGCGCGGGCGGTGTCCACCAACTCGGTGCTGGTGGCCAGGTCGAGGGTGAACGGCTTCTCCAGCAGCACCGCCCGTCCGGCGGTCAGGCAGGTCATCGCCGCCTCGTAGTGCGCGGAGTGCGGAGTCGCCACGTAGATCGCGTCGACCTCCGGGTCCGCGGCCAGCTCCACCCAGGAGCCGTACGCGCGCTTCGCGCCGTACGTGTCGGCGAAGCGGCGCGCGCTGTCGGCGGCGCGGGAACCGACCGCGACCAGTTCGGCGTCCGGCACCAGCCGGAGGTCTTCGGCGAAACGGCTGGCGATGTGGCCGGTGGCCAGGATGCCCCAACGAGTCATGCCCAAAACGCTAGCCGAGCCACCTGAGCACCCCCCGCCCCCGCCCCCGCCCGCCCCGCCCCGCCCCCGCCCCACCGCCGGCCCACCCACGTGCGGCCCCACGCGCCGCCCCCGCCCGCGCCGCAGCCGTCTCGCCCGCCGGCCG
>NZ_JBEZDJ010000019.1:0-175203 GCF_040648275.1 Micromonospora sp. NPDC049171
GGTCCGGCCTCCGCTGGCGGGCCCGCCCGTTCCAGCGCGGCTGGCTCTGGCTCGGCCTCCGCTACCGGGGCTTCGACGGCACCCGGAACCGGGGACGGGGGGCCCGACGGCGCAGCCGGCGTGTCGGGGCGGGCGGGGGTCGGGGCGTACCCCGAGGTGCCGGCGGGGGAGGCGCGGCTGGCGCTGCCGACGGCGGTGAGCCCGGCGGGCGCCGGGGTGCCGGCGCAGCGGGCGGCGGCGGTCGACCCGGTGGTGGAGTTGGAGTTGGCCCGGCGGATGGCCGACGAGGCCGACCGGCACGGGCAGCAGGCGGAGTTGTTGGCCCAGCGGCCGGCACTGCTGCCGACGTGGTCGCCGCTGGCGCGGGCGGTCGCCGTCTACGCCGGCTGCGGGGCCGCGGCCGGGGTGGTCGTGCTGGCCCTGGTGCTCGCCTCCGGGGTGGGCCTGGTGGACGGGTTCACCCTCGGCGCGTGGATCTGCGCGGGGTTGCCGGCGGTGGCGTTCTTCGGGGGGTACCTGGTGCTGGGTCGGTGGGGTCGGCCCGCCATGGTCGCCGGCACCCCGCCGCGTTACCTGCCGCTCGGGTTCCTGATCTGTTTCCTGCTGGTGCCGATGGCCTACTGCGCCTACCTGCTGCTGGTCCGCGGCCTGCGCTGAGCCCCGCCGCGGTCCGCGCCCGGCTGGCCCGCGCCCGGCCTGCGCCCGGCCTCTCGCCCTGTTGCGCTCACTGCCGGTCGGACTGGGCTGGGGCGCCTACCTGTTTGCGATCCGTGCCCTGCGGCGAGTCGTCGGCGGCGTGTGCGGCGGCAACCAGGATTTCGTCGAGTTCGCGGTCAGATCAAGTCTGGCGAACTTGCGCCGGGAGACAAGCTGCCCTCGACCTCCGAGCTGTGCCGTCAGCATGACGTCTCGGCCATCGTCGTTCGTCAGGCCATCAAGCGGCTCAAGATCGAGGGCCTGGTGGAAGGTGTTGGTGGTGTTGGCGTGTTCGTCGCCGACCGCTGAACGTCCGACCGCCCCGACGCTTTCTCGGTCGCCGCGTTGCTCCAATCTTGGACAGTTTCCGTTAGCTCGTAACGGAAACTGTCCAAGATCTGGGTCGTCAACCGGACCCGATCGAGGTCCGTGGTAAAACTCCGTCAGAGCCGCTCGTTTGCGCGCATCCACTGTGCACGAGGTGACGCGGGAGGTAGCGGCCGGTCGCGCTGGGTGCGCGGATCTCGTACGCTCCCAGGTGGTCTCCGCCGGTGCGGTGGTGGAGGCGATGGTTGATACGGGGAGGTGCGCGTGAGCGCAGCACAGATCATCGCGAGGTTGGCGGCGGCGTCGCAGAAGCTGGACGAGGCGAAGGCCAAGACCGCAGCGGCAGCCCAGGACGCGTCCGAGGCGCGAGCACTCGTCGCCGGTGCGCTGGAGGGTGTGGCCGCCGGTCCGCTGGTCGGCATGATCGATTCTTACCGCCAGGCGCTCGCGCAGGCGTCCCAGGGCGGTGACCCGGCCAAGCAGCACGTGCAGGAGACGATCGCCAAGGTCCGAGCGCTGGGAAACTGACCACGGGTGGTGGCAGCAGAACCCACCAACCACCGTGGGATGGAGTGACCTTCCGGTCATCCGCTTTTCTGGCTAGAGCGCCCGACCGGGTGCGCGTTCGATGACGACGACGGGGATCTCGCGGTCGGTGCCCTTCTGGTAGCGGGCGTACGTCGGGAAGACCTTCGTCATCACCGGCCACAGCCGGACCCGCTCCTCGGCCGTCGCCGTCCGGGCCTGCCCGGTGAACCGCTCCGCGCCGACCTGCACCTCGACCGTCGGGTCGGCGCTGAGGTTCAGATACCAGGCGGGGTGCTTGCTGGCGCCCCCGTTGGAGGCCACCAGCAGGTGGTTGTCGCCGTCGCGGCCGTACATCAGGGCGGTGCGGCGCAGCTTGCCCGACCGGCGTCCGCGCGTGGTGAGCAGCAGCGACGGTACGCCGTAGAAGGTGTCGCCGTCGGCGCCGTCGGTCTGCACGTAGCGCCGGACGTGCTCGGCGACCCACCCGACCGGGCTGTCCTCGATCGTCTCGTCCTGCTCCTGTGCCGTCACGGCATCGTCTCCTCTCGGGCCTGCCCAGAGGCGGGGGACCGGTAGCGGGCCGGGTCGGCGGCCGTGGCGACCGCCGGCGGGCCGGGAACAGGGTCCGGCCCGTTCCGGACTCCGGACTGCCGGGCCCTGTTCGAAGCATTGTGCCGGACCGCCGGTCGCCTCGCCGACCGTGCGTTCGCCGCCGAAGCCGGGCCGGTCAGGACGTGGCGGTGGACTGTCCACTGCGGTCGGCCGGTCGGGTGCCCTGCCCGGGGCGGGTGGTCAGCACCTGCGGGCCGGCCTCGGTGATCGCGACGGTGTGCTCGGAGTGGGCGGTGCGTGAGCCGTCGGCGGATCGGATCGTCCACCCGTCCTTGTCAAACTTAATCTTGTCGGTGCTGCGGCAGAACCACGGCTCGATCGCGATCGTCAGGCCGGGCTTGAGCTTCATGCCTCGGCCGGACCGGCCGCTGTTGGCGACGTGCGGGGCCTCGTGCATGGTGCGGCCGATGCCGTGCCCGCCGAACTCGTTGTTGACCTGGTAGCCGTAGCGGTGGGCGACCTCGCCGATGGCGGCGGAGACGTCGCCGAGCTGGTTGCCCGGCTGCGCGGCGTCGATTGCGGCGGTCAGCGCGACCTCGGTGGCCTCGATCAGCTTCAGGTCTTCCGGGGCGGGGGTGCCGACGATGACCGACAGCGCGGAGTCGGCGACCCAGCCGTCGATCCCGACCGCCATGTCGATGCTCAGCAGGTCGCCGTCGCGCAGGACGTAGTCGTGCGGCAGGCCGTGCAGCACGGCGTCGTTGACCGAGAGGCACAGGACGTTGCGGAACGGGCCGCGGCCGAACGACGGCGCGTAGTCCCAGTAGCACGACTCGGCGCCACGCTCCTTGATCCGACCGCGGGCGTGGTGTTCGAGGTCCATCAGGTTGACCCCGACGGCGGCGACCTCCCGCAGCTCCGCCAGCAGCTCGCCGACGAACTGGCCGGTCACGGCCATCCGTTGGATTTCCTCGGGGGACTTAAGCTCGATCACGACCAACCCTCCCTGTCCGTAGCGGTATATTTATACCACGCCTCGGCGCGTCCGCCCGGATGGCGTTGCTGCTCCGCCGAGGCAGATCTATCCTGCTCACATGGTTCGCCCACCGCTCACACCCGCGCAGATCGCCGCGGGTCAACGTCTCGGTGCGGCGCTTCGGGTCGCGCGAGGTGGCCGCCCCCTCGTCGAGGTGGCCCTGGCGGCCGGCATCTCGCCGGAGACCCTCCGCAAGATCGAGGTGGGCCGGCTCCCGGCACCCGCGTTCGGCACGGTGGTCTGCCTCAGTGAGGTCCTCGGCGTCGCGCTCAGCGACCTGGCCGAGGTGTGGCTGGCCGACCTGCGCGTCCGCGAAGCGTCCTGAGGACCAACCGCGCGAGCGGCGAAGCACACCGGCCAGCCGCGCGAGCGGCGAGCACACCGTCAGCCGCGCGAGCGCGGCAGGCAGCATTTCTTGTACTTCGTACCCGATTCGCACCAGCAGGCGTCGTTGCGGCCGGGCGGCCAGGCCCGCAGGTCGGGCCCAGTGAGGGAGTCGGCGTAGTCGTCCTGGGTCTCCTCGTCGGTGGGGTCGCTGCCCTCGCGTTCGGCGAAGGCCGCCAGCCCGGCGACGGAGCCGACGACCACGCCCAGGTCGGCGCCGCCCAGCCCGGACGCCTCGACGAGGGCTCGTTCGATCTGGGCGCGGTGTTCGTCCCAGGTCGCGGGGTAGCTGTCGGCGAGTGCGGGCCAGCGCAGCAGCAGCGCGGTGAACTCCGCCTGCGGCCAGAACAGCAGCGTCGCCGGGCCGTCGTCGAGGGCGTCGAGCGCGTGGTCGCTCGCGGCGCGCAGCCGGTCGGCGAGGTTGTCGTACTCGTCGTGGGGTAGGCCCATCTCCTCGCGCAGGTTGTGCCGCCGCTGGGTCAGGCCGTAGATCATGGCCGCGGCCTCGTCCTGGGCGTCCTCGGAGTCGTGCTGCTGGGTGCGGGTGCGTTCCAGGATCGCGTCCAGCGCGGTGGTGAGCCATTCCAGCGCCAGGTCGGTGTGGCCCGCGTCGGCCAGCTCGTCGACCACGTACGTGGCGTTGGGGTTGGTCTCCAGCAGTGGGCGCAGGGCGGTCAGCTCGGCGATGCCCTCGTCGGAGCGGCCGAGGCGCAGCAGCAGGCCGGCGCGCACCGACCGGGCGTACACGTCCTCGTCGGGTTGCTCGGCGATGGCGCGGGTGGCCAGCGCGAGTGCGTCGGCCAGGTCGCCCGCCTGTTCCAGGATGTCCGCGGCCACCAGCAGGGCGTAGCCGGTGTCGTCGGGGTCGGCGACCCGCCCCTCGTCGACGGCGCTCACCAGCTCGGCGACGAGCGCGGCCGGGTCCGGGCTCTTGGGGCCCAGTGCGCCGATCTCTTCAATGCGGTCGGCGGTCAGCAACTCGGACATGGGCGCATCCTGAAAAGACGACGAGCGGTGGGTGGGGGAGCGGCCAGCGTACTCCCGGACCTGGCGCAGCCCGGGCGGCGAACCGCCCGGGCTGCGCGACCTTCCCTCAGCGGGTCGCGGGCATGGTGGCGAACTCGCCGGCTAGCTCCGACTCGACGATCGTCGCGGTGGACGGCCGGCGACCGGTCGCCTTCCGCCGGGCGGACGGGACGGCGAGGGCCGCGAGCGCGGCGGCCAGGGCGATCGCCGTGAGGACGAGAAACCCGGTCGTGAAGCCGGCCTCCCGAGGCAGGCCGTTGGCCTGCGGGTGGGCGGTGATCACGCCGCTGACCACGGCGGCGCCGATCGCGCCTCCGATGGTGCGGATGTTGGCGTTCATGCCGGTCGCCACGCCGGTCTGGCTGGCCGGCACGCTGGCGACGATCAGGTTGGCCATCGCCGCGAAGGCCAGGCCGATGCCGAGGCCGACCAGGCCGCCGGCGATGCCGACCTCCCAGCGGGTGTCGTGGGCGGCGGTGAGCATCGCGGAGGCGGCCACGTTGAACGCGGCGCCGGTGGCGAGCTGCGCCTTGGCGCTGAAGACGGCCTGGAGTCGGCCGGCGACGAGACCGGCGACGAACATCGCGACGAGCATCGGCAGCATGAGCAGACCGGCCTGGCTGATGCTCGCCCCGAAGCCGTAACCGGCGGCGGTCGGGGTCTGCACGAACTGCGGGAGGAACGCGTACACGGAGAACATCGACGCGCCGTAGAGCAGGGCGACCAGGTTGGTGGTCCAGACGCCGGGCAGGCGCATCATCCGCATGTCGATGAGTGGGTTGCTGGAGCGCAGCTCGGCGACCAGCCAGCCGACCAGCAGCACCACGGCGAGCGCCAGCAGAGCGAGCACCCGGGTGGAGGTCCAGCCCCAGGCCGCGCCCTGGCTGATCGGCAGCAGCAGCGCCACCAGCCAGCCGGAGAGCAGCAGGGTGGCGCGCCAGTCGATGCGCCCGGGGGTACGGACCGGCGACTCGGGCACGAACAGGTGGGCGGCCACGGCGGTCAGCCCGACCACGACCATCGGGATCCAGAACAGCCAGCGGTAGTCCAGCGTGGTGACGATCGGGCCGGCCAGCACGATGCCCAGGCCGCCGCCGACGGCGACGATCGCCGAGATGGCGGCCACGGCGGTGGAGACCCGCGCGGCCGGGAACTCGTCGCGGATGATGCCGAACGACAGGGGGAAGACCGCCCCGCCGATGCCCTGCACGACCCGGGCGAGGATGAGGACGCCGATGTTCGGCGCGATGGCGGCCAGCAGGCAGCCGAGCGCGAGCGCGGCGAGCGAGACGACGAGCATCCGTTCCTTGCCGACCATGTCGCCGACCCGGCCGAGGATCGGCGTGAAGATCGACGCGGAGAGCAGGTAGGCGGTCAGGACCCAGGTCACGGTGTTCTGGGAGGTGTGCAGATCCTGCTGGATGGTCGGTAGCACGGGGGTGATCAGCGACTGGAGCATCGCGAAGAACCCGGCACCGGCCGCGAGCACGGTGAAGGTGAGCCGGCGCGAGCTGCGTCGGGAGGTTACTGCCACGAGAGAAGGCTCCCCTGATTACGTACTGAGCCCGTCTGCGACGGGCAGGGCTGTCGGGTCCGGGCGATCGGGTGGCCAGGCGGCGATCGGGCGGGTACCGAGGTAAGCTAACCGGAGGCAGGCCTCCGGGATTCCGGAGGGGTGCCTCCACTAAGCTAGCGGAGGGTTGCCTCCGGATGCAACCAGGGTGAGGTGACGCACGTCATGACCAGCGCGGGGCAGGTGCCCGAGGTCTTCGCCCAGCGGCCCAGGCGGGCCGACGCACGGCGTAACTACGACGCCCTGATCGTGGCGGCGCGCGAGGCGTTCGCCGAGAACGGCGCCGCCGCCTCGCTGGAGGACGTGGCTCGGCGGGCCGGGGTGGGCATCGGCACCCTCTACCGCAACTTCCCCAGTCGGCGGCACCTGTTCGAGGCCGTCTACGTCGAGGAGGTCCGGGCACTGAGCCGCTCCGCCGAGGACCTGGCCGAGCTGCCCCCGTGGGACGCGCTCGTCGCCTGGCTGCACCGGTTCGTCGCGTACGTCGCCACCAAGCGGGCGCTCGCCGAGCAACTGCTGCACGACTCGGAGATCTTCACGAGCTGCCGGACGGAGATCTACGCCGCCGGCGAGCCGCTGATGCGCCGCGCCCAGGGTGCCGGCGCGGTCCGTGCCGACGTCAGCTTCGACGACGTGATCCGCCTGATCAGCGGCCTCACCATGGCCCAGTTTCCGTCACCGGAGCAACGTGACCGGGTGCTCGGCGTGGCCCTGGACGGCCTGCGCGCTCCCACCCGCTGACCCGCGTCAGCGGTCGACAAGCAGCAGCCACTCGTCGTCGAACCGTTCCACCACCGTGCCCGCCGGCCAGCGGTGACCGAGATCGACCATCGCCCGGGCCTGGTCGACCTGCGGCGGCCGGCTGAACTGTGCGTCGCGGAAACTGGCCATGCTGTGGAACCGGGCCCGGCCGAAGTTCGCGGCGTCGGTGAAGCGGGCCCGGTCGAACAACGCCTCCGCGCCGAACAGCGTCCAGCGGAACAGCGCCATGTGCCGGAAACGGACGGAGTGGAAGTTGACCGAGCCACCGAACTCGGTGTGCTCCATGGACAGGGCGGCGTCGAAGACGGCCTCCCGGAACGTGGCGGCGTCCTCGAAGCGGGTCGCGTCGAAGCTGCTCGGCTCACCGAAGGTCGCTCGGCGAAACGAGGTCAGGCCGGCGAAGCTGGATCGCCGGCAGGACAGTTCACCGGCGAACGTGGCCCCGTCGAAGCTGGCCAGACCGCCGACGCGCACGCCGTCCAGCAGGACCGCACCGTCGGCCCCGAGACCCTCGAAGCTCACGTCGCCGAAGGTGGCCGCCCCGAGCAGGAGTCGCCCCCGGGTCGTCGCACCCGCGAAGGTGGTCGAGCCGGTGAACGTCGCCCCGGTGAAGGTCGCGTCGACGAGCGTGCAGCCCGCGGCGTCGAAGTCGACGAGCGCCGCACCGGTCAGGTCGAGCGTCAGCTCCGGCCAGTGGGTCGCGTCGTCCGCGCGCAGGTGCCGGGTGAGCACGCGCTGCGCGGTGCGCCGGACCTCCGTCTCGCGCGGCTCGCCGTCTGGCGCCGGCATCCGCAGGTACGCGCAGAGCACCGCCGCGATCGTCGCGCGCTGCCGCGGATTGTCCTGACCGAGGCGCTCCAGCGCGTGCAGGCCGCCGAGGCGTACCGCCGCGCTGTCGTTGCCGAGCAGCTCGACCGCCCGGGTGTACAGCTCGGTCAGCCGGCGCTCCGCCGCGTCGTGCTCGGCGGCTCCGGACTGCCGGTCCTGGTGGCGCTGGGCGGCCTCGGCCACCGCCTCGGCGTGCGCCTGCACCCGGTCCCGGTGCGCCTGGTCCCGGGCGGCGACGCTCTCCTGATGCCGCTGGGCGCGCTCGGTGATCCACTGACGGCGGGCGGCCAGCAGCAGGGCCAGCCCTCCGCCGGTGCCGGCGACCACGGTCAGGCCGGTGCGGATCGCGTCGATGCGCAGTGTGGCGCGGGTGTCCGGCTGGCCGGCCCGGTCGGCCTCGGCGAGCAGCAGGCCCAGCACCAGCCAGCCCAGCGCGGCGGCGACCACCAGGCCGACCAGCACCAGCCACCAGGGCATCACCCGCAACTGGCGCTCGGGAGGTTCGTCGGCGGCCACGGCCACAGCATGCCATTCGCGGTCACCGCCCGGGGGTACGCACCGGGCCGCGGGTCTGGTGTGGAGCGGGGCCGAATTGCCGGCTTCGTACACCATCGTGCGCGGTGCCGTGGTGGGCGGCCCGGTGCGACCCGACCGCCTCGCGCGCTGCGTCCGCGGGCGGTCCCGGACGGGCCGTCCGCACGGATGCGCGACGGCGAAATGTCGGGTGGACGACGTTCCCGGGAAAGGGGGTGTGCGCCATCGGATGCGCTCGATAGCCTGCAGCCGCTGTCCAATCGCGACAGACGTGACGTCTCAGAGGAGCAGCGCGCATGACCGAGCCGCACACCGTGCCGCCGGAGGGCACCCCGCCGACCGTGCCGCAGCTCGACGTCCGGGCGGCCGAGCCACCGACCGCCGAAGCCCCGCCACCCACCGGCGGGTTCGCCGACCGGCCACCCGGCTATCCGAGTGCGCTGGTCTGGCTGCGCGCCGGGATCCTGCGGGACTGGCGCGGCGTGCTCGGCGCGTTCGTCGCCACCTGGTTCTACCTGCCGATCGCGCTGCTCCTGGCGGTCTCGGGCGGTCTCATCCTCGCCATCACCGGGCTCTTCGCCGGCGCGTTGGGCGCCGATGACCAGGTGCCCCAGGCGCTGCGCGACGCCCCGCTGATCGGCTCCCTGCTGGAGGCGTTCCTGACCCGCTCCGGCGGGGTGCTCGGCGGCGTGACCGGCTTCGTCGTCGGTTCCCTGATCGGCTTCCTCGCCGTGCTGGTGGTGCCCTGGCTGGGCACCACCGACGGTCCCATCCCGCTGGTCACCGGCCTGGTCGGCACCGTGGCCGCGGCGGCGCTGATCGGGGTGCTCTACACCCTCTACCGAGTGCTGCTGGAACCACGCCTGCTGGTG
This sequence comes from Micromonospora sp. NPDC049171, assembly GCF_040648275.1. Lineage (NCBI taxonomy): Bacteria > Bacillati > Actinomycetota > Actinomycetes > Micromonosporales > Micromonosporaceae > Micromonospora > Micromonospora sp. NPDC049171. The sequence continues at coordinate 9,119 of NZ_JBEZDJ010000019.1, forward strand.
GTCTCCGGTGCCCGCCAGCCCAGCCGCCGGGAGTCCGCGCGGCTGCGCCCCGTGCTGGACGAGTGCGCCCGGCGGCTCGGCCTGGACAGCGTGCCCCGGCTGCTGATGGAGGACGACCCGGTCCTGAGCAACGCCCGCACGTACGCCCGGCACGTGGTGGTCACCACCGCCCTGCTGACCGAGCCGGACGACGAGGTCGCCGCGCTGCTCAGCCACGAGCTGGTGCACTGGCGCACCGGAGACGAGATCACCAGTGCCTTCGTCCGCGGTGTGGGCCTGCCGCTGACCCTCGCGCACGCGCTGCCGACCTGGCTGATGCGGACGTTCCCGCACCCGGGCACCAACTTCGTGGTCTTCCTGTTCTTCTGGCCGGTGCTGCTCACCATGCGCTACGTGGTGCTGCCGCTGCACGCCCGCGACGTGCGGGCGGCCGAGTACCGGGCCGACCTCGGCGCCGTGCTCACCGGGCACGTCGACGGGATGCGACGCGTCCTGGAGCGGCGGCTGTCCTTCGAGACCGGCCGCAGCGGCTGGGACGAGGCGGTCTGCGCCACCCACCCGCCGCACGAGCTGCGGCTCGACGCGCTGGAGCGGGCGTCGGTCGCCGGTGTGCCCGCCGAGACGGACGAGCCCGTCACCGCCGAGCGGCTGTTCGGCCACTCCGGCCCGGTCGGCACCCGCCGCACCTGGCTGCTGGTCGGCGCCCTCATTTTCGCGGCCTGCGTCGGCACCGGCGGGCTCGGCGTGGTGCAGTGGGCGTTCTTCCGACCGCAGGCGACTGTCGACGGATACTTCTCCGCGCTCGCCGACCGGGACAGCGACGCGGCGCTCGACTTCCTGAGCGACCAGAGCGGCGTCACCGACCGCAAGCTGCTCGCCCAGCTGCTGCGCGGCAAGGGCTACCGGCCGCCGACCGACGTCGAGATCACCAAACTGGACCGTGACGGCGACAGCGCCACCGCCACCGTGGCGTACCGGTTGGCCGGCGAGCGGCGTACCGCGCAGGTTGCCCTGCGCCGCGACGACAAGGCCACCGCCGGGCTCTTCCACGGCTGGCGGTTGAGCGGCGGGCTGACCCCGCTCGACACCCCGATCGCCGGCCCCGGCGTGCAGCTCAACGAGGTGGCGCTGCCGGGCGCCGCCGAGGGTCCCGCACTGGTGCTGCTGCCCGGTGAGTACACGGCGACCGGCCCGTCCAGCGTGCTCAGCGAGACGCCGAGCGAGATCGTGGCGGTCGGCCCGGGGCAGAGCACCGCCACCCTGCTACTGGCCCCGGTGCTCAAGCCGGCGGCCGGCGAGGCCGTCGAGGCCCGCGTCCGCGCCTGGTTGGACGAGTGCGCCAAGCAGACGGTCGCCGCACCGCCGGGCTGCCCGTTCCGCTACTACGGCGGCTCCGCGCAGAAGGTCACCTGGAAGATCCTGGAATACCCGAAGATCGCCGTCGAACTGACCGGCCCGTCCAGCGCGCAGGTCACCACGCCGTCCGAGACCCGGGGCAGGGTGCAGGTCAGTGGCACCAGCACGTACTTCGGCACCAACTCGCCGTTCACCGACGAGGACACGTTGACCGTGGCGGGCGTCGCCACCGCCGACGGGGACACCGTCGACTTCCGCCCCGCCGCCAACTGACCGGGAGCAACCGTGACCGACAGTGACACCGCCGCGCGACTGCCCGTCCGGCTGACCATCAGTCCGCGGCACCGGCAGGCGCCACCTGTCGCCCTGCTCGACTGGATCCACCGCAACCCGCAGTACCGGCCGGTGGTCCGCCAGGCCGGCGGCGGGGGACGGGCGGGCTTCAGCGACGCGGTGATCATCGCGGTGCTGGCCCAGGGGCTGCTCCCCGGGCTGTTAAACCTGTTGCAGTCCTGGGTCGACCAGCAGCGCACCGAGGCCAGCATCCGGATCCAGGCCGGGGACACCGAGGTGGAGTTACAGGTGAGCGGCCGCACCGATTCGGCTCGCCTGCTGGCCCAGGCGACCGAGGCGCTGCGGGCCGCCCGGGAGCCCGGCCCGGACGCCGCCGACTGAGACCGGCGGCGTCCTAGCTCGCCTTGGCCAGCGACTCGAACTCGTCGTCGGTCAGCCGCACGTCGGCCGCGTCCACGTTCTCCTCCAGGTGCGCCACCGAGGACGTGCCGGGGATCGGCAGCATCACCGGCGAGCGGCGCAGCAGCCAGGCCAGCGCGAGCTGCGCGGGCGACGCGCCGTGCGCCGTGGAGATCGCGTCCAACGGCCCGCCCGGGCGGGCCAGCTCGCCGGTGGCGATCGGGAACCACGGGATGAACGCGAGGTCGTTGCGCTCGCAGTACTCCAGCACGTCCTCGGCGCTGCGGTTGGCGAGGTTGTACAGGTTCTGTACGGAGGCGATCGTGGTGATCGCGCGGGACTCCTCGATCTGCGCGACGCTCACCTCGGACAGCCCGATGTGCCGGATCTTGCCCTCCTGCCGCAGCAGCGCCAGCTCGCCCAACTGGTCGGCGAGCGGCACCTTCGGGTCGATCCGGTGCAGCTGGTACAGCGGGATGCTGTCCAGGCCGAGGTGCCGCAGGCTCAGCTCACACTGCTGGCGCAGATACTCCGGGCGGCCCACCGCACGCCAGTCGCCCGGGCCGGAGCGGGTCAGCCCGGCCTTGGTCGCGATGACCAGGTCGTCGGCGTACGGGTGCAGGGCCTCGCGGATCAGCAGCTCCGAGACGAACGGCCCGTACGAGTCGGCGGTGTCGATGAACGTCACGCCCAGCTCCACGGCCCGGCGCAGCACCCGGACCGCCTCCGCCGGGTCCTTCGGGTCGCCCCAGACCCCGGGGCCGGTGATCTGCATCGCCCCGTAACCGAGTCGGTTGACGGTGACGTCCCCGCCGATCCGGTACGTGCCGGACGCCTTCGCGGGCTGCTCACTGATGTTTGTCGCCATGGGTAGATCATCCCCCGGAAGCCGACAGGCATGCCGCTCGTCGGCCGACTGTGTGCGTGGAAACGCCCTGTGCGGTTCGAGGCGATTGCCGGGAAGCGCCCGGTACGACCGGCGTGTCCGTGCGACGCTGGCGGTGCCCGTGCCGTCCGGCGCGACGGCGGAGGGAGCACCCATGGGAGTGCCGCAGGTCAACTTCGCGCTCGACACGTACGAGTGCATTGTGATCTATCCCGGCGCGGCCGGTCGGGCCCTGCCCGCCGAGACCGTGCAGCGGTTGCAGTCGGAGCACGCCGAGCACATGCAGGCGTTGCAGCGCGGCGGCATCATCCTGGTCGCCGGCTCGGTCGACGGGCCGGCCCGCGAGCCGGAGCCGCCGATCGGCTTCGGCCTGGCCCGCACCGGCAGCGTCGACGACGTCCGCAGCGTGCTGGAGGCCGACCCGGCGGTGCAGGCCGGGCTCTACCGGGTGGACGTGCTGACCTTCCTCTGCCCGGCCGGGTCCCTGGAGTTCCCACTGGTCAAGACCGAGAGCTGAGCTGTCGGTCAGTCGAGGCGCTGTCGTGATGGCGACGGCGCTCGGCGCAGTGCCGGTGCTACGGTCGCGCCCAGTGCGGGCTGCCGCCGGGGCACACCCGGAAGCGTGGGGTCGGCCCGGTCGAGGAGTCGCCATGCTCTCCGCCGCCACCCCCGATGTCGCGACGGCCACCGCCCGGCTGCGGGCCCTGCTCGGTGACCGGCTGCACGAGCCGGGCGATCCCGGTTTCGTCACCACCACAAGGCTCTGGAACGGCGCCGTGGACCGCGCGCCCATCCTGGTCGCCAGCTGCCGGGACACCGACGAGGTGGCCGGCGCGGTACGCATCGCCGCCCGGTGCCACCTGCCGCTGTCGGTCCGCTCCGGCGGGCACGACTGGGCCGGCCGGGCACTGCGCGACGGCGGCCTGGTGCTCGACCTGACCGGTCTGCGTGCCGTCCGGGTCGACCCGGACGCGTGCGCGGTGACCGTCGGCGGTGGCGCCACGACGGCCGAGTTGCTCGCCGCCACCCGGCCGTACGACCTGGTGGTGCCCACCGGCGTGGTCGGTGACGTGGGCGTGGCCGGGCTCACCCTCGCCGGCGGGTACGGCCCGCTGTGCGGCCGGTTCGGTCTGACCCTGGACAACCTGCTCGGTGCGGAGGTGGTCCTCGCCGACGGCCGTCGGGTCACCGCCGATCCCCACCACGACGCCGAGCTGTACTGGGCGCTGCGCGGCGGCGGGGGCAACCTCGGCGTGGTCACCGAGCTGCGCCTGCGCGCGCACCGGCTGCCCGGCGTGCTGGCCGGCATGATCATGTTCGCGTTGGCCGAGGCGCCCGCCGTGCTGCGCGGCTACGGCGCGCTCATCGCCGAGGCCCCGGACGAGCTGACCGTGATGACCGGCTTCCTGCCCGGCCCGGCCGGCGAGCCGATGGTCTTCGTCTGCCCGTTCTACAGCGGGCCGGACCTGGACGCCGGGCTGCCGTGGATGGACCGACTGCGCGCGCTGGGCACCCCGCTCGTCGACCAGATCGCCCCGATGCCGTACGCGGACGCGCTGCGGATGTTCGACGGCGGGATGGTCGACGGCAACCACTACCTGCTGCGTACCCGCTGGCTGCCCGCGCTCACCGACGGCGTGGCGGACGCGCTCGTCGACGCGGCCCGGCAGGTCAGCTCGCCGTTCTCGGCGCTGGCCGTGCACCACTTCCACGGTGCGGCCACCCGGGTCCGGCTCGCCGACACGGCCTTCGGTCTGCGCCGCGACCACCTGCTGACCGAGATCATCGCGGTCTGGGCGCCCGGCGAGCAGGCCGGGCCGCACCGGGCGTGGGCCGAGCGCACCTCGACGGCGCTCGCCGGGCACGCCCTGCCCGGCGGCTACCCCAATTTGCTCGCCCCGGAGGAGACCGACCGGGTCCGGCTCGCCTACGGCGCGAACTGGGCGCGACTGCGCCGGGCCAAGCGCCGCTACGACCCCCGTGACCTGCTGACCGCGGTGCCCACCCTGCCCCCGTCGGCGCACCCACGGTGAGCCTTCCTCGGGAGCACCCCGACAGCGCACACCGACGGAGGCGTACGATTCCCGGCGCGCGGTCGCCGTTGCCCGTCGCCACAACGTTCCCGGTGCGGTTCCGCCCGCCGGCCCGACGCGCACCGCGCGTCGTTCGACACATGTTCCGCTGCCTGCAATGGGTCGGCCCCGAGTCCGACCTGAAGGAGAGACTAGCCTGATGGGCGTGACACGCCGCGTGAAGATCGTCTGCACCCTTGGTCCCGCCACCTCGTCCCCGGAGCGCATCCGGGGTCTCGTCGAGGCCGGCATGAACGTGGCGAGGCTCAACTTCAGCCACGGCAGCCACGCCGACCACGAGTCGGTCTATCGACTCGTCCGGGAGGCGTCCGAGGCGGCAGGTAAGCCGGTGGCGGTCCTCGCCGACCTGCAGGGCCCCAAGATCCGGCTCGGTAAGTTCGCCGACGGCCCGCACGAGTGGCGCACCGGCGACTCGGTCGTGATCACCGGCGACGACATCCTGGGCACCAAGGAGCGGGTCTCCTGCACCTACACCAAGCTGCCGCACGAGGTGAAGCCCGGTGACCGCCTGCTGATCGACGACGGTCGGGTCGCGGTCGAGGTCACCGACGTCACCGGCAACGACATCCGCTGCCTGGTCACCGAGGGTGGCCCGGTCTCCAACAACAAGGGCGTCTCGCTGCCCAACGTGGCGGTCAGCGTGCCCGCCATGTCCGAGAAGGACGCCGAGGACCTGCGCTTCTCGCTGGGTCTCGGCGTCGACCTGGTCGCGCTGTCCTTCGTGCGCTCGGCCGAGGACATCAAGCTCGTCCACAACATCATGGCCGAGGAGGGCGTCTTCCGCCCGGTGCTGGCCAAGGTCGAGAAGCCGGAGGCGGTGGAGCACCTCGAGGCCATCGTGCTGGCCTTCGACGGCGTCATGGTCGCCCGCGGTGACCTCGGCGTCGAGATGCCACTGGACCAGGTCCCGCTGGTGCAGAAGCGCGCCGTGCAGCTCTGCCGGGAGAACGCCAAGCCGGTCATCGTCGCCACCCAGATGCTCGACTCCATGATCGAAAACTCCCGCCCCACCCGGGCGGAGGCCTCCGACGTCGCCAACGCGGTGCTCGACGGCGCGGACGCGGTGATGCTCTCCGGCGAGACCAGCGTCGGCAAGTACCCGGTGCTGACCGTCAGCACCATGGCCAAGATCGTGACGACCACCGAGGCCGGCTCGATCGGGGTGCCGCGGTTGCAGCACGACCCGCGTACCCACGGTGGCGCGCTCACCGTCGCCGCCTCGTCGATCGCCCGGGCCATCAACGCCAAGGCCCTGGTCGCCTTCTCGCAGACCGGTGACACCGTCCGACGGCTGTCCCGCCTGCACTGCGACCTGCCGCTGCTGGCCTTCACGCCGGTCCCCGAGGTGCGCGACCAGCTCGCCCTCACCTGGGGCGTGGAGACCTTCCTGATGCCGTTCGTGCAGCACACCGACGACATGTTCCGCCAGGTCGACCAGGCGCTGCTCGGCCTCGACCGGGCCAACCCCGGCGACTACGTGGTGATCGTGGCGGGCAGCCCGCCCGGCACCCCCGGCTCGACCAACACGCTGCGCGTACACCAGCTCGGCTCGCTGGTCGACGCGGCGTCGGCGCGGGCGCTGCAGTGAGCGACGGTCGGGTCGCGGTCGGCCAGGCGGCTGTTGACCAGCTGCTGGAAGTGCTGGACCTCGACCCGACCGGGGAGATGGCCTTCCGGGGGATGAGCCCCCCGGTCGGCCCACAACGGGTGTACGGCGGCCAGGTCGCCGGTCAGGCGCTGGTCGCCGCCGGCCGCACCGTCGACCCGGAGCGGTTCGTGCACTCGCTGCACGGTTACTTCGTCCGCCCCGGCGACCCGGTCGAGCCGATCGCCTTCCAGGTGGAGAACATCCGCGACGGCCGGTCCTTCTCGGTCCGCCGCGCGGTCGCGCTCCAGCACGACAAGCCGATCTTCTTCATGTCGGCGTCGTTCCAACGGGCCGAGGAGGGTCTGGACCACCAGGCCCCGACTCCGCTGGACGTGCCGCCGCCGCAGGACGTCCCGACGATGAGCGACAGGCTCTCCCGGTACCCGGAGCGGCTCGGCATGTGGGGGCAGATCCCGCGGCCGATCGACGTGCGCTACGTCGGCGAGCCCGGCTGGGTCCGTCCCGGCGACCGGCCGGCCGACCCGCACCAGCGCGTCTGGATGCGCATCGACGGCAAACTGCCCGACGATCCGCTGCTGCACGCCTGCGCGCTCACCTACGCCTCGGACCTCACTCTGCTGGACTCGGTGCTCTCCGTGCACGGCGAGGTGTGGGGGCCGGGCGGGCTGGTCGGCGCGAGCCTGGACCACGCGCTGTGGTTCCACCGGCCGTTCCGCGCCGACGAGTGGTTCCTCTACGACTGTCTGAGCCCGTCGGCGTCCGGCGCGCGTGGGCTGGCAACCGGCCGGATGTTCACCACGGACGGCCAGCAGATCGCCAGCGCCGTCCAGGAGGGCCTCCTGCGCCGCGTCGGCGCCTGACGCTCTCGACACATCCCCGCCAGGACCTGGCGGGGATGGCCTCGGTCAGGCCTGGTGGATCGCCTCGCCCGCGATCTCGATCTGCACCGTCCTGCCGACCAGGACCCCGCCGCTCTCCAGCATGACATTCCAGAGCAGGCCATAATCCTCGCGGTTGATCTCGGCCGTCGCGCTGAACCCGAAGATGTTCTGCCCGTACGGATCACGACGGGCGCCGCCGAAATTCACCTCCAGGTCGACAGCCCGGGTGATTCCTTTCACGGTCAACTCACCGGTCAGCACGAATCGCCCCGGTGCGCCGTCGGACTGCGGTGGAACAATCGGACTCCGGCCCCGTCCGCCGAGCCGATGGCTGCGCAGCCGGGCCCATTGGAAGATGGGGTCCTCGTTGCCCTGCCAGTTGATGCCGGTGCTTCGATATTCGAGCGTCGGATAGCGTTCCACGTCGAGGAAGTCGGCACTCTTCAGATGCGTGTCCCGGTCGCTGCTGCCGGTGGTGATGCTGGCCGACGCGATGGTCGCCGTCACCGAGGAGAGCAGCGGGTCCTCCGCCACGAAGATCTGCGCGGTCGCCTCGGCGAACTCACCGCGCACCGGGCTCACCATCATGTGCCGGGACAGGAAACCGATCCGCTTGTGCGCCTGATCGAGAAGATAGGTGCCGGCGACCGGGATGGTCATGCCATCCCAGGTGCGTGTGGCGATATCGGTCATCGTGTTGCCTTCCCCCGATGTTTATCAATCTGCGGACCGGCACCGCCGCAACGGTCCGACGGTCGTACCCCCGCCCAGCATAAGGACGCTCCATACCGGCATTTCGGCCCCCACCTCACGGTGGATCATGGCGTGCTTTGACCGGTCCTCGACGAAACCCGGAACGGGCGCGAATGACGCGAATTCCATCGATGCGTGTCCGATCGGCCGAGGGTCGCCCGCCCGGCCGGTTGACCGGGGGCTAACCTTGCCGACATGCGCCTCTCCGCCCGGGTCGACTACGCCCTCCGCGCGGCCGCCGAGCTTGCCGCGACGGCCAGTGGTCCTGGGCGCGGCCGGCCCGTCACGGCCGACCAGATCGCCCGTGCCCAGGAAATCCCGCCGAAGTTCCTGGAGAGCATCCTGCTGCAACTGCGCCGGGGCGGCATCGTGCACGCCCAGCGCGGCCCGGAGGGTGGCTACTGGCTGGCCCGCCCCGCCGAGGAGATCTCGCTCGCCGAGGTGATCCGGGTGATCGACGGGCCGCTGGCCCACGTCCGCGGGCAACGCCCCGAGCAACTCGGCTACCACGGCCCGGCCCGTGCGCTCCAGGAGGTCTGGATCGCGCTGCGGGCAAGCGAACGCGAGATCCTGGAGCTGGTCAGCGTCGCCGACGTGGCCGCGGGCACCCTGCCCCCGCGTATCACCGAGCTGGTCGCCGACCCGCGCGCCTGGATCTGAGCGCCGGCCCGGTCCCGGGCCCCGCGCTACCCGTCCCGCGCCGGTCGCCCCGCGCTACCCGTCCCGCGCCGGTCGCCCCGCGCTACCCGTCCCGCGCCGGTCGCCCCGCGCTACCCGTCCCGCGCCGGTCGCCCCGCGCCACCCGTCCCGCGCCGGTCGCGCCCGCCACGCCGATCCTCCGCCCGCGCTGGTTGCCGGGCGGCATCGACCGCGGTGCGTCGCACGGTGGGCGTCCCATCCACCGATCAGAGGCTTGACCCCGGCCGCCCCGTGCCGCATTGTCGACCAAGTCGATAGGAGATACCGAAAAGTCAGGGGGCGCTCGTGCGCAAGCTGCTGGTACTCGCTCTGGTCGGGCTCGTCGCGCAGCTGATCGACGGCTCGCTCGGCATGGCGTACGGGCTGACCTCGTCCACTCTGCTGCTGGTCGCCGGGGTCGCCCCGGCCGCCGCCTCGGCCTCGGTGCACTTGGCCGAGATCGGCACCACCCTCGCCGCCGGGGTCGCGCACTGGCGCTTCGGCAACGTCGACTGGCGGGTGGTCACCCGCATCGCCCTGCCCGGCGCCATCGGTGCCTTCGCCGGTGCCACCCTGCTCAGCTCGATCTCCACCGAGGCGGCCGCGCCGTGGATGGCCGGCATCCTCTTCACCCTCGGCGCGTACCTGCTCATCCGCTTCGCCCGACCGCTGCGCACCGATCGGGTCGGCGGGCGACTACGTGGACGTTTCCTCGGCCCCCTGGGCCTGGTCGCCGGCTTCGTCGACGCCACCGGTGGCGGCGGGTGGGGTCCGGTGGCCACCCCGGCGCTGCTGGTCTCCGGCCGCCTGGAGCCCCGCAAGGTGATCGGCTCGGTGGACACCGCCGAGTTCGTCGTGGCCGGTGCGGCGAGTGTCGGCTTCCTGATCGGGCTGGGCTCCGAAGGGTTCCTGCTCCCCACCGTCGCCGCGCTGCTGATCGGCGGGCTCATCGCCGCCCCGCTGGCCGCCTGGCTGGTGCGCATCGTGCCCGCCCAACTGCTCGGCGCGACGATCGGCGGCGTGATCGTGCTGACCAACGCCCGCACGCTGATCCGCTCCGCCGAACTCGACGGCCCGATCCGCCCGGTCATGTACGCCCTGTTGGCCGCCGGCTGGCTGACCGCCCTGGTGCTGGCCGTGCGGGCACTTCGCCGCACCCGACGCGCCCGCGCCGAAGCCGCGAGCGCTCCCGCCGCCGCGAACGTTCCCGCCAAGCTGCCCGAGCTTGCTGCCGCCGGTGCGGTCGAAGCGGATCTGGCCTCCACAGCCACGCCCACGCCACGCTGAACCCCGCCTGCCCTCCGCCTCGTCCCGCCCTCGGCCTCGCCCGATTCCGGGCGCGCGCCCCGACCCGCTGCCAACCTGCCCGCTCGCCCGACGGCACGCACCGCGTTCACGGCCGGCGGTTCGGGGAGCGGGTAGGGCCCGGCTTGGCGATCATGGAGTTGTGGTGCCGACTTTGGGGGTTTACGGGCGTTCTGTTACCCACCACAACTCCATGATCGGCGAGGCGGCGCTGGTCGACGAACAGCCGTTCCACCTAACGCAACGGCGTTGTCCAGGATGTAGTGGTTTCCCGGCGCTTCGTGGCCACCACATCCTTGTTCGAGCATGACCTTGGCGGCGTGGGCGCCCCAAACTCCGCTCCGGGTCTGTCGGGGGCGGTATTCGTCGTCAAGATCCGCGCAACGTCGGGGATGTTGCTATCTCACGCGTGCCTGAGGCAGCGACATCCCCGATGTTGTGACGATCTTGGCGCAGGGCGCAGGGCGCAGGGCGCAGGGCGCAGGGCGCAGGGTGCGGGGGTGCGGGAGGCCGGGGGCGGGAGGTGGAGGCGGCGGCAGTTAGGGAGAGAGCAGGTTGTCGGCCGTCTCGGCGAGCAGTGTCCAGGCCTCGTCGACGTGCGCTTCGGTGCTCTGGGGCGAGCCGACGGCCAGCCGTAGCGTGTAGCGGCCGGCGACGCGGGTGTGCGTCAGGTGCACCCGTCCGGTGGCGTTGACCGCGGCCAGCAGTGCCGCGTTGGCGTCGTCGTCGGCGCGCAGCCGGAAGCAGACGAGCGAGAAGGGGTGCGCCGCCGTCACCTCGAACCGGTCGTCGGCGCGGACCCGCTGGGCGAACCGGTCGGCCAGCGCCACGCCGGAGCGGATGTGTGCCCGCAGCCCTTCGGCGCCGTACCAGCGGATGACGAACCACAGTTTCAGGGCCCGGAACCGCCGGCCCAGCGGCACCTGCCAGTCCCGGTAGTCGATCACCGCGCCGGACTCGGAGGCCGCGTTGCGCAGGAACTCCGGCAGTACGGTCAGCGCGTCGATCAGTTCGGCGCGGTCGGCGACCCAGAACGCGTCGCAGTCGAACCCGGTGAGCAGCCACTTGTGCGGGTCGAAGCAGTACGAGTCGGCGTACTCCAGGCCGGCGTGCGACCACCGCAGTTCGGGGCAGACGGCGGCGGCGCCCGCGTACGCGGCGTCCACGTGCAGCCAGATCCCGTACTCGGCGCAGATGGCACCGATCTCCGGCAGCGGGTCGATCGCGGTGGTGGAGGTGGTGCCGATTGTCGCCACCACGATGACGGGTACGTCCCCGGCGGCCAGGTCGGCCTCGATCGCCGCGCGGAGCGCGCCCGGCAGCAGCGCCTGGCTGTCCGGGTCGACGTCGATCGGCCGGATGCCGTCGGTGCCCAGTCCGGCGATCCGGGCGGCCTTCTCGATGGAGGAGTGCCCGTGCACGGAGGTGTACGCGCGGTAGCGCCGGTCGATGCCGGTGTCGCGCCAGCGGCCTCCGCTGGCCCGGTGCAGCGCGGTCAGGGTGGCCACCAGCGTCGCCGAGGACGCCGAGTCCTGGATGACCCCACCGCCGGCGCCGGTGGAGCGGAACCGGTGCGGCAGGTCCATCAGCTGGGCCAGCCAGTCCATCAGCACCGTCTCCACCTCGGTGCAGGCGGGGCTGGTGGCCCAGAGCATGCCCTGGACGCCGAGCCCGGAGCTGACCAGGTCACCGAGCACGCTCGGACCCGAGGTGTTGGCGGGGAAGTAGCCGAAGAAGCCCGGGTGCTGCCAGTGGGTCAGCCCCGGCAGGACGATCGAGTCCAGGTCGGCGAGGACGGCCTCGACCGGTTCGCCGCCGGCGGTGGGCGGTGCGGTGGGGAGGGCGGCGGCCACCGTGCCGGGCGGGTCGGCCGAGGTGACCGGTCGTTGCGCCAGCGTCGTCCAGTAGTCGGCGATCCAGTCGACGACCGCGTGGCCGGCGCGACGGAACTCGGCGGGGTCCATGTGGGGGGTGCTCATCCGTACGAGTTGATCAGCCAGCGATGGTGGAGGCAAGGCAGCCAGCAACGGTCATCGATGTTGCGTGGCGGAAAGCGCTTGCCCTACGATGCGCGGTGAGTCGGATCCGCGAGTTCCAGGGCGTTCACCCCCGATCAGATCGCCGTCCGCCGCCGTGGCGGCGCGACGGGTCCACCGCGCGTCCCGGGCCGGGCGGGTGGGCCGCCGCGATCATCCGCGGATCCTCGGAGGCAGTCCATGCACCCGTCCAGACATCGGCTGATCCTGCTCGCCGGCACGACGGCGGCCGCCGTCGTGGCCGGCACCCTCGGCACGGTGGTCGCCTCGGCCGCCGCCGTCGGCTGCCGGGTCGACTATCAAGTAACCAACCAGTGGCAGGGCGGCTTCGGCGCCAACGTCACAGTCACCAACCTCGGCGACCCGGTCAACGGGTGGGCCCTCACCTGGTCGTACGCGGCCGGGCAACAGGTCACCCAGGCGTGGAACGCCGTCGTCACCCAGTCCGGTGCCCAGGTCACCGCCCGCAACGTCGACCACAACGCCGGCATCGCCACCAACGGCACCGCCGCGTTCGGCTTCAACGGTTCGTGGACCGGCAGCAATCCGGTGCCGACCAGCTTCGCGCTCAACGGCACCACCTGCACCGGCACCCCGGCCACCGACGGGCCGACCACCCCACCGCCGACCACGCCACCACCCACGACCCCACCGCCGACCACCCCACCACCCACGACGCCGCCCCCGACGACCCCGCCACCCACCACTCCGCCGGCCGGGGCGAAACAGCTGGAGAACCTGGACCGGGGGTTGATCAGCGTCCGCTCCGGCAGCGGCAACCTGGTGTCCTGGCGACTGCTCGGCACCGAGACCTCCGGGGTGGCGTTCAACCTGTACCGGGGGTCGACCAGGGTCAACGCCAGCCCGATCACCGGCGCCACCACCTACCTGGACAGCGGCGCGGCGGCCGGCTCGGCGTACACCGTGCGGGCCGTGGTCGGCGGCGCCGAGCAGGCGGCGTCGGCACCGGCGCTGCAGTTCGCCAACGGCTACCTGGACGTGCCGTTGCAGGTCCCGGCCGGTGGCACCACCCCCAGCGGGGAGAACTACACCTACAGCGCCAACGACGCCTCGGTCGGGGACCTCAACGGCGACGGCACCTACGAGATCGTGCTCAAGTGGGACCCGTCGAACGCCAAGGACAACTCCCAGTCCGGCTACACCGGCAACGTCTACGTCGACGCGTACACCCTGACCGGCGCCCGGCTGTGGCGGATCGACCTGGGCCGCAACATCCGGGCCGGCGCCCACTACACCCAGTTCCAGGTGTACGACTACGACGGTGACGGCCGCGCGGAGGTGGCCATGAAGACCGCCGACGGCACCCGTTCCGGCACCGGCCAGCTCATCGGCTCGTCGTCGGCGGACCACCGCAACTCCAGCGGCTACGTGCTGGCCGGTCCGGAGTACCTGACCATGTTCAACGGCCAGACCGGCGCACTCCTCTCCACCGTCAGCTACGACCCGCCGCGCGGCACCGTGTCGTCCTGGGGCGACTCGTACGGCAACCGGGTGGACCGGTTCCTCGCCGGCACCGCGTACCTGGACGGGCAGCGCCCCTCGCTGATCATGGCCCGGGGCTACTACACCCGCGCGGTCGTCGCCGCCTGGGACTTCCGCAACGGCACGCTGACCAAGCGCTGGACGTTCGACTCGAACTCCGCCGGCAACGGCGCCGCCGCCGGTCAGGGCAACCACCAACTCTCCGTCGCCGACGTCGACGCCGACGGCCGTCAGGAGATCGTCTACGGTGCCGCCACCATCGACGACAACGGCCGGCTGCTCTACTCGACCGGCAACGGGCACGGCGACGCCATGCACGTCGGCGACCTCGACCCGGGCCGCACCGGCCTGGAGGTCTTCAAGGTCGACGAGGACGCCAGCAAGCCCAGCTCCTGGTTCGCCGACGCGCGTACCGGTCAGATCCTCTGGTCCACGCCGGCCTCCGGCGACAACGGCCGGGGCGTCTCCGCGGACATCTGGGCCGGCAGCCCCGGCGCGGAGTCGTGGTCGTCGGCCGTCGGCGGGCTGGCCAACACCAGGGGGCAGAACATCGGCCGCAAGCCGTCGTCGACGAACTTCCTCGCCTGGTGGGACGGCGATCCGGTACGCGAACTGCTCGACGGCACGAAGATCGACAAGTACGGCACCGGTGGCGAGACCCGACTGCTCGATGGCAGCGGGGTGGCGTCGAACAACGGCACCAAGTCCACCCCGGCGCTCTCCGGTGACATCCTCGGTGACTGGCGGGAGGAGGTGATCTGGCGAACCACCGACAGCCGGGCCCTGCGCATCTACAGCACGCCCACGCCGACCAGCACCCGGATCCACACCCTGATGCACGACCCGCAGTATCGGGTGGCGATCGCGTGGCAGAACACCGCCTACAACCAGCCGCCACACCCGGGGTTCTTCATCGGCGACCAGATGGCCAGCCCACCCACCCCGAACATCTACCTACGTTGATCTGACCCCTAGCGGTCCCGAACGGGGTCGCCTAGGGTGGCAGGCACCGGGCCGCAGCCGCGGAATCCGCTCAGCTCCGGCCCGGTGCGCCACACCGCGGCATTCCCGACCCGTCCCGACCGGGGATGCCGTACCACCACCGGAACCAACATTAGGCAGCGTCGGGGTCGGCGGGGTGACGCTGACGTGAAGATCGTGTTTCATGCGTCCCGGTGCAGACCGCCCGCCACCTGCTCGGCGATCAACTCGTAGGACCGCACCCGGTCGGCGACGTCGTACACCAGAGTGGTCAGCATCAGCTCGTCCGCGCCGGTGCGTTCCACCAGCTCGGCGAGCTGCCGGCGCACCGTCTCCGGCGAACCCATCGCCTGACCGTCGCGGCGCTGCAGGATGAACTCCCGCTCGATCTCGGAGTACGGGTACGCGGCCGCCTCGTCCGGCGTCGACAACGGCTCCGGCCGGCCGGAGCGCAACTTCAGAAACGACAGCGCGCTCGGCCCCGCCAGCCACTCGGCCCGCTCGTCGGTCTCCGCGCACACCGCGTTGACCGCCACCATCGCGTACGGCTTGTCCAACCACTGCGACGGCCGGAAGTTCTGCCGGTACAGGGCCAGCGCCGGCAGGGTGTTCGCCGAGCTGAAGTGGTGCGCGAAGGAGAACGGCAGACCCAGCAGGCCGGCGAGTTGGGCGCTGAAACCGCTGGAGCCCAGCAGCCACACGGCCGGCTGCTCACCGCGACCCGGCGTGGCGATGATCTGCCCCGGCTTCTCGCCGCTGAAGTAGTTCATCAGGTCGGCCAACTCGCGCGGGAAACCCTCCGCGGACAGGCCCTCCATGGTGCGCCGCAACGCCAGTGCGGTCACCTGGTCGGTGCCCGGCGCCCGGCCGATGCCCAGGTCGATCCGACCGGGGTGCAGCGCCTCCAGGGTGCCGAACTGCTCGGCCACCACCAGCGGCGCGTGGTTGGGCAGCATCACTCCGCCCGACCCGAGGCGGATCGTCGACGTGTTCGCCGCCAGGTGCGCCAGCAACACCGCGGGGGCGGAGCTGGCGATCGCCGGCATGTTGTGGTGCTCGGCCACCCAGAACCGGTGGTAGCCCAACTCCTCGGTGCGGCGGGCCAGCTCGGTGGTGGCCTCCAGGGCCGCGCCGGCGGTGGTGCCCTTGGCGACCGGGGCAAGATCAAGAACAGACATCGGTACGGTGATCACACGCAGTGCCAACTCCCCGGCCCGCCCGTTCATTCCACCGCCGCTCACCCCATCCCACGTGCCTGTTCGAAGATCAGACTGGTCTGGGTGTGCTGCACCACCGGGTCCACCGCCAGGTGGTCCAGCACGAAGTCGCGCAACGCGTCACCGGACGCCGCCCGCACGTGCAGCACGTAATCCTCCGCACCCGCCACGTGGAACACCGACACCACCCCCGGCAACCGCACCGACCGGGCCCGGAAGGCGTCCACCGCCGCCCGCTCGTGCGCGGTCAACCGCACCGACACCAACGCCTGCAACGGCAGACCGAGCGCGGCCGGGTCCACCTCGGCGTGGAAACCGCGGATCGCGCCCCGGTCCCGCAGCGCCCGCGTCCGGGTCAGGCACGTCGACGGCGCCACCCCCACCCGCTCGGCGAGCGCATTGTTGGGCAGACGCCCGTCCGCGGCCAACTCGGTCAGAATCGCGCGGTCCACCTCGTCCAGGGCCGGAAACGGCCGCACATCGTTCGGCGCAGAAGACATCCAGCCATCCTCGCCCGAATCCACGAACGAAACCAGTGGGCTCACCAGAATCATCTGCCGACCCATTGCCTCCGGGCAGGTGGATGTTCGACGCTACCCGGCATGACAACGATGGACACCCGGGCCGTACACGCCGGTCGCGACGACCTGCGCACCCTCGGCGTGCACGTACCGCCCATCGACCTGTCCACCACCAACCCACTGCCCTCGGTCGACGACGGCGGCGCCGCCTACGAACAACTCGCCACCGGCGGCACCCTCCCCACCGACGGCGGCGCCGTCTACCAACGGCTCTGGAACCCCACAGTCGCCCGCTTCGAAACCGCCCTCGCCGAGCTGGAAGGCACCGCCCAGGCCGTCGCCTTCGCCAGCGGCATGGCCGCCCTCACCGCCACCCTGCTCGCCGCCGCCCGCGACGACCGCCGGCACGTCGTCGCCGTCCGACCCCTCTACGGCGGAACCGACCACGTCCTCGCCACCGGCCTGCTCGGCACCACCGTCACCTGGGCCCGCCCCGACGAGGTCGCCGCCGCCATCCGCCCCGACACCGCACTCGTCATCGCCGAGACGCCCGCCAACCCCACCCTCGACCTGGTCGACATCGCCGCCCTCGCCACCGCCGCCGGCGACATCCCGCTGCTCGTCGACAACACCGTCGCCACCCCCGTCCTGCAACAACCCGCCCGACACGGCGCCACCCTCGTCCTGCACAGCGCCACCAAGAGCATCGGTGGGCACGGCGACGTACTCGCCGGCGTCGTCGCCTGCGACGACAACTGGGCCGTGCGACTACGCCAGGTCCGCGCCGTCACCGGCGCGATCCTGCACCCGCTGGGCGGCTACCTGCTGCACCGCGGCCTGCAAACCCTGCCGCTGCGCGTGCGCGCCCAGCAGGCCACCGCCGAGAAACTCGCCGGCTGGCTCGCCGGCCACTCCGCCGTACACCGGGTGCACCACCCCTCGGCGCACGACCCGGCGGCGCTGGTCGGCCGCCAGATGTCCGGACCCGGCAGCCTGCTCGCCTTCGAGGTACGCGGCGGCGCACCCGCCGCGGCCGCCGTCGCCGGCGCCTGCCAGCTCATCACCCACGCGGTGTCCCTCGGCGGCGTCGACACCCTGATCCAGCACCCCGCCTCACTCACCCACCGCCCCGTCGAGGGCGACGCGAAACCCGCAGCCGGCCTGCTGCGCCTCTCGGTCGGCCTGGAAGACCCCGAAGACCTGCGCGCCGACCTCGCCGCCGCTCTCGACACGATCGCCTGATCAGCGCAGCTCGCGGTTGCCCAACACCCGGGTCGGCGAGCCCTCCCGGGCCACCCGCAGCATCGCCCGACCGATCCCGTCGGTGGTGGTGACCTGGTTCGGGAACAGCCGACGCAGCACCGGAAACAGCGGACGCGTGACCGAATACCCCAGCCGGTACCACCGGGTCTTCGACACCGCCCCGTACGTTGGCTGGATGAAACCCGGTCGTGCCGCGTAGCCGTTGGGCAGCAGCTCGATGATCGCGTTCTCGGCGCGACCCTTGACCCGCGCCCACATCACCCGGCCCCGACCCGACGAGTCGGTCCCCTGACCCGACACGTAAACGAACGTGACCTGCGGGCTGACCTCCGCCAACAGGCGCGCCGCCGCGAGCGGATAGTCGTAGCTGACCCGCGTGTACGCCGCCTCGTCCAGACCCAACGAGGACACCCCCAGGCAGTAGAAACAGGCGTCCACACCGGTCAGGTCGGCCCGCACCGGGTCCAACTCGCCCACGTCCGCGACGGTCAACTCCCGCAGCTTCGGATCCTGCCGCCCGGTCGGCCGGCGACCCACCGTCACCACCTCCCGCACGTCGTCGGCGAGCAGACACTCCCGCAACACGCCCTGGCCGACCATGCCCGTCGCGCCGAAAACAACAACCCGCATCGGTTTGCACCCCTGTCGTCGACCCGGCAACCGGCCATCCTCCCGCGCGTCGGTCAGGCTCCCACGATCGACGTGATCCCCGCGACAGACGGTCAGGATTTCGGGCCGACGTGCCGGTCCAGGGTGGCGACAGCGGCCCGCCGCGCCACCGAGAGCGAGTTGCGCCGGTTCATCCGCCAGGCGACGCCGAGCAGGTCGAGACTCCACTGGCACAGCGCCATGATGTCGGTCGACTCGTTGACGAACATGTAGCGCGGGTAGACGTACGCCCTGCCGCGCACGGTGACCCGGTTGGCGACGCGGCAGCCGTCGGAGTGGAACAGCCCACGCAGGAAGTCGCCGGGGTGTCGTTCGAGGATCGGTCGCTGCCAGTCGGCCAGCACGATCGGTCGCTCGTGCTTCTTGCCGGGGCCGTGCTGGGGGAGCAGGCATGGCCAGTGGACGCCGTAGCTCTGCACCCCCACGCAACCCTGTTTCTGGACGCGTTGCACCTTCGACGCGAGCACGGCACGCATGGCGATGTCGCACGCCTCGATCAGGTCGGGCCATGCGTCGGAGCAGTAGATGCGCAACACCGGCACGCGTGCGGTCGTCACCAGGTGGCCATCGCCGAGGTAGAGGCCGAGCAGGTAGGCGTAGGCCTTCGGGTCTGTCGGACTGTCGACACCCTCACGACAGCGAAAACATCGGTGCTGCGTGCCCTGAAACTTCGTCTCTGGACGGTCGTTGCACCAGTGCCAGACAGTCCGATAAGGCAGGCCGACCGCACGAGCGGTGTCGGCGACCGTGCCGCCAGCGAGGAAGAGCTGTCGCGCACGGGCACGTATCTCGGGTGGATGCACGAGAAGATTCTCGAACACCCGTACGACAAATTTTGGTGCCCTCGGTGGGATTCGAACCCACACTGTATGGAGTTTGAGACCATTGCCTGCTGCCAGTTGGGCTACGAGGGCGCTTCCCTGATTCAGCACTGACAGGATACCCACTACGCTGAGGGCGGTGACACCCGGCTGGGCGGGTGTCACGTTCGAACTGGTGGGGGTAGGGCTGGTGGCTGAGACGCCGACGGATGCCGAGCGTAGGCGCGTACTGATCGCCGAGGATGAGGCGCTGATCCGGCTGGACCTCGCCGAGATGCTTGTCGAAGAGGGCTACGAGGTGGTGGGGGAGGCCGGTGACGGTGAGACAGCCGTCCGCCTCGCCGAGGAGTTGAAGCCCGACCTGGTCATCCTCGACATCAAGATGCCGATCATGGATGGGCTGGCCGCCGCCGAGCGGATCGCCGGTGCCCGGATCGCCCCGGTGATCATCCTGACCGCGTTCAGCCAGCGTGACCTGGTGGAGCGGGCGCGGGCGGCGGGCGCGATGGCGTACCTCGTGAAGCCTTTCCAGAAGAGCGACCTGGTCCCGGCGGTGGAGATCGCGCTGTCGCGCTACTCGGAGGTCGCGGCCCTGGAGGCGGAGGTCGCGAGCCTGACCGACCGCCTGGAGATCCGCAAGGCGGTGGAGCGCGCCAAGGGTGCGCTGATGACGACGTACGGGATGACCGAGCCGCAGGCGTTCAAGTGGATCCAGCGCACGGCGATGGACCACCGGATGACCATGAAGGAGGTTGCCGAGCGGATCCTCGCGGAGACCGCCGGCGGCGAGGTGTCCCAGCAACCGACTGTCTGAGTCCCCGATCCCGTGCGATCCGGGCCGCGCTGGGGCCACCGCGCGCGAGCGCCGGTGGTTAGCATCGACGGGTGTCCGTCCGACGGGTGATCGCGGTGTTCGGCCTCTTCGCGCTGCTGCTAGCCGGCTGCGACGGGCCGAGGGCGCCGGGCCGCGCCGGGTCGACGCCGGCCGTCGCGCCGGCGCTGCGGCCGGGTTGGCAACCCCTGGCGCTGCCGGCGCCGCCGGGTGGTGCGGGCCGTCTTCTGCTTCGCGACGCGACGTCGTGCGCGGGTCGGTGGTTCCTGGTCGGTGGCGTGCTCGACGCACAGGGCGGCACCCGTCCGGCGGCCTGGACCAGCGTGGACGGTGCGACGTGGACGGTCCAACCGGTGCGGGCGGATTCCTTCTACGGCCGGCAGAACGTGTTCCTGTCGGTGGCCTGCCGCGAGGGTAGGGCGGCGTTGATCGGCGCCAAGGTCGGCGGCGCGCACGGCTATCCGCGGGTGAGTACGTGGCGGCAGGTGGCCGATGGTGCGCTGGTCGAGGTGCAGGCGAAGTTCGAGACGTACGGCGGGCCGACGGCGGTGAACGTGTCCCGGCTGACGGCGGGTGCGCCGGGCTGGTTGATCGTGGGTAACCGTTCGGCGGGTGCGGCCTCCTGGGTGTCGGCACCGGACGCGGCGGAGTTCGCGCTCGTCGAGGGTGCACCGGAGTTGGCCAGTGACCCGGTGGGGGTGACCTGGGCGTTCGACGCGGTGGCGACGCCGCCAGGTTGGCTGGCGGTGGGTGGTTTGCTGCCGGCTGGCCGGATCGATCGTGACCCGGCGGTGTGGTCGTCGCCGGACGGGCGCTCATGGCGGCGCACGGTGTTGCCGGGCGGTTCGGAGTACGAGGAGTTGCAGCGGGTGACGCTTGTCGGCGGGGTGCCGGTGGCGGTCGGGCTGCGCGGGGCGACGTTCGGCGCGTGGCGGCAGGAGGCCGGGGGCTGGGTGGCCGGTGGGACGTTCGGGCGGTGGGCCGGGGCCGGGGTGCAGGCGGTGGCGTCGCTGGTGTCGTCCGGGGATCGCCTGTTCGCCGCGGTGACCGACGGCGCACGGCACTCGGTGTGGGTGTCGACGGATCTGGGTGGGTCGTGGCGGGAGGTCGCGATGCCGCTCGATGTGTCGGCGGGCGTTGATCGGGACGTGACGCTGGTGGCGGTGGGCGACCGGTGGTGGTTGGCGGCGGACGACGGCTCGCGGGCCGGGCTGTGGTGGGCGTCCGGTCCGGGAGTCTGAAAGTCGACGCTCCGCCCCCCGCTGTGCTTCGTCTGGCTGTTTTCGCTGTTCAAGGTGGGTTCTGTCGGGTTGTGGTGGCCCTCGTGAGCGTGACCGGAGGCTGCCCCGCCCCGGGCTTAAGGACCAACTGGCGGATTCGCCTGTTACGGGCATCGACATGATTGCCCACGTCTTCGTAACGGTTTCGCAGACCCCGCCTTCAGGCCTTCCGGGACGGTATGTCGTGTCGGTACGCTCCGCCATCACGAGCCGTAACGCAGGGGGAGTCCCTGCGGGGTGGGTGGAATTGCGGTCTGCTGCTGTCGCCGTCGCAACGGGTCAGTCGCGTCCGCATCTGGAGGAGGTCAGTAGCCGTGAGGCGAAGCTATGTACGGGCGCTGGGTACCGTTGCGCTCGCCGCGACCCTGGTGGTCGCGGCTGGTTGCCAGGATTCCGGTGGTGGCGACGATAAGGCCGCGTCCGGTAGTTGCGGTGGCAAGATCGCGATCTTCGGCGCGTTCACGGGTGACAACGCGGGTCTGGTGATTCCGTCGCTCAACGGCGCGGAGCTCGCCCTGGAGCAGTTCAACGCGGCGAACCCGAACTGCAAGGTCACCATGCAGCGGTTCGACACCCAGGGTGACCCTGCGGTGGCGACCCCGTTCGCGAACCAGATCGCGTCGGACAACTCGTTCCTCGGTGTCATCGGTGGTCACTTCTCCGGTGAGTCGGACGCGACGATGCCGATCTACCAGGCCGCTGGCCTGGCGATGGTCAGCCCGTCGGCGACCCGGACGGACCTGACCCAGAAGGGCAACAAGTCCTTCTACCGGGTGGTCGGCAACGACGGCACGCAGGCCGGCGCGGTGGCGAGCTACCTGAAGACGCAGAGCGCGCAGAAGGTCTTCCTCGTCGATGACGCCAGCGCGTACGGCGCGGGCATCACCGAGGAGCTGGGCAAGCAGCTCGGCCCGCTGGTCGTGAACAAGGACAAGATCCAGGAGCGGCAGGCGCAGTTCGACGCCACCATCTCCAAGATCAAGGCCGCGCAGGCGGACTTCGTCTTCTACGGCGGTTACACCCGTGAGGCCGCTCCGCTGGTGAAGCAGATGCGTGCCGCCGGTGTCCAGGCCAAGTTCGTCGGCCCGGACGGTCTGTACGACCCGGCGTTCCCGGCGGGTGCCTCCGGCGGTGCCGAGGGCGCGATCATCACCTGCCCGTGCCTCCCGGCTGACAAGGCCGGCGGCACCTTCTCGGCCGACTACCAGAAGAAGTACGGCATCCCGCCGGGCTCCTACGGTGCCGAGGGCTTCGACGGCGCGACGATCTACCTGGACGCCTTCAAGGCTGGCAAGAAGACCCGGGCCGAGATCCTGGAGTTCGTCAAGTCGTACGACAAGCAGGGTGTGTCGAAGTACATCAAGTTCGACGCCAACGGTGACGTGGACAAGTCGAAGGTCGTCATCTGGGCCTACCAGATCAAGGGCACTGCCATCGAGGCGCTGCAGGAGCTCAAGCTCAGCTGACGCCCACGCAATGGAGTGCGGCCGGGGTGTCTCACCCCGGCCGCACTCGATTCAAGGAGACCCCCGGTGCATTTCGATGAACTGATCGGCCATCTCGGCCAGCACACGGTCGACGGCCTGTCCAAGGGCGCCATCTACGCCCTGATCGCCCTTGGCTACACCCTCGTCTATGGCGTCCTTCGTCTGATCAACTTTGCGCACTCCGAGGTGTTCATGGTCGGTACCTTCGCGGTGCTGATCCTGTGGACCCAGCTCGGGGTGCAAAATAACCCGCCTGTCGGCCAGGCGATCCTGTTCCTGGTGCTCGGTCTGATCGTCGCGGCGGTCGCCTCGGGTGGCACCGCTCTCGCGCTCGAGCGGATCGCGTACCGGCCGTTGCGGCGCAAGAACGCGCCGCCGCTGATCTTCCTGATCACCGCGATCGGTCTGTCGCTGGTCTTCGTGGAACTCTTCGGGCAGGTGCTGCCGAAGCTGCTCGGCGGCGTGTTGCCGGAAGCGTTCGGTCGGCCCCGGCAGATCGTCGGTATGCCGACGATCATCCAGCAGGAGACCCTGTTCACCATCGGCAACACGGCGATCACGAACATCCAGCTGATCGTCTTCGTCGCGGCGGTGGCGATGATGGCCGTGCTGGACTGGTTCATCAACCGCACCCGCTACGGCCGGGGTGTGCGGGCGGTGGCCCAGAACCCGGAGACCGCCGCGCTGATGGGCGTCAACCAGGAACGCGTGATCATGCTGATCTTCGTGCTGGGCGGCATCATGGCCGGCGCGGCCGCGCTGTTGTGGAGCATGCGGTTCGGCTTCACGCAGAACAGCATCGGCTTCGTGCTGGGTCTGAAGGCGTTCACCGCCGCGGTGCTCGGCGGCATCGGCAACCTGCGCGGCGCGCTGCTGGGTGGCCTCTTCCTCGGCATCGTCGAGGTGTACGGCGCCACGCTCTTCGCGTCCAACTGGGAGGACGTCATCGCCTTCGTGGTGCTGATCGTGGTGCTGATGTTCCGGCCCACCGGCCTGTTGGGTGAGTCGCTCGGGAGGGCCCGCGCATGATCGACAAGATTCGCTCCGCAGACCGTCGCCGGGTCGGCGTACTGACCTCGGTCGGCGACCGCTGGCGGGCGCTGCCGAAGTGGCAGCAGGCCATCGGCCTGGCCGCCTTCGTGGCGATCCTCTACTATCTGCCGCTGCTCGGCATCCCGGGTCTGACCTGGTTGCGTACCGACTCGATCGAGGGCGGCAACAACTGGGCCGGCGTGCTCTTCATCTGTGCCATCTACGTGCTTGTCGCGATCGGGCTGAACGTGGTGGTCGGCCTCGCCGGCCTGCTCGACCTGGGCTACATCGGCTTCTTCGCCATCGGGGCGTACAGCGTGGCGCTGTTCGGTTCGGTGAACTCGCCGGTGGTCAAGTGGATCCAGCAGGAGTTCAACCTGCCGCCGACCTGGGCGGTGACCTGGGCGATCTGCCTGTTCATCGCGATCGTGCTGACGATGATCTCCGGGGTGCTGCTGGGCTGGCCGACGCTGCGGTTGCGCGGTGACTACCTGGCCATCGTGACGCTGGGCTTCGGCGAGATCATCCGGATCGTCGCCCGCAACGCCACCGGGCTGACCAACGGCCCGGTCGGTATCTCGGCCATCCCCGGCCCGGAGGGTGCGCCGTCGGCGGACAACAAGGTCTTCGGTCTGATCGACGCGAAGCCCTGGTACTGGTTGGCGATCACCTTCGTGCTGGTCATGGTGTTCCTGGTTCGTCGACTGGAGCACAGCAGGGTCGGCCGGGCGTGGTTGGCCGTCCGCGAGGACGAGGACGCCGCCGCGGTGATGGGTGTGTACCCGTTCAAGTTCAAGCTGTGGGCGTTCGCCATCGGTGCGGCGCTCGGCGGCCTGTCTGGCTTCCTGTTCGGCAGCCGGAACGCGTTCATCGACCCGACCCAGTTCAACGCGAACCTGTCCATCCTGTTCGTCGCCATGGTCGTGGTCGGTGGTTCCGGCAACATGATCGGCGTCTCGCTCGGCGCGGTGCTGCTGGCGTACCTGCCGGAGCGGTTCCGCGACTTCGCCGACTACCGGTGGCTGGTCTTCGGTCTGGCCATGGTCCTGGTGATGATCCTGCGTCCGCAGGGCCTGGTCCCGAGTCGGCGGCGTGCCCGCGAGTTGAAAGACCGCGCGGCGGATGCAGAGGAGGTGCCCGCTCGTGTCTGATCCGACCACCAGCACCGCGACGCCGAAGATCCCGACTCAGGCGGGGCCTCGGTCGGTGTTGCTCGAAGTCGACGACGTCACGCTCCGCTTCGGCGGCGTGGTCGCCCTCGACAAGATCAATTTCCAGATCTACGAGGGCGAGATCCTCGGCCTCATCGGGCCGAACGGCGCCGGCAAGACCACCAGCTTCAACGTGATGACCGGGGTCTACAAGCCGACCTCGGGGTCGGTCCGGTTCCGCGGTCAGCGCGTGACCGGCCGCAAGCCGCACCAGATCAGCCAGTTGGGCATCTCCCGGACGTTCCAGAACATCCGGCTCTTCCCGGAGATGACCGCACTCGAGAACGTGATGGTCGGCACCGATTCCCGGCACAAGACGAGCGTGCCCGGGGCGCTGTTCCGGCTCTACCGGGTGCGACCGAAGCCGGAGGAGTTGCCGCAGGTCACCGCCGCGTCCGGGATCGCCCGGACCTGGCAGCAGGTGCGCCTGTCGGCCGCGAAGATCTTCGGTCTGTCCCGGCACATCCTGGAGGAGCGGGCGGCCGAGGCCAAGGCGCTCGAGTTGTTGCGCTTCGTCGGGATCGCCGACCGGGCCAACGACGAGGCGCGCAACCTGCCGTACGGCTACCAGCGCCGACTGGAGATCGCCCGCGCGTTGGCCACCGAGCCGAAGCTGATCTGCCTGGACGAGCCGGCCGCCGGCTTCAACCCGGCGGAGAAGGAGGAGCTCCTCACCCTGATTCGCCAGATCCGTGACAAGGGCCTGACCGTCCTGCTCATCGAGCACGACATGCGGCTGGTCATGGGTGTCACCGACCGGATCGTGGTGCTGGAGTTCGGCCGCAAGATCGCCGAGGGTGCGCCCGCGGAGGTCAGCCGCGATCCGAAGGTGATCGCCGCGTACCTGGGGGAGCCCGCCGATGACGCTGCTTGAGCTGGAGAACGTCGCCGTCGCGTACGGACGGATCGAGGCGCTGCACGGGATCAACCTCACCGTCAACGAGGGTGAGGTGGTGGCTCTGATCGGCGCGAACGGCGCCGGAAAGACCACCACCATGCGGGCCATCTCCGGGACCAGGTCACTGGCCGACGGGAAGATCACGTTCAACGGCGAGGACATCAGCAAGCTCCGGGCCGACCTGCGGGTGGTCCGGGGGCTGTGTCAGTCGCCCGAGGGACGGCAGATCTTCCCGGGTATGACGGTCATGGAGAACCTGGACATGGGGGCGTACACCCGGCGGGACTCCGCCGGCATCGCCTCCGACCTGGACCGGGTGTTGACCCTCTTCCCGCGGCTGGCCGAGCGGCGCAAGCAGGCCGGTGGCACCCTCTCCGGCGGCGAGCAGCAGATGCTCGCGGTCGGGCGGGCGCTGATGAGCCGGCCGAAGCTGCTGCTGCTCGATGAGCCGTCGATGGGTCTGGCCCCGTTGGTGATCCGGCAGATCTTCGACATCATCACGGAGATCAACCAGCAGGGCATGACGATCCTGCTGGTGGAACAGAACGCCCAGCAGGCGTTGTCGCGGGCACACCGCGGCTACGTGCTGGAGACCGGTCAGATCGTGAAGGAGGGGTCCGGTCAGGACCTGCTGCACGATCCGTCGGTCAAGGAGGCGTACCTCGGCGTGGCCTGAGCCATCCGAGCGGCGGCCGGCCATCCCCCGCGGGGGCGGCCGGCCGCCGGCGTTCGGGCCGGCGGCCGTTTTCGCGTCGGGTCACCCGGTGCCGCCGGCCAGGGATGTCGGTGCGACGGACTAGAGTCGCTGCCGTGACAGCTACGACGCCGCGCCTGCTCCTCGTCGACGGACATTCCCTGGCATACCGGGCTTTCTTTGCCCTGCCTGTGGAAAACTTCTCCACCACGACGGGTCAGCCGACCAACGCGGTGTACGGCTTCACCTCAATGCTGATCAACGTGCTGCGCGACGAGCAGCCCACCCACATCGTCGTGGCCTTCGACGTCTCCCGCCGCTCCTTCCGCACCGAGAAGTACGCGGAGTACAAGGCCGGCCGCAGCGAGACCCCGACCGACTTCAAGGGCCAGGTCAGCCTGGTCAAGGAGGTCCTGGCCGCGCTCCAGATCCCGGTGGTGGAGATGGAGGGCTACGAGGCCGACGACGTCATCGCCACGCTCGCCTGCCAGGCCCGCGACCAGGGCATGTCGGTGCTCATCAGCAGCGGTGACCGCGACGCGTTCCAGCTGGTCGACGACCAGATCACCGTTCTCTACCCGCGCAAGGGCGTCTCCGACCTGGCCCGGATGGACCCGGCGGCGATCGAGGCGAAGTACGGCGTCGGGCCCCAGCAGTACCGGGACCTCGCCGCGCTGGTCGGCGAGACCAGCGACAACCTGCCCGGCATCCCCGGCGTCGGCCCGAAGACCGCGGCCAAATGGATCACCACGTACGGCGGGGTGGAGGGCGTGATCGCCCGCGCCGACGAGATCAAGGGCAAGGCCGGCGACAGTCTGCGGGAGCGGCTCGCCGACGTGATCCGCAACTACGAGATCAACCGGCTCGTCTCCGACCTGGAGCTGCCGCTGCGCCCGGAGGACACCCGCTGGGCCGGTTGGGACCGGGAGGCGGTGCACCAGGTCTTCGACACCCTGGAGTTCCGCATCCTGCGCGACCGTCTCTACCAATACCTGGAGGCGGTCGAGCCGGAGGCCGAGTCGGGCTTCGACCTCGCCGGCGAGGTGCTCACCGAGCCGGGCGCGCTCGCGGAGTGGCTGACCACGCACGCCCCGACCGGCACCCCGGTCGGGTTGGCGGCCAAGCTCGACACCGGTCCCAACCGCCGGCACACCGCCTCCATCCTCGGGCTGGCGCTGGCCACCGCCGGCGGTGCGGCGGCCTGGGTCGACCCCACGCGGCTCGACGCCACCGACGAGGGCGCCCTGGCCGGCTGGTTGGCCGACGCGCAGCGGCCCAAGGTGCTGCACGACAGCAAACCGGCCGTGCTGGCCTGCGCCGCGCACGGCTGGCAGCTCGCCGGCATCGTCCGCGACACCCAGATCGCCGCGTACCTGGCCCGCCCCGACCAGCGGTCCTACGACCTGACCGACCTGGCGCTGCGCTACCTGCACCGGGAGCTGCGGGTGGACGTCCCGGAGTCCGGTCAGCTGACCCTCGACGGGCTCGGCGACGAGGGCGTCATCGAGCAGAACCTGATGCTCCAGGCCCGGGCCACCCTGGACCTGGCCGACGCGATCGACGCCGAGCTGTCCCGCGACGGCGAGCAGTCCGCCCGGCTGATGGCCGGCGTGGAGCTGCCGCTGATGCGGGTGCTGGCCGCCATGGAGAGCACCGGCATCGCCGCCGACACGCACTACCTGTCCGAGTTGGAGGCGCACTTCGCCGCCGAGGTGAAGGCCGCCGCGCAGGGTGCGTACGAGGCGGTGGGTCGGGAGTTCAACCTCGGCTCGCCCAAGCAGTTGCAGGAGATCCTCTTCACCGAGCTGGGCCTGCCCAAGACCAAGAAGATCAAGACGGGTTACACCACCGACGCCGACGCCCTGCAGTGGCTCTACGCGCAGCAGCCGCACCCGGTGCTGGCCCACCTGCTGCGCCACCGGGACGTGGCCAAGCTCAAGTCGACAGTCGACGGGCTGCTCAAGTCGGTCTCCGACGACGGCCGCATCCACACCACCTTCAACCAGACCGTGGCGGCCACCGGTCGGCTCTCCTCCACCGAGCCCAACCTGCAGAACATCCCGATCCGCACCGAGGAGGGCCGGCGGATCCGGCGGGCCTTCGTGGTGGGTGAGGGGTACGAGTGCCTGCTCACCGCCGACTACAGCCAGATCGAGATGCGCATCATGGCGCACCTGTCCTCGGACGACGCGCTGATCGAGGCGTTCAACTCCGGCGCCGACTTCCACGCCGCCACCGCCTCGTCGGTCTTCGGGGTGCCACTGGACGAGGTCAGCGCCGACCAGCGCCGCAAGATCAAGGCGATGAACTACGGCCTGGCGTACGGGCTGAGCGCGTTCGGCCTGTCCCAGCAGCTCACCATCAGCACCGAAGAGGCGCGCGGGCTGATGGAAAACTACTTCGCCGGCTTCGGCGGGGTGCGCGACTACCTGCACCAGGTCGTCGCCAAGGCCCGCCAGGACGGCTACACCTCCACCATCCTCGGTCGCCGTCGCTACCTGCCCGACCTGGTCAGCGACAACCGGCAACGCCGCGACATCGCCGAACGGATGGCCCTCAACGCCCCGATCCAGGGCTCCGCTGCCGACATCATCAAGGTGGCGATGCTGCACGTCGACACCGCGCTGGGCGAGGCCGGGCTGCGGTCGCGGATGCTGTTGCAGGTGCACGACGAGCTGGTCTTCGAGGTCGCCCCCGGTGAGCGGGAGGCGTTGGAGGCACTGGTCCGGCGGGAGATGGGCGAGGCGTACCCGCTGTCGGTGCCGTTGTCGGTGTCGGTCGGCGACGGGCGCGACTGGAACAGCGCGGATCACTGATCCTCGTTTGGGTCGTGGCTTTGGTGGTTGCGGTGTGGGGGTTTCGGGGCAGCCCGACCCACTCCGGGCGGTCAGGCTTGATCCCTGCGTGGGTCGGGCTGCCCCGAAACCCCTCATCGGGTCGTCCTGATCGCGGTCGCCGGTGTGCCGGGAGGACCCTGACCAGGTTGCTCTGGTGACGGCCGTTGGCCTGGCGGGCGTCGGCCAGGTCGAGCGCGCTGGTGCGGCCCCGCCGCCCCCGCCGCCCCCGTCCCGCCCGGCGGGCACCGTTTCAAGATCTGCGCAACTTCGGGGATGGTGCTGGGTCGTGTCGTTGGGAGGCACCAACTGCACCGAAGTTGCGCGGATCTTGCGCGAAGCACCGGCTACTTCGTCGGGTCGTGGCCCCAGTTCATGAGGGACCAGCGCCACTTGGTGTCGCGGACGTTGCCGGAGGGGCGCTGCGCCATGTGCCGTCGTACGTACCCGACGACCTTGCGCATGTGCTTGTAGTCGCCCTCGGACAGGTCGCCACGTTTGCGCCGGAGCAGGTTGATGATCTTCCGGCCGGATTCGTGTCCGACGGACTCGCCGCCACCGGAGCGGCCGCCCTTGTGCCAGCCAACCTGCTTCGACTCGTCGGTCTCCAGCCAGGTGGACAGCTCGCCGGGCTTCATGTTCACCGCCTCGGTGAAGTCCCGGTAGGTGTCCCGGCCCTGGTCGTCAGCCTTGCTCATGACGCAGCGCCTCGGGTCGGTGGGCCACGTCGCGGCCCGTTCCGTCACTGCGAACCCGGTACTGCGGGTCGTCGGGGGCCGCGTTCACGGCCCGTCCGCGGATCCGCGTCCGCTTGGTGATCGTCTCCTGCACCACGCCGTACGCGCGGCTGCCGTGGGCCGACCAGGAAACCTGGTCGCCCGCGCGGAATCGCTGTTCGGCCATGCTCCTCGGCTACCCGACACCGGCGCGGTGAAACGGCAGGTCCGGGGACGCGCTACGGGGTGATCTCGGCGACCGGCAGCTTGATGTCGAACGGCTCGGCCAGCTCGATCACGTCGGCGCCGTCGGCGACCAGCTCGTACTGCCGCTCACCGCCGGGGCCCACCCGGTCGCCGATCCGGTACGCGTAGACGTGCACCGGGTCCTGCTCGATGCGCCAGTAGAACGGGATGCCGGCGGCGGCGTACTCGCCGGGCTTCGCGAACCTGTCGATCCGGCGCGTCCCGGGCGAGACGATCTCCACGGCGAGGACCACGTCCGCCGGACGCAGCGAGGATCGGGAGGAAGCCACGCCGGCCCGCCGCAGGAGAACGTCCGGCTGTCGGCTGGTGTTGGGACTCAGCCCGACTCCGACGGCCTGAACGACCCGGAGGTCAGCCGGCACGTGTTGCAGCAGCCAGTGCGCAAGCAGTAACGAGATGTCTTGATGGCCCAGGGTGGGGGAGGGTGTCACCTGGATAACTCCGTCGACGAGTTCGACGCGGGGGGCGTCGTCCGGCAGGGTGAGCAGGTCCTCCAGCGTGTAGTCGGCACGCTGCTGCCGCATCGGGTCCGGACACCAGGGGCCAGGTGATGTCGGGATGGGCTCGGCGCTCATGGGACGAGCCTACCGGCGCTCGATGCGACGCAGGGCGGACTGCGGGTGCGACGCGCTCACTCCGTGGGCCTCTCGGTGACGAAGATGGCGGTGCCGGGGAAGAGCCGGCCGCGCAACGGGCTCCACTGCCCCCAGATGCCCTCGTGCCCCTGCGGCCACTCCGGCTCCACCAGGTCCAGCAGCCGGAAGCCGGCACCGACCAGCTCCCGGATCCGGTCGCCGAGGGTGCGGTGCTGCTCGACGTACGTGGCGACGCCGGCCTCGTCCTGCTCGACGTAGGGGGAGCGGTCGAAGTACGAGTGCACGGCGGTCAGCCCACCCTCGCCGGGGTCGTCGAGGAAGATCCACCGCATCGGGTGGGTCACCGAGAACACCCACCGCCCGCCGGGGCGCAGCACCCGGTGCACCTCGGCGAGCAGCGCCGCCGAGTCGTCCACGAACGGAATCGCGCCGAAGGCGGTGCAGGCGAGGTCGAACGACCGGTCGGCGAACGGCAGGGCGAGCGCGTCGGCCTGCACCAGCGGTACGCGTACCCCGGTGCGGTCGGCGGCCTTGGCGGCGTGCCGCAACATGCCGGCGGACAGGTCGAAGGCGACCGGCCGGGCACCCTGGGTGGCCAGCCAGCGGGCGGCGGAGGCCGCGCCGCAGCCGACCTCCAGCACCCGGCGACCGGGCAGGTCGCCGAGCAGTCGGGCATCGGCCTCGCGCAGGCCCTCCGGGCACCAGACGAAGTCCACGTCGCCGAGGAACGCGCCGTGCTCAGCCTGGTAGTCGTCGGCGTCGGTGTCCCACCAGCCGCGGTTGGCCCGCCGGGCCTCGGCGTCACCCACCCGGCGCCGGGTGACCCGGCTGTCGTCATCCACGCGCTCACGCTAGGCCCCATCCGCCAGGTTGGGTGCGGCGGCGCGTCCACGAGCTGCGCGGCTTCGCGTGTGCCGCCGCCTGATCGACTCGGTTTCGGTGACGTCACGGTGTCCGGCCGGGTGGGACGCGCCGATTTCCAGGAAACCGAGCCGATCAGGCGGGGCGGAGGGCGACGATTGGGGCTGCTGTGACGCACGAGACAGCAGTGGTGTTTTCCGGGCGATTGTTCGTCTTTCGCAGGTCATCACACACAGAGAAGCCGGGAGGGCTTGCACGCTGTGGTAATGCGCACGGTAGGCTAGACGATGCGCTCGCGGATCGCGTTGCCTCGGCAGGGAGCAGGTGCGCGGTCGACGGAGCCACATCATGATCTCACTAGGCGATCGTTCGGTGTGCCCGGCGACGGATCCGCTGGCGCGAACAGGTCACTGCGACACCAGCCTGCTGTGACAACCCACCGACCGGAGCAACCGCCCACATGACGAGCAGCATCGAGGCCCCCTCGAGCGCCACCCGGGTCACCCACGACGATCTCGGTTCCGAGGAGGCATTCCTCGCCGCGATCGACGAGACCATCAAGTACTTCAACGACGGCGACATTGTCGAAGGCACCGTCGTCAAGGTCGATCGGGACGAGGTCCTGCTCGACATCGGCTACAAGACCGAGGGCGTCATCCCCTCTCGTGAGTTGTCGATCAAGCACGACGTGGACCCCGCCGAGGTTGTGACGGTTGGCGACCACATCGAGGCCCTGGTCCTCCAGAAGGAGGACAAGGAGGGTCGTCTGATCCTCTCCAAGAAGCGGGCACAGTACGAGCGGGCCTGGGGCACGATCGAGAAGATCAAGGACGAGGACGGCGTCGTCCGCGGTTCGGTCATCGAGGTGGTCAAGGGCGGCCTCATCCTCGACATCGGGCTGCGTGGCTTCCTGCCCGCGTCCCTGGTCGAGATGCGTCGTGTGCGCGACCTGCAGCCGTACGTCGGGCGGGAGCTCGAGGCCAAGATCATCGAGCTGGACAAGAACCGCAACAACGTGGTTCTGTCCCGCCGGGCCTGGCTGGAGCAGACGCAGTCCGAGGTGCGCACCGAGTTCCTCAACAAGCTGCAGAAGGGCCAGGTCCGCAAGGGCGTCGTGTCCTCGATCGTCAACTTCGGCGCGTTCGTGGACCTCGGCGGCGTCGACGGTCTGGTGCACGTCTCCGAGCTGTCCTGGAAGCACATCGACCACCCGTCCGAGGTCGTCGAGGTGGGCCAGGAGGTCGAGGTCGAGGTCCTGGACGTCGACCTGGACCGCGAGCGGGTCTCGCTGTCGCTGAAGGCGACCCAGGAGGACCCGTGGCGGCAGTTCGCCCGCACCCACGCGATCCAGCAGATCGTGCCGGGTAAGGTCACCAAGCTGGTGCCGTTCGGTGCGTTCGTCCGCGTGGACGACGGCATCGAGGGCCTGGTCCACATCTCCGAGCTGGCCGAGCGCCACGTGGAGATCCCGGAGCAGGTCGTCCAGGTCGGCTCCGAGGTCATGGTCAAGGTCATCGACATCGACCTGGAGCGCCGCCGGATCTCGCTGTCGCTCAAGCAGGCCAACGAGGGCTTCGTCGA
Source organism: Micromonospora sp. NPDC049171 (assembly GCF_040648275.1). NCBI lineage: Bacteria > Bacillati > Actinomycetota > Actinomycetes > Micromonosporales > Micromonosporaceae > Micromonospora > Micromonospora sp. NPDC049171. The sequence continues at coordinate 42,673 of NZ_JBEZDJ010000019.1, forward strand.
GGGCGAGGAGCACTTCGACCCGACCCTCTACGGCATGGCCGCGACGTACGACACCGAGGGCAACTACATCTACCCGGAGGGCTTCGACCCGGAGACGGGCGAGTGGCTCGAGGGGTACGACAAGCAGCGCGAGACCTGGGAGAACCAGTACGCGGAGGCTCGTCAGCGTTGGGAGGCCCACACCAAGCAGGTGCAGACCTCTCGGGCTGCCGACGCCGAGGCTGCCGCCAACCCGACTCCGGTCGTCCCGGCCGCTGGCGGCACCGGTGGCGGCGGCACCACCTCTTCGTCCAGCCCGGCCCCGAGCCGGCAGGCCGAGGAGCCGGCTGGCACGCTGGCCACCGACGAGGCGCTCGCCGCTCTGCGGGAGAAGCTCGCCGGCGGCAAGTGACCCGCTGAACGACTGAACGACGACGGGCCCCGCCCCCGCGATCTCCGGATCGTGGGGGGCGGGGCCTTCGCCGTACCCCCCTCGCGACCGCCGGACTCGCAAGATCGTGCTCGACCTTGGATATAGGGGCCTCGGACGACCAGGACACCACGACAACCTGGATCGAGCACGATCTTGCCGGGCGCCGGGCGCCGGGCGCCGGGCGCCGGGCGCTGGAGATCGCGTCGGTCGGGGGCGGGTCTCTCCGATCGGTGGGTCGGCGGGCCGGGGGCGCGCGATCGTGGCGGGTTTGGCGGCAGGGCTCGTGATCCGGTTGACTGGTCGGGTGCTGAGAGTGGGGTTGACCGGCGGGATCGGGTCGGGCAAGAGCGCGGTGGCGGCACGGCTCGTCGAGCGGGGCGCGGTGCTCATCGACGCCGACCAGGTGGCCCGCGAGGTCGTCGCCCCGGGGAGCGCTGGGCTGGCCGAGATCGTTGCCGCCTTCTCCGACACGGTGCTGGATGCCGATGGCGCCCTGGACCGTGCCGCGCTGGGCGCGGTGGTGTTCGCCGACGAGACCGCCCGCCGTCGGCTGGAGTCGATCACTCACCCCCGGGTTCGGGCCCGCACCGCGGAGTTGGCCGCCGCGGCACCACCCGACGCGATAGTCGTCAACGACGTACCGCTGCTGGTGGAGGTGGGTCTCGCGCCCACGTACCACCTGGTGATCGTGGTGCAGACGGCCGTGACGACCCGACTGGAACGGCTGGTGCGCCGCCGGGGAATGGGTCGCGCGGAGGCCGAGCGGCGGATCGCCGCCCAGACCGACGACGCGCGCCGCCGGGCGGCTGCCGACGTGGTGCTCGGCAATGACGGGAGCCTGGCGGCGTTGCACGACGCCGTCGACGCGCTCTGGTCGCAGCGGCTGCTGCCCTACGAGGACAACCTGCGTCAGCGGCGGGTGGTCCCGCCGGGTGACGGCGACCCGGTGGGGTCCGACGCGACATGGCCCGAGCAGTACGCGCGGCTGGCCGCCCGGATCCGGCACACGCTGGCCTCGGACGCCCTACGCATCGACCACATCGGCTCGACCGCGGTGCCCGGCCTCACCGCCCAGGACGTCATCGACGTGCAGGTGGCCGTGCCCAGCCTCGCCGACGCCGACGGGGCGCTGGCCGACCGGCTGGCGAACGCCGGGTTCCCGCGGGTGCCGGGGCAGTGGTGGGACGATCCGCGCCCGGCCGGCCGTGGTCGGTGGGAGAAGCGGCTGCACGGCAGCGCCGACCCGGCTCGTCCGCTGCGCCTGCACGTGCGGTTGGAGGGGTCGCCGGGCTGGCGGTACGCGTTGCTGATGCGCGACCACCTGCGTGCCGACCCGGATCACCGAGCCGCGTACCTGCAGCTCAAGCGAGATCTGGTCGATGCGGCTCCGGCCGCCGGCAACTCCGGCACGGCCCGGGACCCGTGGTTCGACGAGGAGTACCTGCGGGCCGAGCAGTGGGCCACGCAGACCGGCTGGCGGCCCTGAGGGACAGGGGTCAGCGGGGTCGAGGGGCCGGGGGGCGAGGCTTGGCAGCCGGTCGGGGCACCGGGGCCAGTCGCGGCACCACGGCGCGGTGGAGATCCAGTTGGGCCCACGCGTTGCCGTGGGTGCGCAGCTCCAGCCGCCGCAGCGACCCGTCGCGGTCGATCCAGTAGCGCAGCCGTGCGGCCGCCGGGCCCACCTCGACGACGTCCACGGTCCGTCCGGCGGTGACGTCCTCGCGTACCCGCACGGCCGCGCCGCGTGGCCCGACCGACCCGGCCGCCACCGCGGCGTCGACGAGCAGGCTCACGTCGTCCCCGACGGATCGGGAGACCCGCCACGCTCCGGCCGGGGGCGGCAGGGGTGGCCGGCCCGGCGCCTCCGCCGTGCCGCCGCCAGCGGCAGCGGCCGGCAGGTCCGCCCGGGCCTGACCAGCTATGTCGCGGCGCAGCAGGGTCCGCCGATCCGGAACGGCCAGGTCGGCAACCGTGAGGTACGCGGTACGCGCGGTCCAGCTCAACCAGCCGGCGCCCCGCAGGTTGGTGTCCGTACCCGTCGGCGCGGTCAGCGTGACCGCCGCGCCGCCCTGGGCGCGTAGCCGGGCCGGCAGCCGATCCAGTCGACGCTGCTCGGCGTCGGTCAGTGCGCGGGGCAGACCGGGCCGGCCACCGAGGGCGTCCACCGGCCGGAGTGTCGGACGGTCCGCCCGGTGCAGGGTCACCGTGACCGGCCCGACACCGGGCAGCCGGGTGACGAGCTTGTGCAGTCGAGCGTCCTGGTCGAGCCAGTACCGGGTCTGCCCGTCCGGCCCGGCGTCCGTCGGCTCGACCTGCGGCGTGGGTGCCGCGGTGCTGCCCGCGGGTGGTGTCCGGGCGAGCAGCGGTGCCTGGAGGACGTCCACCGGGCCGCCCGCCACGGTGTCCCGGGCGATCCAGCGCGTGGCGTCGCCCGGCACCGTCGGGGTCGCGTCCGGGCGGTCGGCGGCCAGGCCGAGGAGCAGGTCGAGCACCGCTGCCAGGCTCGCCCCGGACGGCAGGCGGTGCAGCCGCCAACGGTCTGCCGGAGGCACCAGCGGAGGTGCGGCGGGGGTGGGCACCGCCGCCGCGTCGGGCCGGATCACCAGCACCGGGCCGGCCCGCTGCACCAGCCCGCGCTCAGCACCCGCGCCGGGCCCGCCCACGTCGAGGTAGAGCAGCGACCGCGACCAGTCCACCCAGCCGACCAGCTCGATCCGCGCCGCGTCGACGCCGGCGGTGACGCGGACCCCGGCGCGCAGGTCCCGCAGGTTGGTGACCCGCACGGCGGCCAGCCGCTCACCCTCCGCGGAAGTCAGTGGCCGGGCGGGCTCGGGCGGGTCCGGCGCCCAGCTCAACAGCCCGAACACCAACGCCGTCGCGGACGCCACAGCGGTCAGACCGAGCACGAACAGCACGGTACGTCTGCGGCGGCTGGCCGAGACCGGACCGGCGGTGTCGGCGGTGTCGTCGGCGCGGCTGGTCGCCGGGGTCCTGCCGGCGCCCCGGCCGGTGGCCGTCCGGCGGGTGCCGGCGGGCTGGGCGGTGGTGGGCTCGGTAGCGGCGGACCGGGTGGTGGTGGGTTTGGTGGTGGTGGCCTTGGTGGCCTTGGTGGCGGCTTGGCCGGTGGTGGGCTTGGTGGCGGCTTGGCCGGTGGTGGCCTTGGTGGCGGCGGACCGGGTGGTGGGCTTGGAGTCGGCGGACCGGGTGGTGGCTCGGGTGGTGGGTTTGGTGGCGCCGCGCTGGGGCGCGGCGGATCGGCCGGTGGTGGGCTGGGATGTGGCGGCAGGTGGGTCGGTGGCGGGCCGGTCGTTGCCGGTCGGTCCGGCGGCGGTGGTGGTGGGCTGGTCGGTGTCGCTGGTTTGTCCGGTGTGGGTTGGTCCGCCGGTGTCCTTGGGACCTCCGGTGCCTTTGGGCCGACCGGTGTCTTTCGGCTGTCTGGTCTCGGTGGGCCGTTCGGTGTCGGTCCGGCTGGCGGTGGACCCGCTCCGGCTCCCGGTGGGCCGGTTGGCCGCGTTGGCGTCGGCCGAGCCGGTGCGGTGCCGGCCGGCGCGGCGCCGTCCGGCGGCCGGGGTGCCGGGCTTACCCGCCGCGGAAGCGCTCCGCCGGTGGGTGCTGGCCGGCGGGGGCGTGCCCGTGGGGGTGGTGGTGTCGGGCGGCGGGGTCGCAGAGGTGTCCACGGGAGGTGAAACGGGCGGGAGGCGCCGGGGTGACGAGCAGGGGCGCTCGCGGCGGCCGGTCTGCGCCTCGAGCGCGACCACACGGGTGCGCACGCCGGACGAGCCGGGTGCTGCGACCGCAGTGCCGGGGGTGGCCGGCCGTGATGTTGGCCTGGCCACCGGCCCGGTCGGCCGCCGCGAGCGGCCTACATGGAGAGGGTAGTCCGGGTGACATCGGCCACACAATGGGAATATTGAAGCCGATCACGTACCTGGCGTGACGGCCTTTCCTGTCGGACCTCCGGCGTACCGTTGATGGCATGGCGCTCGACATTCCCCGGCTGGACAGCCGCTTCCAGGTCGTCAGTGACTTCCAGCCGGCCGGCGACCAACCGGCAGCCATCGACGATCTTGCGCGCCGGGTTCGGCGTGGCGACCGCAACACGGTGCTGCTCGGCGCGACCGGCACCGGCAAGAGCGCCACCACGGCGTGGCTGATCGAGCGGTTGCAGCGCCCGACCCTGGTGCTCGCCCCGAACAAGACACTCTGCGCCCAGCTGGCCAAGGAGTTCAGCGAGCTGCTGCCGCACAACGCGGTCGAATACTTCGTCTCGTACTACGACTACTACCAGCCCGAGGCGTACATTCCGCAGACCGACACCTACATCGAGAAGGACTCCTCGATCAACGAGGAGGTGGAGCGGCTGCGGCACTCGGCGACGATGTCGCTGCTCACCCGCCGCGACGTGATCGTGGTGGCGACCGTCTCGGCGATCTACGGCCTGGGCACCCCGGAGGAATACCTCAACCGGGCGGTGAAGGTGCAGGTCGGGCATGAGCTCGACCGCGACCAGTTGCTGCGCCGGCTTGTCGACATCCAGTACACCCGCAACGACATGGCCTTCCAGCGCGGCACGTTCCGGGTCCGCGGCGACACGCTGGAGATCATTCCGGCGTACGAGGAGTTGGCGGTCCGGATCGAGCTGTTCGGCGACGAGGTGGAGAAGCTCTACTACCTCAACCCGTTGACCGGTGACGTGGTCCGCGAGGTCGACCAGTTGGTGATCTTCCCGGCGACGCACTACGCGGCCGGTCCGGAGCGGATGGAGCGGGCGATCCGCGACATCGAGGTGGAGCTGGCCGAGCGCCTCGCCGAGCTGGAGCGGCAGGGCAAGCTGCTGGAGGCGCAGCGGCTGCGCATGCGCACCACCTACGACATCGAGATGATGCGGCAGGTGGGCTTCTGCTCCGGCATCGAGAACTACTCGATGCACATGGACGGGCGGCTGCCCGGCAGCCCGCCGCACGCCCTGCTCGACTACTTCCCCGACGACTTCCTCACCGTGGTCGACGAGTCGCACGTGACCATCCCGCAGATCGGCGGCATGTACGAGGGTGACGCGTCCCGCAAGCGGATGCTCATCGACCACGGTTTCCGGCTGCCCAGCGCGGCCGACAACCGGCCGCTGCGCTTCGACGAGTTCCTGGAACGGGTCGGCCAGATGGTCTACCTGTCCGCCACCCCCGGCACGTGGGAGATGGAGCAGGCGCAGGGCGAGTTCGTCGAGCAGGTCATCCGGCCCACCGGCCTGGTCGACCCGCAGGTCGTGATCAAGCCGACCAAGGGTCAGATCGACGACCTGATGCACGAGATCAAGCTGCGGACCGACCGGGACGAGCGGGTGTTGGTCACCACGCTGACCAAGAAGATGGCCGAGGACCTGTCCGACTACCTCCTGGAAAACGGCATCCGGGTGCGTTACCTGCACTCGGAGGTCGACACGTTGCGCCGGGTGGAGCTCCTGCGCGAGCTGCGCAAGGGCGACTACGACGTGTTGGTCGGCATCAACCTGCTCCGCGAAGGTCTGGACCTGCCCGAGGTGTCGCTGGTCGCGATCCTCGACGCCGACAAGGAGGGCTTCCTGCGCAGTGGCCGGTCGCTGATCCAGACCATCGGGCGGGCCGCCCGTAACGTCTCCGGTCAGGTGCACATGTACGCCGACAAGATCACTCCGTCGATGGCGGCGGCGATCGACGAGACCGATCGGCGTCGGGCCAAGCAGATCGCGCACAACGAGGCGCACGGGATCAGCCCGGAGCCGTTGCGTAAGAAGATCCACGACATCCTGGACGACATCTACCGCGAGGCGGAGGACACCGAAAACTCCCGGGTCGGCGGCGCGGTGCGCCAGCTCTCCCGAGGCAAGGCACCGGTCAAGGAGACCCGCAGCCGAAGCCGGGGCGCCGCCACCACCACCTCGCGGGAGGGGATGGCCCGCGCCGACCTCGCCCAGCTCATCCAGGAGCTCAACGACCAGATGCTGGCCGCGGCCCGCGAGTTGCAGTTCGAGCTGGCGGCCCGGATCCGCGACGAGGTCTCCGACCTGAAGAAGGAACTGCGCGGCATGGACGCCGCCGGCGTGAAGTGACGACCAGCCGCCGGGCGTGACCAGCGAGCCGCTGGGTCGCCGTCGGCGTACGGAGGGCGGGCGCGGGTGACGACGGTGGCACCGGTGGGGGAGATGGTCCTCGGGCTGCCCGAGGTCAGCCTGCGTCCGTTCGTCGACCGGTACGTCGGCTACCGGGAACGGGCGGACCTGCCGCTGGTCCGCCGCGAGTCGGCAGGCGTCTTCGTGGTGCTGATCCTGGGCTGGGGCGCTCCGCTGGACGTGACCGACCCGCGCAGCGCGGAGCGCGGGGCCAGCGGTGTCGACTCCTTCGTGGCCGGCACCTTCGACGGCTGGTGCACCACACGTACGACGGGTGTGGGGGAGGGCGTCGAGCTGCTGCTCACCCCACTGACCGCCCGTCGGCTCCTCGGCCTGCCGCTGAACGAGCTCACCAACCGGGCCGTCGGCGTCGGGCAACTGCCGGGCCGGTGGCTGGATCGGCTGCGCGGCCGGCTCGCCGAGGCGCCCGGTTGGCCGCAGCGGTTCGCCCTTCTCGACAGTGCGCTCGCCGGCCGGCTGGCGGCGTCGCCACCCGTCGACGCCCGGCTCGACTGGGCGTGGCGGTGGCTGGTCGCCAGCGGCGGGCGGGAGGGCGTCGGCGTGCTCGCCGACGAGTTGGGCTGGAGCCGGCGGCACCTCGCGGCCCGGTTCCGCCAGGAGATCGGGCTGCCACCCAAGATGGTCGCCCGGCTTCTGCGCTTCCAGCAGGCGTGCACGGCGCTGACCAACGTGGGGCCAAACGCCCTGGTCGGGCCGGATGCCAGGCCGCCAACCGCCGCCGGCCAGCCCTCGCCCGATGTGGGACCGACTGGCCAGCCCTCGTCTGGCCTGGGCCCGCCTGGCCTGGGCTCGTCCGGCAGTCTGGGCCCGTCCGGTGCGGGGCGGGTCGTCGACTGGGCCGCGGTCGCGGCGTGCTGTGGCTACTACGACCAGTCCCACCTGATCCGGGACTTTCACCAGTTCGTGGGGGCGACTCCGGCCGCGCTGCTCGCCGCCCGGTCGACACCGGCCGGCTAGGCGCCCAGGCGGGCGGCGACCCGCGGAGGTCACATTCGTCCAATCCGGAGCGGAGCCGCCGGCCGCAGAATTGGGTCATGCGAACCATCTATCCCGTCTTCCGTTACCCCGATCCCCGCGCCGCCATCGACTGGCTCTGCTCCGCGTTCGGTTTCCAGGTGCACGCCGTGCACGAGGCACCTGACGGTACTGTCGCGCACGCCGAACTCGTCCTCGACGGCGGCATGATCATGCTGGGCGGTCGGGCCGACGCGACGTCCAGGCCGGCCGACGACGACTGGTCGGTGTACGTGGCCGTACCGGACGTCGACGCCCACTGCGCCCAGGCCCGCGCGGCCGGGGCCGAGATCACCAGAGAACCGTTCGACACCGACTACGGGTCCCGCGACTACGCCGCCCGGGACCTGGCGGGCACGGTCTGGGCGTTCGGCACCTACCGACCCTGAGACGGTCCGGCGGGCCGGCCGCGCCGAATGACCTGATTGCGGTGAGCGAGCGAGCTATTGCACTGGGTGATCGTCCTGCGTACGCTCCCTCGATGGGGAGGCCGGGATGCCGCTGCCAACGAGTCCTGTCATTCGACGTGCACGTCTGGGCGCAGAGCTGCGCCAGCTGCGTCGGCGCGAGGCGCTGACCCTGGAGCAGGTCTGCGACCGGCTGGGTTGGGCCTCGACGTCGAAGTTGTCCCGCATCGAGCTGGGCCAGAGCCGCCCGGACCTCGCCGACGTGCTCGACCTGCTGGACATCTACAAGGTGCCCACTCCAACCCGGGACGCGCTGATCGTGATCGCCCGGGACGCGGCGACCAGCCGAGGCTGGTGGAAGACGCTTGGCGAGATGAGCGAACGGCAGCGCACCTACGCCGAGTTGGAGGCGGGCGCGGCCGACATCGTCGAGTACCAGCCGACTGTCGTGCCGGGGCTGCTCCAGACACCCGCGTACACCCGGGTGTTGGTGGAGGCCGGCGCCCAGCTCACGCCGGAGATCGACGTGGAGGCCGAGGTGCGCGCCCGCGCCCTGCGGCAGGAGGTGTTGCGGCGGGCCTATCCGCCGCGTTACACGGCGGTGCTCGCCGCGGCCGTCTGCGATCCGGGTGACCTGCCGGTGGCGGTCTGGCGTGAGCAGCTGCGGCACCTGGTCACCGTGACCGGGTTGTCCCATGTCACGGTGCGGCTGCTGCCCCGTGGGGCGGCCGGTGGCGGGCTGCACCCGCTCACGCCGTACTCCTGCTATGCCTTTCCCGACCCGGCGGACCCGCGGACGGTGATGATCGAGGCGTTGACCACCGACGTCCGGTTGGCCACCGTGCTCGACGTCGGCCGCTACGAGCGGATGACCGAGGCGTTGCTGGAGGCCGCGCTGTCGCCGGAGGAGACGGTCACCGCGCTGGCCCGGCGCGCCGGGGAGTAGGGCACGCCGCGCGGCCACCGGGCCCGGCGCCCCCGAGCCCGTCGGGACCGGCGGCCGGCGCGTGCGCAGGCACGGTAATCGCCGGGTACGACAGTGTCGCGCGGGCTGGTGCGTCGAATCAGGCCGGTACGTCTAGATCAGGCCGGTACGTCGCAACAGGCGGGTGCGTCTCGTCAGGCCGGTACGTCGAGGAAGTGCTCGACCACGGGCGGCCCGGCGAAGTGTGGCCCGATCAACGCCCGCCACCTGTCGAACCGCTCGGTGGCCCGGAAGTTCTCCTCGTGCGCCTCGACCGAGTCCCATTCGACGAGCAGCACGAAGCGCGTCGGCGACTCGATTCCCCGGGTCATCCGCACGGACCGGCAGCCGGTTGCCCCGGCGAGCACGGGGTGACCCTCGGCGTACGCGGCGGCGAACGCGTCCTCGTGTCCGGGCAGTACGTCGATCAGCGCGACCTCAAGCACCATGTCGGGAAGTTTCCCACGGCGGGCGGAACCGGCGGCGTCGCGGGGTCTGTTCCGGGTGTCGACACGGACCCTATGGTGGCAGCGTGATCATTGACTGGCTCACCGGCACCGCGTTCTCGGTGGCCGGCACGGCCACGACCTGGGCGGAACTGCTGGGGTTCGCGACAGGTGTGCTCAACGTGTGGTTGGTGGCCCGGCAGAAGATCGCGAACTGGCCGATCGGCATCGCCAACGTGCTGCTGCTCATGCTGGTGTTCTGGATCGCGGGGCTGTACGCCGACGCGGGGCTCCAGGTCGTCTACGTCGCGCTCGGCTGCTACGGCTGGTGGCAGTGGATGTTCGGTGGCGAGCGGCGGAGCCGACTCACGGTGAGCCGGACCGGGCGGCGGGAGTGGCTCACGCTGGCGGTCGTCGGGGTGCTGCTCACCGGCGGGCTGTGGGTGCTGCTGGACCGGGCCACCGACTCGACGGTGCCGCTGCCGGACGCGTTGACCACGGCGCTGTCCCTGCTGGCCACGTACGGGCAGACCCGCAAGCGGGTGGAGAGCTGGTGGCTCTGGATCGCCGCCGACCTGATCTACATCCCGTTGTACGCGTACAAGGGGCTGCACCTGACCGCCGTCCTCTACCTGGTCTTCCTCGCCCTGTGCGTGCTCGGGCTGCGTGCCTGGCGGGCGGACCTGCGTCGGGTCGACCGGCCGACCACGATCTCGCCCGGCCCGGCGCCGGTCACCCCGTGAGCGCCGACCCGCCGGCCCCGGTTCGTCCGCCAGCGGCGGATGGCACCCCGACACCACCCCGTCGCGTGCCGACACCGCGCCCTGCCCCGACAGCCGTCCGGCCGGTGCGCGCCCCGGAGTTCGGGCACGGATTGGTGGTGGGCAAGTTCTACCCACCGCACGCCGGGCACCACGCGTTGATCGCGGCCGCCGCGGCCCGCTGTGCCGAGGTCACCGTCGTCGTGGCACCGTCGCGTCGGGAGTCGATCCCGCTCACGCTGCGGCTCGACTGGTTGCGTGAGGTGCACGCGGACACCCCGTGGGTCCGCTTCGTCGGCCGCTACGACGACCACCCGGTCGACTACGACGACCCGACCGTCTGGGACGCGCACTGCGCGGTGTTCCGCGACGCGGTCGGTCCGCGGAAGGTGGACGTGGTCGTCTCGTCCGAGGCGTACGGCGCGGAGTTGGCTCGCCGCTTCGACGCTGTGCCCGTGTCGGTGGATCCGGACCGGCGGGCCGTGCCGGTGTCCGGCACGGCCGTCCGCGCGGATCCGGTCGGTCACTGGCGGTGGTTGAGCCCGCCGGTGCGCGCCTGGTTCGTCCGGCGGGTGGTGGTGGTCGGCGCGGAGTCGACAGGCACCACCACGATGGCCGCGGCGCTCGCGGCGCACTACGGCACGACCTGGGTGCCGGAGTACGGCCGGGAGTTGACCGCCCGCAAGCTGGCCCGGTTGCGCGAGCGCGTCGCGGAGGCGAGCGTCTTCGACGTCACGTGGGACCGGAGCGACTTCCGCACGGTGGTGCGCGAGCAGCAGTCGGCCGAGGACGCGGCGGCCCGGACGAGCGGACCGCTGCTCGTCTGCGACACCGACGCGCGGGCCACGGCGGTGTGGGAGGAGCGTTATCTGGGCAGCACGTCGCCGGAGGTACGGGCGGCGGCCCGCCGGCCGGCCCTGTACCTGTTGACGGATCACCGGGACGTGCCCTTCACCGACGACGGCCTTCGCGACGGCGAGCACCTGCGGGCCTGGATGACCGAGCGGTTTCGGAGTGAGCTGACCGGGTGCGGGGTGCCGGTGGTGGAGTTGACCGGTACGCACACCGAGCGGCTGGCCCACGCGGTGCGCGCCTGCGACGACCTGTTGGCCGCCGGCTGGTCGCTCACCGACCCGCTGGCCGCACCAGACCTACACTAGCCTCCTAGGAAGCGCCGCAGGGTGTGCCGCCGTGCTGCCGTTGACCCCCGTTCCGGGCGTGCCGCCGTTCCCGGTGGGACCCCGTGCCGATCACCGCACCCGAGGGCCCGTTCGGCGCCACCGGCTGCCCGGGGTGTGATCACGGGGCGTGGTGGGCAACAATGGTCTCCGAGGAGGGGAGTATTCCCCCGCGACGGAGTCGTCAGCACGGTCGATCGCCGGAACCACGGCGACGCGACCCGGCCCCGTGGGTCGTCGCCCTGTTCGCAGGGCGGCGGCGGAAGAGACCTCCGACAGTCACCAGAGTGAGCGACAGCGGCACGCCGGCCCCCGCGGGGGCGTACGGTGTGCCCGACGCCGCGTGTCTGCCGGAGGAATGAACGTTGGACGTGTCCGGATTGGTGTGGGCGGGGACGCTTGTCGCACTGACTGCGGTCCTGCTCGTCGACCTGTTGATCATTGGTCGGCGCCCGCATGAGCCGAGTGTGCGGGAGTCGAGCCTCTGGGTCGCCTTCTACGTCGGGCTTGCCCTGCTCTTCGGGGCGGGGGTCTGGTTGAGCGCGGGCGCCAGCGCGGCGGGGCAGTTCTACACCGGCTGGCTCACCGAGTACAGCCTCTCGGTGGACAACCTCTTCGTCTTCGTGATCATCATGGCCCGCTTCGGGGTGCCCCGGCAGTACCAGCAGAAGGTGCTGCTCGTCGGCATCGTGCTGGCCCTGGTGATGCGCGGCGGGTTCATCGCCGCCGGTGCGGCGCTGATCTCGCAGTTCTCCTGGGTCTTCTACATCTTCGGCGCGTTCCTGATCTACACCGCCGTCAACCTGGCCCGACAGGGTGAGCCGGACGAGGACGAGTTCTCCGAGAACGTGCTGATCCGGTGGAGCCGCAAGGCGCTGCCGATCTCCAAGGACTACGACGGCGCGAAGCTCACCACCCACGCCACCGGCAAGCGGCTGTTCACCCCGATGCTGATCGTGATGATCGCGATCGGCACCACCGACCTGATCTTCGCTCTGGACTCGATCCCGGCGATCTTCGGCATCACCCAGGAGCCGTACCTGGTCTTCACCGCGAACGTCTTCGCGCTGATGGGCCTGCGTCAGCTCTACTTCCTGCTCGGTGGCCTGCTCGACCGGCTGATCTACCTGAGCTACGGCCTGGCCGTCGTGCTCGGCTTCATCGGGGTCAAGTTGGTGTTGGAGGCGTTGGCCGACAACAACCTGCCGTTCATCAACGGTGGTGAGCACGTCGGCTGGGCGCCGCACATCCCGATCTGGCTGTCGCTGTTGGTGATCATCGGCACCCTGGGCATCGCCACCGCCGCCAGCCTGATCAAGTCCTCCCGGGACCGGCGCCGCGAGTTGGCCGACGCCCGCCGCTGACCGCACACCGGCCGGGCGCCCCAACGCGCCCGGTCGGTCTGGGGTCCGACGCATCCGGCCGGCTCAGGCCCGAGGCGCCCGGCCGGCTGAGGCTCGACGCGCCCGGCCGGTCAGACCCGGTGCGCGCCGACCAGGGTGGCGGTCCGCTCGGCTGGCAGCGGCTCCTCGATGACCCGCCGCCGCCGGTAGCAGGCGTGCAGCATCCGCCGCTCGCCGTCGTCCCCGGGTGCGGCGGTGACGATGCCGATGTGGTGGATGCCGCGGCCGGGTCGGGCGAAGAAGTAGAGATCGCCGGGGCGTTCCGTGCCCAGCGGCAGCGGGGTGGTGGCCGCGGCCTGGTCGTCGGCGTCGCGGGGGAGTAGCACCCCGAACCGCCGCCAGGCCAGGTGCACCAGCCCCGAGCAGTCGATGCCGTGCGCGGAGAGCCCACCCCAGATGTAGAGCACGTCCAGCAGCCGCTGCGCCACCGCGAGCGGCTGCTCGGCGTGCGGTGACGCGGCCGGTGCCGGGACCAGGTGGCTGTCGGGTAGCCAGAGCGGCGTGGCCTGCCCGGGGACGCACACCGGCCGCCAGTCGTCGCGTGCGGGGCCGGCCGGGACCAGGCGGGTGCCGACGACGACGCCGGGCAACACCATCGCGCCGCCCGGGGCGGCGCGCAGCCCGGTGACCGTGGCGTCCACCACCAGCGGGTGGTCGGTGCCGGTGGCCGGGTCGACAGTGGTCAGTTGGTCGGCGGGGAGCCAGCCGGGGTAGCCGCGCGGGTCCAGCTTGGCGGCTGGCTGCTCGACGGCGACGACCCGGGCCCAGCCGTCCGGGCGCAGCTCGCTGACGAGGACCCGCTCGCCGAGCAGGAGCTGGCTCAGCACGCAGTCGCCGACCTGCTGGTCGGTGGTGAGACCGGAGACCCAGGCGGGGATGTCGGCTCCGGCGCTCAGTGCCGGTCGGTCGGCCGGCCGGACCGCCTCGGGTGAGGTCCACAGTGTTGCCACCGCGACCCGGACGACGGCCTCGCGGCCCGGTTGCAGCTCCACGTCAACCCCCAGATCGAGTTGGTTGTCCAGGGCAACCCTATGAAAGAAACCAACGGTCATCAAGCACGAGCCTGCACCTTTGCTTCAGTCAGGCCGGAGATGCCCAGGCCAGGGGCGTTCGGCAGCACCACGGAAGCCCCGTCGTAGCGTATTCCGCCCTGCACCGGCGACCAGGCCAGCCACCAGGCGGCGTCCAGGTCGGCGACCGCGGTGGTGCCGTACGCGGCGACCAGGCTCGCCGCCGCACCGACGCCGACCTGGCTCTCCATCATCGAGCCGACCACCGTGCCGAGCCCGTGGGCGGTGGCCAGCTCGAGGAGGGTACGGGCCGGGTGCAGGCCGCCGCACTTGGCCAGCTTGACGTTGACCAGGTCGGCGGCCCGACGGCGGATCACCTCCACCAGGTCACGGACCCCGAAGACCGCCTCGTCGGCGAGGATCGGCACGGACACCCGGTCGCTGACCCAGGCCAGCCCGTCCAGGTCCCAGCGGGCCACCGGCTGCTCGACCAGCTCCACGTCGAGCCCGGCGTCCTCGATGCCACGAATCACCCGGACCGCCTCCCGGGGCGTCCAGCCCTGGTTGGCGTCGAGCCGGATCCGCACCCCGGGGCCGACGGCCGCGCGCACGGCCCGCACCCGGTCCAGGTCGCCGGCCGCGTCGGTGCCGACCTTCACCTTGAGCACGCCGAAGCCGTCGGACTGCCGCTGCCGCGCCGCCGCCGCCAGGTCCACCGCGTCGCCCGCGGCCAGCGTGACGTCCGTCGGCACCCGCAGCGTGGTGCCCCCGAGCAACCGCACCAGGGGTACGCCCAGCCGCCGGGCCGCGAGGTCGTGCAGGGCGACGTCCACCGCCGCCTTCGCCGCCTCGTTGCCCGCCACGGCGCGCTGCACCTCGGTGCACCGGGTCACCAGGTCGTCCGGATCGCGACCGATCAACCGTGGACCGAGCACCTCGCGTACGCACGCCCGTGCGCCGGCGACCGACGCGCCGGTGACCTGCCAGACCTGGGGCGCCTCGCCGAAGCCGGACCGGCCGTCGGTGTCGACGAGCTCGACGACCAGGGTGTCCACTGTGGTGGTACGACGCAGCGCGGTGACGAACGGGGTGTGTAAGGGGGCGGAAACCCGGTGGGTGCGTACCTCCGAGATCGTCATGCCAGGCACCCTATACGCAGGCACACGGCGGGATGGGGGACCGGATGACCGGGCAGGGCTGGGAACTGGTGGGTGCGCCGAACGCGCGTGACCTGGGTGGGCTCGTCGGCGCGGGCGGGCGGCGGGTGCGCGTCGGCCAGTTGATCCGCACTCCGGCGCTGGGCCGGCTGACCGACGATGACCTACCGGTGCTGGCGAAACTCGGCCCGGCGTGCGTGGTCGATCTGCGCGCCCCCGCGGAGATCGAGGTCGCCCCGGCGGATCGGCTGGCCGGTGAGCCACGGGTGGTGTGCCTGCCGGTGCACGACCCGGAGCACCCGGTCTTCACGTACGTCTCGGCGGTGCTGCTCGGCCACGACCTGGACGCGTACGCGGAGCTGGCCCGGCAGGGCACGGCGGGGGCGATGGCGGCCATCTACCGGTGGTTCGTCACCGGTGAGTCGGCACGGGTCGGGTTCGCCGAGGCAGTGCGGCTGGCGGCCCAGCCGGAGAACCTGCCGTTGGTCTACCACTGCTCCGCCGGCAAGGACCGCACCGGTTGGCTCACCGTCATCCTGCTGACGGCGCTCGGGGTGGACGAGGCGGCGATCCGCGCCGACTACCTGCGCAACAACGAGCTGACCGAGAGCCTGCGCGTGGTGATCGTCGAGGCGATGCGGCGGCGGCAGCCGGAGCTGGACGTCGACGCGGTGCTGCCGGTGTTGGAGGTTCGCGTCGAGTACCTCGACGCCGGATACCACGAGGTACGCCGGGTGCACGGCTCGTTCGACGCGTACCTGCGCGACGGGTTGGGGTTGACCGACGAGACGCTCAGTGCGTTGCGGGCGCGACTGTTGGAATGACCGGCGTGCTGACGCGGGCGGCGCGGCCGGTGACGATCAGTGCCTGGCCGGCTGCGTAGCTCGCCATGACCAGTACCGGCGCGCCGGGTGGTTCGGCAACGCCTGCCACTCCGGCGGCGATCAGCAGGTCGGACCCGAGGAACAGGGCGGCGCCGAGACCGACCCGCCAGCCCTGGGTGGCTGCCGTGCTGGCCATCGCGGCCAGGGCGAGCGCGTAGCCGGCCACCGGCCCGGCCAGGCCGGCGTCGGTCAGCCCCGCCCACATCCAGCTCAGGGCGACGACGGTCAGCACCGCGTACCCCAGGGGGACCGCGACCAGCGGCGCACGGCGCAGCGCGGTCGCGGCGCGGTGGCGGGTGAACGCCGCGAGGTAGCAGAGGTGCGTGCCGAGGAAACAGGCCATGCCGGCGAGGAACCAGCCGGTGTCGTCGATCATCAGGGCGATGTCGCCGCCGGTGGCGAAGGCCAGCCCGGCGAGGACCAGCCGGTCCGGTCGGGCTGCCTGTTCGGTGCTGGCCCGCCACAGGTACGCGGCGAGCAGCGGCATCAGCAGCGGTTTGGTGAGGAAGAAGGCCACGCCGCCGCCGGTGGCGTTGGCCAGCAGGTTCGCTGCCGTCACGACGAGGAAGGCGAGCAGCAGGGTGCGACTGCGGGGCATCGGCGGCTCCGGGGTGGGGGTCCGAGCAGCCTAGCCGCAGTCGGGCCGGTCAGAGCTGGTGGCGGGCGGCCCAGACCTGCGCGGAGATGTGCGCGAGCCGCAGGCAGGCGTCGTCCTCGGTGTCGTCGCCGCTGGCGTTGCCGTCGGTCGGGTCGGTGGTGGTGCAGACGGCGATCAGGTATGGCGGGGCGTCGGCGGGCAGGACCAGGCCGGCACCGTGGCGCACACCGCGTACCCAGCCGCTCTTGTGCGCGATGCGGGTGCCCTCGGGCAGGCCGGCGGCCAGGTCCTCCCGGTGTTCCTGCGCGAGCAGGACGTCCAGCATGGCCGAGCAGGCGGCCGGCGCGGCGATTCGGCCCGGGGTGCCGGCCCCGGTGCCCAGCGCGCCGAGCAGCGCGGCCAGGTCGGCGGCGGTGACCGTGTTGGTGATGCCGGCCGCGCGGGCCGCGAAGTCCTCGATGCCGCGGCCGGTCACGCTGGTGCGGGCACCGGCCAGCGCCCACACCTCGGCCACCGCGGGTAGCCCGACGTGCCCGATGACCAGGTTGGTGGCCAGGTTGCTGGATCGCACGATCATCCGGTCGGCCAGCCAACGCAGCGGTGCCGTGTCGCCCAGCCGGTCCCAGACCGCGTCGTCGTTGTCGTAGTGCTGGGCGCAGGAGAACCGGGGCGCGCCGGGTTGGGCGGAGTCGAACTCGTTGACCACGGGAACCGGGGCGTCCAGGTCCAGTGCGCCGGCCTCGGCGGCACGGTAGAGCGCGGCGAGCACCGCCACCTTCATGGTGCTCGCCGCGTAGTGGGCGGCGTCCGGGTGGCGGGTCCAGGTCGGCGGTGCGTCCAGCCGGCCCACGTACGCCGAGACGGTGCCGGGCACCCGGTCCAGGTGCGCGTCGAGATCATCCCAGGTCATGCCGGTGACCGTAGCCGATCGGCACGGGCCGCTCGGGGTGGCCCGCGTACCCCCGCCGGAAACGCGCGGGCGCGTCGACCGCAAGCGGTCGACGCGCCCGGTGTCGGGTGCTGGTGCGCTCAGCCGGCGTGCTTGCGGCGGGCGGCGGCGCGGCCCCGCTGCTGCTGGTCGAGCACCACCTTGCGGATGCGCACGGCGGTCGGGGTGACCTCGACGCACTCGTCCTCGCGGCAGAACTCCAGGGCCTGCTCCAGCGAGAGCTTGCGCGGCGGGATCAGCTTCTCGGTCTCGTCGGAGGTCGAGGCCCGCATGTTGGTGAGCTTCTTCTCCTTGGTGATGTTGACGTCCATGTCGTCGGAGCGGGAGTTCTCGCCGACGATCATGCCCTCGTACACCTCGGTGGTCGGGTCGACGAAGAGCTGACCGCGCTCCTGCAGGTTGATCATCGCGAAGGCGGTGACCGCACCGGACCGGTCGGCGACGAGCGAACCGTTGTTGCGGGTGCGCAGCTCGCCGAACCACGGCTCGTACGACTCGAAGACGTGGTGCAGGATGCCGGTGCCCCGGGTGTCGGTGAGGAACTCGGTGCGGAAGCCGATCAGGCCGCGCGCCGGGACCAGCCACTCCATCCGGATCCAGCCGGTGCCGTGGTTGACCAGCTGCTCCATCCGACCCTTACGGGTGGCGAGGAGTTGGGTGATCGCGCCCAGGTATTCCTCCGGGGCATCGATGGTCAGCCGCTCGACCGGCTCGCAGGTCTTGCCGTCGATCTCGCGGGTGACCACCTGCGGCTTGCCGACGGTCAGCTCGTAGCTCTCCCGGCGCATCTGCTCGACCAGGATGGCCAGCGCCAGCTCACCGCGGCCCTGCACCTCCCAGGCGTCCGGCCGCTCGGTGGGCAGCACCCGCAGCGACACGTTGCCGATCAGCTCCTTGTCGAGCCGGTCCTTGACCATCCGCGCGGTGACCTTGGAGCCCTTGACCCGGCCGACCAGCGGCGAGGTGTTGGTGCCGATGGTCATCGAGATGGCCGGCTCGTCGACGGTGATCAGCGGCAGCGGGACCGGGTTCTCGAGGTCGGCGAGGGTCTCACCGATCATGATCTCCGGGATGCCGGCGACGGCGATGATGTCGCCCGGGCCGGCGGTCTCGGCCGACGTGCGCTCCAGGCCCTGGGTCATCAGCATCTCGGAGATGCGGACCCGCTGGGTGCTGCCGTCGGTGCGGCACCAGGTCACCGTCTGACCCTTGTTGATGGTGCCCTGGCGGACCCGGCACAGCGCCAGCCGGCCGAGGAACGGGGAGGCGTCCAGGTTGGTGACGTGCGCCTGCAACGGCGCGCCGTCCTCGTACGAGGGTGCCGGAATGGTGTCCAGCAGGGTGCGGAACAGCGGTTCCAGGGAGGTGCTGTCCTCCGGCACGGAACCGTCGGCGGGCTGGGTCAGCGAGGCGATGCCGTCGCGGGCGCAGGCGTAGACGATCGGGAAGTCGATCTGCTCCTCGTCGGCGTCCAGGTCGAGGAAGAGCTCGTAGGTGTCGTCCACGACCTCCTTGATCCGGGCGTCGGGGCGGTCCACCTTGTTGATCACCAGGATGATCGGCATCCGGGCCCGCAGCGCCTTGCGCAGCACGAAGCGGGTCTGCGGCAGGGGGCCCTCGCTGGCATCGACGAGCAGCACCACGCCGTCGACCATGGTCAGGCCGCGCTCCACCTCACCACCGAAGTCGGCGTGGCCGGGGGTGTCGATGATGTTGATGGTGACCGGGTCGGAGCCGTCCGCCGGCAGGTAGCGCACGCCGGTGTTCTTGGCCAGGATCGTGATGCCCTTTTCCCGCTCCAGGTCACCCGAGTCCATCACCCGCTCGGTGTTCTCGCCCCGGGCGCCGTACGCCCCGGCCTGCCGCAACATGGCGTCGACCAGGGTGGTCTTGCCGTGGTCGACGTGAGCGATGATGGCGACGTTGCGGAGGTCGGTGCGAAGCTGCATACCCTCTATCCTTCCGCCTGCGCTCGCGCAGGCCGCGTCGGGGTCACCCCCCAGGGGCCCCTGATCTATGGTGAAACTGCTGTCCCGGTCGTTCCCCCGGCTGGCATGCTGACTCCCGTGTTCCGGGGGCCTGAGTGCACGACCTGCTGACCTGGGTGCAGAGTCTGCCCGCCCTGTGGATCTACCTGGTCGCCGCGCTGATCGTGGCGGGCGAGACCGCGGTGATCTTCGGCCTGCTCGTGCCGGGTGAGGCTACCCTGCTGCTCGTCGGCTTCCTCACCTACAACGGTACCTTGCGGCTCGGGCCGGCGTTGCTCGCGATGATCGTCGCCGCCGTCGTCGGTGATGGGCTGGCCTTTCGCGCCGGACGGCGCTACGGGCCCCGGCTGCGCGCCGGGCTGGGCCACCGGGTCGGCCCCGCGCGCTGGGCCAGGGCCGATGCCATGCTCGCCCGGCTCGGTGGTCGGGGTGTGTTCGTCGCCCGGTGGGTGGCGTTCGCCCGCACCCTGGTGCCCCGGCTGGCCGGTGCGGCCGGCATGCCGTACCGGCGGTTCGCACCGTGGAACCTGGCCGGGGTGATGACCTGGGTGGGCGGGTCGGTCCTGCTCGGTCACCTCGCCGGTGAGTCGTACGACACGGTCTCCCGGCTGCTCGGCCGGGCCACCGGGGTGGCGCTGCTGCTGCTGGCCGGCCTGGTGGGGGTGGTGCTCGTCGGCCGGTGGCTGGGTCGCAACCCGGACCCGGTCCGCGCGCTGCTGTCCCGGGCGGGTGCGCTGCCCCCGGTGCGCTGGCTCACCGCCCGCTACGGGGTGCTGTTCTTCCTGGTGGCCATGCGGATCGGGCCGGCCTGGACGCTGCTGCTCAATCTGGCCGCGGGGCTCCTGCTGCTGTTCGCCGCCGGGCTCGCCATCGCCGGCCTGCTCGCGGTGGCCATCCGCAACAGCGGGTTGGCCGCGCTGGACGACGCCATCGCGGGGTGGTTCGCCGCCCGGCGTACCCCGGACGCCGCCGACGCCACGATGCTCGTGGTGTCCGTGCTCCGAGGGTCGGTGTTGATCGCCCTGGTGGGGCTGGTGGCCGCGGTGCTGGCGTGGCGCAACCGGCCCTGGCGTGCGGACCTGCTCAGCGTGGTCGGCACGGTGGGTGCGTTCGTGCCGCTGGTGGTGCTGGCCGTGGCCGCCGAGGTGACAGGTGCGCACGGCACGGCGCCGGGCGTCACCGAGGTGGCCTCGCTCTCCACCCAGAACGCGGTTGTCGCGGCGAGTTTCTGCACCCTGGCCTGGTTGGTGTCGCGCAGTTCACGCTGGCCGGTGGCGGTGGCCGTGTGGACGGCCGCCGCCGCGGGGATGCTCGGCATCGGCGGTGCACGGCTCTACCTCGGCCTGGACACGGCCAGTGGCACCGCCGCGGCGGTGCTGCTCGGGGTGCTCTGGACTGTCGTGTTCATGGTCGCTTGGGCCACCCGGGACCGGGCGGTGGGCGACCTTGAGCAGCCGGACGACCAGGCCCGGACGCCGCCGCAGGGGCACCGCCGACCGGTGGAACCTTGCTAGGGTCTGTGTCGGTCACACGGGGGAGGCACCGAGATGGTTCGATGGACCGATCGGTTGGGCGCGGTGCTGCTTGCCGGGGTGCTGTTGTCGGGCACGCTGGTCGGGTGCGCCACCGAGGCGGAGGGCCCGCGCGATCAGACCGGCCCGGTCGCACTCGCCGACGCGCCGTTGGACGCCCCCACCGACGAGGCCACCGCGGAGCCGAGCCCGTCGGTGAGCGCCGTGGAGTCGATGGGTGCCGCGCCGAGTCGTCGCGCGTCGGCGTCCCCGTCCCCGAAGCCGAAGAAGAAGCCGACCCGCACGGCGCCGAAGCCACTCGCGGTGGCGAAGCCGCCCACCGAGACCATGGTCCCGCCGGCCCCGCCGAAGCCGGCGCCGAGTTCCTGCAAGCCGACCTACCAGGGTGCCCAGGCGGCGCGGGCCGAGGTGAAGGCGGCGCTGACCGACGCGGCGGGCCGTTCCTACTGGCCGGTCTCCGCACCGGACATCACGGTGCCGCTCAACCTGCTCAAGGCCACCGCGTGGCAGGAGAGTGGCTGGCAGTCCAACATCCACGCCTGCGACGGCGGTGTGGGGTTGATGCAGGTGATGCCGGCCACGGCGACCTGGATGAACCAGCGGTTCGAGCAGAGCTACCAGATCGACGACTACCGGGACAACGCCAGCCTCGGTGCCACCTACCTGGCCTGGGCCACCAAGTACATCGGCGACATGTACTTCGAGTCCGACTTCCGCCTCGACCCGGCCCTGTGCACCGCCGAGTTGAATTCCTGCCTGCTCAACGCGGTCATCGCCGCGTACAACGTCGGGCACGGCGCGGTGGCGCGGGAGGGTGCGCCCCTGGCCATCCCCAACCCGTCGTACGTGCGCAACGTGCGGGCGCTGATGACCGAGTGCGTCTGCCTGGACTACTGACCCGGGCGGGGGCCGCGCCGGTGTCGCCGTCACGGCCCCCGCCGGTCAGTCGCGAGCGGCTACCGACTCCGGCGACACCGCGGTGTGCGCCGGGCGCTGCGGTGTGAGCCGGCCGGGCCACCAGAAGCGGTCTCCGAGCAGAAACGCCAGCGCCGGCACCAGGACCGTGCGGACCAGCAGGGTGTCCAGCAGGACGCCGATGCAGACGATGATGCCGATCTGGGTCAGCGTGATCAGTGGCAGCACGCCGAGTACGGCGAAGACCGCGGCGAGCAGCACTCCGGCGCTGGTGATCACCCCGCCGGTGACCCGCAGGGCGGACAGCATCCCGTCGCGGGTGCCCGCACCGCGCGCGTCCTCCCGGGCCCGGGTGACCAGGAAGATGTTGTAGTCCACCCCGAGCGCCACCAGGAACACGAAGGCGAGCAGCAGCACACCGCTGTCCAGCGCGGGGAAGCCCAGCACGTGGTCGAAGAGCAGCCAGGCCGCGCCGAGGCTGGCGAAGAACGACGCGATCACGGTGAGCACCAGCAACACCGGTGCGAGCAGGCCGCGCAGCAGCAGCACGAGCACCCCGGCGACCAGCAACAGGATGATCGGCAGGATGAGTCGTAGGTCACGGTCGTTGGCCTCGTCGGAGTCGTACGTGGCGGCCACGGACCCACCCACGAGCGCCCCGGACGGCGCGTCGGCGCCGGTGGCGGCCGGGGGAGCGGAGTCGGGAACGGCGGCCACCGCGTCGCGCAGCGCCTCGATCGCGCGGTCCGAGGCGGTGGTGCCGGGTTCGGCGTCCAGGACCACGTCGACCTGGGCGACGGCGTCGCCGGCGGCACCGGGGCGGGCCGAGGCGACGCCGGGCACCGCGGTGGCGGCGTCGGTGACCGCCCGCACCGCCGCCGGGGTGGTGAGCACTGCGACAGGCTGGGTGCTGCCGGCGGGGAAGGCCCTGGCCAGGGTCTGTGCCCCGGTCACCGCCTCGGGTTCGGCCCGGAACTGTTCGGTCTCGGACAGGCCGGTGCGGATGCCGAGCCCACCCAGTGCCAGGCCGCCGAGCAGCACTGTGGCAAGCGTCGCGACCACCACCGGGCGGCGTCGCACGGCGGCGCCGAGTCGACCCCAGAGCCGGCCCTCGCGCACCGGGCCGCCGACGCGGGGGACGAACGGCCAGAACAGGCCGCGCCCGAAGAGCACCAACACGGCGGGGAGCACGAACAACGCCGAGAGCATGGCGAAGACCACACCGGTGGCGCAGGCCACGGCGAGGGCCCGGTTGGTCTCCTGCTCGCTGAGCAGCAGGGTGAGGACGCCGAGCACCACCGTGCCGCCGCTGGCCAGGATCGGCTCGGCGGTGCGGCGCAGCGCGGCGCGCATCGCCGCGTACCGGTCCTGGGCGCGGCGCAACTCCTCCCGGTAGCGGGCGATGAGCAGCAGCGCGTAGTCGGTGGCGGCGCCGAAGACCAGCACGCTGGCGATGCCGGTGACCTGGCCCTGCTGGAGGTGGATGCCGACGGCCGGCACGATGACGTCCACCGCGCGCAGGGTGAGCTGCTCGGTCGCGGCCACCACGACCAGCGGCACGATCCACAGGAACGGGCTGCGGTAGGTGATCAGCAGCAGTACCGCGACCACGGCGGCGGTCACCGCGAGCAGGGTGACGTCGGCGCCGTCGAACACCGAGGAGAGGTCGGCGGTGAACGCCGGGGCGCCGGTCACCTCGGCGGTCAGCCCGCCGGGCAGGTCCGCCAGGGCGGCGCGCAGCTGGGTCACCGTGTTCGTGACGGCCTCCTGCCCGCCGGCGGTGTCCAGCGGCACGGCGACGAGGGCCACCGCGCCGTCCGGGGCGAGCTGGGCCGGGCTGACCTGCCCGCCCACCGCGAAGCGGCGCAGGTCGTCGGCGCGGGCGCCGACGGTGGCCCGGTCGGCCTCGCTCAGCGCGCCGCCGTCGCCGCGGCTGACCACCACGATGGCCGGCTGCACGTCGCTGGACGGCAACTGGTCCTGCAGGCGCTGCACCTGGGTCGACTGCCACCGCACGGACAGGCCGGTGGCGGAGACCGGTGCCGGGTTGTCCGGCCGGGGCGTGCCGAAGACGGCCGCGCCGACGACGATCGCGGCGGCCACGGTGAGCCAGGCGGCCAGCCGGCCGCGGGCAACTCTGGTGAACAGGGACATCAGGGTGACCTCAAGGTCCTTCGGAAGCCAAGTATCTTGATGGCCGAGATTATCCGGGGCTGTTCTATGCTGCAACCCGGGAGACCGACGACGGGAAGAGCAGCGCGAGGTGGCGACTCACGGCATGTACCGACGGCGCGACACGCGCCGCGAGCAGCTGGTCGCCGAGATCACCAACAACCTCCGGCGGTACGCGGTGGACGCCCAACACGTCGGCCACGCCTTCGCCAACCTGCACGGCCTCAACCCGACCGACCTCCAGGCACTGATCGCGGTGATGGACGCCGAGCTGCTCGGTGACCCGATCACCCCGGGCCGCCTCGGCGAACAGCTCAACCTCTCCTCCGGCTCGGTCACCGCCCTGGTCGACCGGCTGGAGCGGGCCGGTCACATCCGCCGGGACCGGGACACCGCCGACCGCCGCAAGGTGCTGCTGCACTACGCCGACCAGGGTGCCGCCCTGGCCATGGAGTTCTTCCAGCCGCTGGGCGCGCGTACCGACACGGTGATGGCCCGCTTCGGCGAGGACGAGCTGGAGGTGGTGCACCGGTTCATGGCGGAGATGAGCGAGTCGCTGCGGGGGCACCGGGACGCGGTGCGCGCCGCCCGGCCCGAGTCGCCCCGCCGGCCGACGGGCTGAGCGGTGCCCGACCGGCTCGTCTCCCGTCTCGCCGGCGTCGCGCTGCGGTTGCCACCGACCCGCCCCGCCCCGGTGCGGGTCACCCGCGACATCCCGGTCCGGGCCCGCGACGGTGTGGTGTTGCGCACCGATCACTACGCCCCGGGCGTGCCGGACGCGCCGACCGTGCTGATCCGCACCCCGTACGGGCGGGGTGGACCGCTGCGGCTGCTCGGCCGGTTGCTCGCCGCGCGGGGCCGACACGCGGTGATCCAGGCCTGCCGCGGCACCGGCGGGTCCGGTGGGACCTTCGCCCCGCTCGTGCACGAGCGCGACGACGGGGTGGACACCCTGGACTGGCTGCGCCGCCAACCCTGGTGGGCCGGCCAACTCGGCATGTTCGGGGTCAGCTACCAGGGTTTCGCGCAGTGGGCGCTGGCCGCCGACGCCGGTGCCGAGCTGCGCGCGATGGTCGCGGTGGTGACCGCCTCGGCCACCCGGGACTCGACGTACGCGGGGGAGTCCTTCGCCCTGGACACCGTGCTGACCTGGGCGGAGCTGCTGCACGCGCAGACCGTGCCGTGGCTGGCCCGGCAGCGGGAGCTCAAGCGTGGCCAGCCCCGGCTTGCCGCCGCGCTCGCGCACCTGCCGTTGGCCGACGCCGACCGGGTGGCCACCGGCGTGACCATCCCGTTCTTCCAGGAGTGGCTGCGCCACCACACCCCGGAGGCGGCGTACTGGCGCGAGCGCGTCTTCGCCGACCGGGTCGCCCGGGTGCGGGCGCCGGTGCTCATGGTCACCGGTTGGCACGACATCTTCCTGCCCGCCCAACTCGACGACCACACCACCCTGCGTGCCGCCGGCGCACGACCGCGCCTGGTGATCGGCCCCTGGACACACGGCAGCCCCGGGCTGTTCGTGGGCGCCCTGCGGGAGGGGCTGGCCTGGCTCGACGATCACCTGCTGGCCGCTACGTCGACCGGCGGGCGGTCGCGCCGAGCCGCGTCCGCCCCGGTCCGGCTGCACGTGGGTGGTTCCGGCGGCGGCTGGCGGGACCTGCCGGACTGGCCCCCGCCGGCCACCGACACCGCCTGGCACCTGCATCCGGGCGGTGAGCTGGCGCTGCGCCCCCCGGTCGCGTCGGCACCTGACGAGTTCCGGTACGACCCGACCGACCCCACCCCCTCGCGGGGCGGGCCGCTGCTGGTCGCCCAGCAGGCCGGCCCGGTGGACAACCGGCCGGTCGAGGCCCGCCCCGACGTGCTGACCTACACCAGCGCCCCGCTGACCGGGCCGGTCGAGGTGATCGGCCCGGTACGCGCCGAGATCCACGTCCGCAGCGAGCTGCCGTACCTGGACGTCTTCGTGCGACTGTGCGATGTGGACCGGCGCGGTCGCTCGTGGAACGTGTGCGACGGCCTGGTGCGGGTGACCCCCGAGCGTTTCCCCGCCGACGCGTCCGGAGGGCTGCGGGTCCCGGTGGCGCTCTGGCCGACCGCGTACCGGTTCGCGGCCGGACACCGGCTGCGGGTGCAGGTCGCCGGCGGCGCCCATCCACGGTGGGCGCGCAACCCCGGCACCGGCGAACCCCTCGGCACCGCGGTGACGCTGCGTGCCGGCTGGCGGCAGGTTCTGCATGAGCCGGCGTACCCGTCGGCGGTGTTGTTGCCGGTCGTCCACTCTGGTCGATGATCTTCCAATCGGAAAATAAATCGCTCTGACCTGGGCTTTCATCTATTGATGGGGCTATGGTTGGGTCATCGCCCGGCGCCGAGCACGAGATAGACCGGGCCCGACCTGAAGCTTGCATCGCACACGCGGTGTGACATTGCGTCTGGTCCCCGTATATCCGAGAGGGGGGCCGATGACCCGCGCCCCGTCCAACCTGTTGGCTGTCCGCAGCCTGCTTCTCACTCATCTCAACATCGACCCGAACACCGATCGGGCCGCAGACCTCGAGCCGGCGGAGGTCGGCATCGTCGGGGACCCCGCCCACCGGGGTGGTTACCACTGCGGCTCGGATCGGGTGGTCACCAACGACTACTCGGTGGTGGAGTCACCCCGGGACCAGGGTGGCCTCACCCTCGACGCGGCGGCGCTCGACGTCGGCGGCTTCGAGGTCCGCTCTGGCGGCCGGACGCACACCCTGTCCAGTTTCT
The DNA here is from genome assembly GCF_040648275.1 of Micromonospora sp. NPDC049171. Classification (NCBI taxonomy): domain Bacteria; kingdom Bacillati; phylum Actinomycetota; class Actinomycetes; order Micromonosporales; family Micromonosporaceae; genus Micromonospora; species Micromonospora sp. NPDC049171. Next base: position 69,389 of record NZ_JBEZDJ010000019.1, read on the forward strand.
CGCTCTGGTGCGTGGGGCAGTGTGCGGCGAACGCGGCCGACAGCCGGGACATTCGCGAGATCATCTACAGCCCCGACGGCTCGACAGTGAAGCGGTGGGACCGTCTCGGCAAGCGCACCACCGGCGACAGTTCGCACCGCTGGCACACCCACTTCAGCTTCTTTCGCGACGCGACCAAGGCGGGCCGCGACCAGCGGCCGCTGTTCCGTCGCTACCTGAGTTCCATCGGACTCCTGGAGGAGATCGACATGACCCCCGAAGAACACACCTGGCTGGCAACCGTCCACAAGAACATCACAGTGCTCGACGGCCGCAACCCGATCGGGCAGATCTACACCCGGATGGCGGAGGGCCGCGATGACACCGGAGCCTCGGTGACCGGTCACCCGAACCTCAAGAGCCTGGGTGCGCAGTTGAGCGCGCTCCAGGCGGCGCTGACCATCTTCTCCGGCCGGGACTTCACCGACGAGCCGGCGGTGATCCAGGGCGTGCTGGCCGGGCTGACGCCGGAGAAGATCGCGGCGGCCATTCCGCCCACCATCGCCAAGCAGGTCGCCGACGAGCTGTCCCGCCGGCTGGTCGCCTGAGCGGAGGGGCGGCCCGTAGCCGCCGGGCCGCCCCTCTCCGCGCTCCGGATCCGCAACGGCTGTTGAGCAACAGGCATTGCGCAACAGCTGTTGCGGATGTCAGGGTGGGGGCATGGACAACCCCGATGTGCGTCAGGTCACCGACTCGCGGGTGCTGGCGGCCCTGGCCCACCCGCTGCGTCGCCGGCTGATGGACGTGTTCAAGGTGCACGGGCCCTCGACCGTCGGCCTGCTCGCCGAGCGCACCGGTCAGGCGCCGGCGAACGTCAGTCACCACCTCAAGGTCCTCGCCGCCGCGGACCTGGTCACCGAGGCCCCCGAGTTGGCCCGCGACCGGCGCGAGCGGTGGTGGCGGCCGGTCAGCCGAGGGGTGCGTTGGTCCACCACCGACTTCGACGCCGACCCGGCGGCCCGCGCGGTCGCCGACGCCGCCACCTCGCTCAACCTGGACCGGCACGTCGCCCTCGCCCGAGCCTGGCACGCCGCCGACGACGCGGCGCAGGCCGCCTGGCAGGACGGCCCGTTCTCCGCCGACAGGTGGTTGCACCTCACCCCCGACGAGCTGGCCCAGCTGAGCCGCGAGATCGTCGACCTCCTGGACCGGTGGGGCGAGCGCGGTGTCCCCGACGACGAGGGCGAGCGCCAACCCGTGTTCGTGTTCGCGTACGGCATTCCGGCCCGGCCGTGACCGCGGTCACCCGTACCGCCCCGGGGTCGGTCCGCCCGCCCGGCGGATTGCTGCGGCATCGGGACTTCCGGCTGCTCTGGGCCGGTCAGGCCGTCAGCAGCATCGGCAGCAACGTCACCACCGTCGCACTGCCGCTGGTCGCGGTCGCCGTGCTCGACGCCGGCACCTTCCAGGTGGCGGTGCTCACCGCCGCTGCCTGGCTGCCCTGGCTGCTGATCGGCCTGCCAGCCGGCGCGTGGGTGGACCGGCTGCCCCGTCGGTCGGTGATGGTGGTGTGCGACCTGTTCTGCGCGTTGGCGTTCCTCAGCATCCCACTGGCCGCCGTGCTGGGCCGGCTCACCGTGGCGCACCTGCTGGTGGTCGCCCTCAGCGCCGGCGCCGCGCGGGTCTTCTTCGAAACCGCCGACCAGGTGTACCTGCCGGTGGTGCTGCGACCCGAGCAACTGCCGGAGGGCAACGCGAAGCTCCAGGCGACCCAGACCCTCAGCTACGTCGTCGGCCCCGGCCTCGCCGGCCTGATCGCCCAGCTCACCGGTGCCGTCGCCGCGCTGGTGCTGGACGCGTTCACGTTCCTGGCCTCCGCGATCTTCCTGCTGCGGATCCGCACCGTCGAACCACGCGCACGCCGGGCGGACCGGTCCCGTTCACTGCGCCGGGACATCGCCGAAGGGCTGCGCTTCGTCATCCGCGACCCGTACCTGCGGGTGCTGGCTGTCTTCGGCGCGGCCTGCAACATCGGGCTGACCGGCTACCAGGCCGTGCTGGTGGTCTTTCTGGTCCGGGAGCTTCGGCTCGAACCGGGCCTGGTGGGCGCGTTGGTCGGGGTGATGAGCGCCGGAGGGATCATCGGGGCGCTGCTCGCCACCACGCTGGGCCGCCGCTGCGGCACCGCACGGGCAGTGCTGATCGCCGGGGCGCTCACCGGCCCGCCAGCCCTGCTCATCCCACTCGCCGCACCGGGCGTCGGGCTGGTCTGGCCAGCCCTCGGCGGGGTGCTGATCGGCCTCGGCGTAGCCATCGGCAACGTCGTCAAGGGCGCCTTCCGGCAGACCTACACGCCGCACCACCTGCTCGGCCGGGTGACGGTGAGCATGCACCTGCTCAACTACGGCACGATCCCGCTCGCGGCCGTGCTGGCCGGAGCCCTCGGCGCGCGCTACGGCGTCGGGAGAACGATATTCGTGATGACCGCCTGGTTGGCGCTCACCCCGTTGATCCTGTTGATCGGGCCGATCCGGAGGCGGCGGGACCTGCCCGCCGCCCCGGCGGCGTCTTGAGTGCGCTGCGACGGCGGCCGGAGACCGGCCGCCGTCACCGGCACGGAGCTACATCGGGCGGACGTTGTCCGCCTGCGGACCCTTCTGCCCCTGGGTCACCTCGAACTCGACCTTCTGGCCCTCGTTGAGCTCCCGGTAGCCGCTCGAGGCGATGGCGGAGTAGTGGACGAACACGTCCGGCCCTCCACCGTCCTGCTCGATGAAACCGAAGCCCTTTTCCGAGTTGAACCACTTAACCGTGCCGGTTGCCATGCATCTCTCCCTGTTCAAAGCGGCTGACCCTCGGCCTCTGGCCGATGATCGCCCGTACCTGTCCGACAGTAACGGGCAAAACCCGGATCCGCTGGCCGAAGTGCCGTAGGTCTTCGTGTGAAGTCGGGTGAACTCTGCGCGCCGGCACGCGAAACCTGCCCCGACCACCCGCCGCTGGGGCATGCTTGCGCCGATGAAGGGTGCCGCAGCCGACGCGCTGACCGAGCTGGAGCGCGAGATCGACGCGCCCGGCAACGGCCTGGACCGGCTCCGGCTGGTGCCCACCCCCTTCGTTCCCGAGGTGCGGCTGCACCTGGCCGAGGACGCGATCGTCTGGTGGGCCCGGATGGAGGCCGCCGTCGGGCATCCCCTGCCGGCCCCGTACTGGGCGTCCGCCTGGGCCGGCGGCCAGGCCCTGGCCCGCCACCTCCTGGACCACCCGGAGTTGGCCGCCGGTCGTCGGGTGCTCGACCTCGCCTCCGGCTCGGGGCTGGTGGCCATCGCCGCCGCGCTGGCCGGTGCCGCGGAAGTGGTCGCCAACGACATCGACCCGTACGCCGTCGCCGCCGTCACCCTCAACGCCCGGGCCAACCGCGTCGTCGTCGACGTCTTCGGGGACGACCTGCTCGACGACACCGACTCGGAGGCCGACCTGGTGGTCGCCGGGGACGTCTTCTACGACCGTGTGATGGCCGACCGGATGCTGCCCTTCCTGCAGAGGGCCGCCGCCAGGGGCGCCGACGTGTTGGTCGGTGACCCCGACCGGGGGCACCTGCCGGCGGACCGCCTGGCGGTCCTGGCCGACTACCCGGTGCCCACCACCGAACCCTCGGTGGACTCGTCGCTACGCCGGGTGCGGGTGCTGCGACCCGTCTGAGTGCGGACGCCACCTCAGGGACGACCCCGAGACCGATACCAGGGGGCCCTGGGGGCTGGAACCCGATGTCCGAAGTGGTGTCACGGCCATAGCGTGGGTGCATGACGCAATGGCTGGCCCAGATCGGCGACCTGCCCATCCTGCTGCTGATGGGTGCGCTCGGGCTCGTCATGCTCTTCGACGCCGTACCCCTGCTGGGTGTCCTGGTCCCCGGCGACGTGGCGATCCTCGCCGCCGTCGGGGTGGGGCGCCCGACCACCGGGCTGGCGACCTTCGCCGCGGTGCTGGTCGGCTGCCTGGCCGGCTGGTCGCTGAGTTTCGTGATCGGCCGCCGCTACTCCGAGCGGTTGCGACACAGCCGGATCGGCGGCTGGATCGGCGAGCCGCGTTGGACCGCGGCCGAGGGAATCCTGCGTCGCGGCGGCGGTCGGATGATGGTCGTCGCGCCGTTCCTGCCCGTGTTCAACGCGCTGCTGCCGCTGGCCGCCGGCGGGCTACGGATGTCGTACCGCCGATTCCTCGGCTGCGCGACGCTCGGCGCCGCCGCCTGGGCCGGCCTCTACCTCGCGCTGGGCACCGCATCCCGATCGCTGGCCGGGCTGCTGCCGGGGGACCCCAGCCCACTGCTGGTGACCATGGGGGTCGGGATGGTGCTGGCCTCCGTCGTGCTGCTGGGGGCACGGCGGCGGCTGTTCGCTGTTGCTGGCTGAGGGTGGGGTGGGGCCGGGTTGCGGTGTCGGCCGGGTTGCGGTGTGGGGCCGGTTGCGGTGGGGGCGGGGGCCTGCCGTGCCCGGCTCCGGGCGGTCAGGCTTGATCCCTGCGCCGGGCACGGCAGGCCCCCGCCCCGTCGGGGTTGCGGCTCGTCCGGTGGTGCCGCGCCACACCTGGGGTTGAGAGATCTTCAGGGTGAACGGTCGGCGTTTGGTTCTTTTTGTGTGTGTGGGTGGGTGGGGTGGTTGGTTACCAGCCTCTTGCTTTCCACTGGGGGAGGGCTGGGCGTTCCGCTCCCAGCGTGCTGTCCTTGCCGTGGCCGGGGTAGAACCAGGTGTCGTCCGGGAGTTTGTCGAACAGCTTGTGCTCGACGTCGTCGATCAGCGCGGCGAAGCGCTCCGGGTCCTTGTCCGTGTTCCCTACGCCACCTGGGAAAAGACTGTCGCCAGTCCACAGGTGCGGGGTGCCGGCCGGGTCGCGGTAGAGCAGTGCGATCGAGCCCGGGGTGTGCCCCTTGATGTGGATGACCTCCAACGCGCAGTCGCCGACCTGCACCGTGTCGCCGTCGGCGAGACGCTCCGCCTCGATCGGCAGCCCGTCCGCGTCGTCGGCGTGCACCAGTGCCCGCGCGCCGGTCTTGGCGACCACCTCCTCCAGCGCCACCCAGTGGTCCATGTGCTGGTGGGTCGTCACCACGGCGGTGAGCCCGCCGTCGCCGATCAGCTCCAGCAGTCGGGGGGCCTCGTTGGCGGCGTCGATCAGCACCTGGTCACCGGTGCCGGTGCAACGCAGCAGGTAGGCGTTGTTGTCCATCGGGCCCACCGACAGCTTGCTGATGGTGAGCCCGTCCAGCTCGCGTACCGCCGGCGCGCCGCCGTGGGTGACGTCTCCGCTGTATGTCATGACGTTTCTAGATCCATTCCGGTGGAGTAGGCAGGGGACCGTCGGGCGTGACGGAGAGCGGGCCGCCGTCGGCACGGCCGATCAGCCAGGCGGCGAGGTCGGAAACGGGACCGGCGATGATCGGGGCGCCGGCACGGTCGCCGAGCAGCACGTCGTGCTCGCTGCCGTCCAGGCGTAGCACCATCGACGGCGGCGTCGGCCCCGTGGCGTGCTGGCTGGCGGCCTCGCGCAGCAGCCGGTGGGCGAACGTGTCCGACCAGTCGGCGGCGCCGTAGTCGGCGGCCAGGTCGAGATGGTGCACCTCGAGCTCCCGCAGGCGACCCCAGACCAGCAGCGCGGCCGGCCACGGGCCCAGCCGCGCCCGCACCGTCGCCGCCCACGCCTCGGCCGGCATCGCCGCGACCGCCTCGACGAACAGGTCGGCGGTGCGCCGCAGGTCGTCCAGGTGCTCGGCGGGTGGCCGGCCCGAGCCGGTCTCGATGTCCGCGTTGCGGGCCGCCAGCGAGGCGTACATCGGCAGGTCCGTGCCGGTGCGGGCCGCCGTGAGCAGGTTGACGAGGCCGTCGGCGTTGCGCGCCAGGTGCGCCAGCACGTGGCCGCGCGTCCAGCCCGGCAGCAGCGATGCGCCGGCCAGGTCCGCGGCGTCGAAAGACGCTGCGGTACGCAGGAGTCGGCTGGTGGCCGCGTCCACCTCGCCCATCAGTAGGAGCGGATCCGTGGTCACCTGTCGACCCTAGCGGTCCGCCGCCCGTGCCGTCGCCGGGGAAATCGCTTTCGGCGCGTCGGCGCGCGACCTACCGTCAGCGGCAGACGCGGCACCGGGACATCGGACGGAGGTGGTGATCATGCCGGACGTGGCACGCGTGTTCCGCCATCACCAGCTTCGATACCGATGAGGATGCCATGACGATCGATCTGACCGCGCTCGGCTGGGACGCCGAGCGGGCGACGTACGCCGCGCGACGCGGCGAGCACCAGCCGGGCCGGGTGGCCCGGGTGGACCGGGGGGTCTGCACGGTGCTCACGGCCGCCGGCCCGATCCGGGCCAGCCTGGGCCCGGTGGTGCTGGCCACCGCCGCCGGCGACCCGTCCGCGTTGCCCTGCGCCGGAGACTGGGTGTTGCTGACCCACTGGCCGGACCGCCGCGTGACGGTGGAGGCGGTGCTGCCGCGGCGGGGCGCGCTGATCCGCCGTACCGCCGGCAAGGACGCCAGCGGCCAGGTGCTGGCCGCCAACCTGGACGCGGCCGCCGTGGTGGAGCCGGTGCACCCCGAGCCGGACGTGGGCCGCATCGAGCGATTGCTCTCGCTGGCCCACGAGTCCGGTGCTCGGCCGCTCGTCGTGCTGACGAAGGCCGACCTCGCGGCCGACCCGGCCGCGCTGGCCCGCCAGCTCGCCGCGGTCGCCCCCGGGGTGCCGGTGCTGCCGGTCAGCGCCGAACACGGCGTCGGGCTGGACCCGCTGCGTGCCGAGGTGACGCCCGGCCGCACGCTCGGCCTGCTCGGGCCGTCCGGTGCCGGCAAGTCGAGTCTGGTCAACGCCCTGGTCGGGGCGGTGATGATGCCCACACAGTCGATCCGGCGGGTCGACGGCAAGGGTCGGCACACCACCACCTGGCGGGCGCTCGTACCGATCCCCGGCGGCGGCGCCGTGATCGACACGCCCGGGGTGCGTGCGGTGGGCCTGCTGGACGGTGCGGTCGGGCTCGACCGGGCGTTCGCCGACATCGCCGGGTTGGCCGAGGGCTGCCGGTACGCCGACTGCGGCCACGACGGCGAGCCCGCCTGCGCGGTCCGCGAGGCGTTGCAGACCGGTGAACTCCCCACCCGCCGGTGGGAGAGCTGGCGGCGCCTGCAGGGGGAGCTGTCCCACGAGAGCCGGCGGCGGGAGTCGCGGGTGGCGGCGGAGCGGCGCGGTGGGTGGCGTTCGGCCCGGCGGCGGGCCGCCCGGCCCCCGACGCCCGGGGGGTTCTGACCGGCGGCGGGTGGCCGCGCCGGTCAGGGCGTGGGCGGGCGCTGGCGGGCGGGGCGTGTGCCGGCGCTTGCCGGAGAGGCGCTGCCCGCGCTGCCGGCAGTGCGTTGTCGGCGGTGCGTTGCGGGCGGCGCGGCGAGGGCTGTGGCTCGGTGCGGCCGACCGGGCTGAGCTGGGGGAATGTGCGGGCGGGGGAAACTGTCATACCTCGGGGCTAGAGTTGCCGAGGCGTGTTTTCCGCGCCCGCACGACCGCTCAGATCATCCCAGAGCGGGACAGATCCTTCGCTTCGTCTTCTCCCGGGAGTACACGCACCGTGGCCGACCGACTGATCATCCGTGGCGCGCGCGAGCACAACCTGCGTGACGTCAGTCTCGACCTGCCCCGGGACGCGCTCATCGTGTTCACCGGGCTGTCCGGGTCGGGCAAGTCGAGCCTGGCCTTCGACACGATCTTCGCCGAGGGTCAACGCCGCTACGTCGAGTCGCTCTCGTCGTACGCCCGGCAGTTCCTCGGCCAGATGGACAAGCCAGACGTCGACTTCATCGAGGGCCTGAGCCCCGCCGTCTCCATCGACCAGAAGTCCACCTCGCGCAACCCGCGTTCGACTGTCGGCACCATCACCGAGGTCTACGACTACCTGCGCCTGCTCTACGCCCGCATCGGCGAGCCGCACTGCCCGGTCTGTGGCGAACGGATCTCCCGGCAGAGCCCCCAGCAGATCGTCGACCGGGTCCTCGCGATGGCCGAGGGCACCAAGTTCATGGTGCTCGCGCCGGTCATCCGTGGCCGCAAGGGCGAGTACGTCGACCTCTTCGCCGAGTTGCAGTCAAAGGGCTACGCCCGGGCCCGGGTCGACGGCGTGGTGCACCCGCTGACCGAGCCGCCCAAGCTCAAGAAGCAGGAGAAGCACACCATCGAGGTGGTGATCGACCGCCTCACCGTCAAGGCCAGCGCCAAGCAGCGGCTGACCGACTCGGTCGAGGCCGCCCTGGGCCTGTCCAGCGGCCTGGTGCTGCTCGACTTCGTCGACCTCGCGGAGGACGACCCGGACCGGGAGCGCCGCTACTCCGAGCACCTGGCCTGCCCCAACGACCACCCGCTGGCCATCGAGGATCTCGAGCCCCGGGTCTTCTCTTTCAACGCCCCGTACGGCGCCTGCCCGGAGTGCACCGGCCTGGGCACCAAGAAGGAGGTCGACCCGGAGCTGCTGGTCCCCGACCCGGAGCGCAGCCTGCGCGAGGGCGCCATCCAGCCCTGGGCGACCGGGCACAACCTGGAATACTTCCTGCGCCTGCTGGAGGCGCTCGGCGAGGCCCAGCACTTCGACGTCGACACCCCGTGGCGGGCGTTGCCGGCGCGGGCGCAGAAGACGATCCTGCACGGCTCCGACGACCAGGTGCACGTGCGCTACCGCAACAAGTACGGGCGCGAGCGCTCCTACTACACCGGCTTCGAGGGCGTGGTGCAGTGGATCGAGCGCCGGCACTCCGACACCGAGTCCGAGTGGTCCCGCGACAAGTACGAGGGCTACATGCGCGACGTGCCGTGCGCCGCCTGTGGCGGTGCCCGGCTCAAGCCCGAGGTGCTCGCGGTCACCCTCGCGGGCAAGAGTATCGCCGAGGTCTGCAACCTGTCCGTGGGGGAGTGCGCCGACCTGCTCGCCGGCATCGAGCTGACCGACCGGCAGAAGCTGATCGCCGAGCGCGTCCTCAAGGAGATCAACGCCCGGTTGCGGTTCCTGCTCGACGTGGGCCTGGACTACCTCTCCCTGGACCGGCCGGCCGGCACCCTGTCCGGCGGTGAGGCGCAGCGCATCCGGCTGGCCACCCAGATCGGCTCCGGCCTGGTGGGCGTGCTCTACGTGCTCGACGAGCCCTCGATCGGGCTGCACCAGCGCGACAACCACCGGCTGATCGAGACCCTGATCCGGCTGCGGGGCCTGGGCAACACGCTGATCGTGGTCGAGCACGACGAGGACACCATCCGCGTCGCCGACTGGATCGTCGACATCGGGCCCGGCGCGGGCGAGCACGGCGGCAAGATCGTGCACAGCGGCTCGGTGCCCGCACTGCTGAAGAACAAGGAGTCGATCACCGGGGCGTACCTGTCCGGAAAGCGGTCGATCCCGACGCCGGAGACGCGCCGCCCGCAGGACGCGGCCCGGGAGTTGGTGGTGCACGGCGCGCGTGAGCACAACCTGCGCAACCTGACCGTCCCGTTCCCCCTGGGCCAACTGATCGCCGTCACCGGGGTGAGTGGCTCGGGCAAGTCGACGCTTGTCAACGACATCCTCTACGCGGTGCTGGCCAACCAGATCAACGGCGCCCGGCTGGTCCCCGGTCGACACACCCGGGTCTCCGGCCTGGAGCACGTGGACAAGGTCGTCGGCGTGGACCAGTCGCCGATCGGCCGTACGCCACGCTCCAACCCGGCCACCTACACCGGGGTCTGGGACCACGTCCGCAAGCTCTTCGCCGAGACCACCGAGGCGAAGGTGCGCGGGTACGGGCCGGGTCGGTTCTCGTTCAACGTCAAGGGCGGGCGCTGCGAGGCCTGCTCCGGCGACGGCACCATCAAGATCGAGATGAACTTCCTGCCCGACGTGTACGTCCCCTGCGAGGTCTGCAAGGGCGCCCGGTACAACCGGGAGACCCTGGAGGTGCACTACAAGGGCAAGACCGTCTCGGACGTGCTGGAGATGCCGATCGAGGAGGCCGCCGAGTTCTTCTCCGCCATCCCGGCCATCCACCGGCACCTCAAGACCCTGGTCGACGTCGGCCTCGGCTACGTCCGCCTCGGTCAGCCCGCGCCGACCCTCTCCGGCGGTGAGGCGCAGCGGGTCAAGCTCGCCTCCGAGCTGCAGAAGCGCTCCACCGGGCGGACGGTCTACGTGCTTGACGAGCCGACCACCGGTCTGCACTTCGAAGACATCCGCAAGCTGCTGATGGTGCTGGAAGGTCTTGTCGACAAGGGCAACACCGTGATCACCATCGAGCACAACCTCGACGTGATCAAGACGGCCGACTGGTTGATCGACATGGGCCCGGAGGGCGGCCACCGGGGCGGCACCGTGCTCGCCACCGGCACCCCCGAGGAGGTCGCCGAGGTGACCGAGAGCCACACCGGCCAGTTCCTGCGCCAGGTGCTCAAGCTCGACGGGGAGGCCAAGGGCGCGGCCGGCGCCACCACCCGGGCGGCCAAGGCCAACGGCGTCACCAAGGCGCGGGCCAGCCGCAAGGTGCCCGCCGCCGCGCGCTGACCTCGATCTCCCTAGTCCGGGCCGGTCGGCCTCGTGCGGGCCGGTCGGCCTCGTGCGGGCCGGTCGGCCTCGTGCGGGCCGGTCGGCCTCGTGCGGGCCGGTCGGCCTCGTGCGGTCCGGTCGGCCTCGTGCGGGCCGGTCGGCCTCGTGCGGTCCGGTCGGCCTCGTGCGGTCCGGGGCGGGCCGGTCCGGTCGGGTTCGGCTGCGGCGGTCCACGACTGCTGTCGCGTGCGTGCAGCATGGCGTGGGGCTGGTCGGTGAGGGGTCGCCGCGTCCGAATTCGGGGTCGCACGCATGCTCTGGTGAACCATCCGGCACAGTTGCCCGTGTGGAGTAGGTGTGGCCGGGTCTTGACCGGCGCAGCGGGCTAGAGAGAGGCGAGGCATGAGTGACGATCAGGCGCTGACCGGTCCGGGCACGCACACACGTCGTACCCTGCTCACCGGCGTCGGGGCTGTCGGCGCTGCCGTCGTCCTGGCTGCCTGCGGCAGTGACGACGGCAGCGGCAGCGCCAACGGCAACGGCAGCGGGGCCCCCACCAGTGGTGGCCCGGCGGTGCCCAGCAGCGGTGACGCCGGCGGCGGGGACCGGCAGGGTGCCCAGTCCCTGGCGACCACCGCCGACATCCCGGTCGGTGGTGGCAAGGTCCTTGCCACGGCGGGTGTCGTCATCACCCAGCCGGTGGCCGGGCAGTTCAAGGGCTTCAGCCCGATCTGCACCCACCAGAACTGCCCGGTGACGAACGTCGACGGCGGCACCATCAACTGCACGTGCCACGGCAGTAAGTTCTCGATCGACGACGGCTCGGTGAAGGCCGGCCCCGCCACCAAGCCGCTGCCGCCCAAGAACATCAAGGTCACCGGCGACCAGATCTCGCTGGCCTGACCGCCTAGGGTCTGTGTCGAAGCCCTCGGTCGAGCCTGGGCCCGCCGCAGGCCGGCCAGGGGTCCTAGCGGCGCGGGTTCCGGCTCGGCCGCCGGGTGGGCTCGCCCGGTCGCCGGGGTGTTGCGGCCGCCGGCCGGGTTTGCCTGGTCGCCGCTTGGCCGGGCCGGGCGCTCGCCGCTTGATCGACTCGTGCTCTGGGTAGTCGGGGTGCCCGTGGCCTGCCGACACCCCGACTACCCGGGCACTGAGTGGATCTAGCGCCTGCCACGGGCTGTCGGTGGTGCGGACTAGGCTTGTTGGTGTGGCTGACCCCTCGACCTACCGCCCCGCACCCGGCACCATCCCGGAGCTACCGGGGGTCTACCGCTTCCGCGACGGCACCGGCCGGGTGATCTACGTCGGCAAGGCGAGAAATCTGCGCAGCCGGCTCAACTCCTACTTCGGCGACGTCTGGAACCTGCACGAGCGCACCCGCCAGATGGTCACCACCGCCGAGTCGGTGGACTGGATCACCGTCGGCACCGAGGTCGAGGCGCTCCAGCAGGAGTTCACCTGGATCAAGCAGTACGATCCGCGGTTCAACGTCCGCTACCGCGACGACAAGTCGTACCCCTATCTGGCCGTCACCCTCAACGAGGATTACCCACGGCTCCAGGTGATGCGCGGCGCCAAGCGCAAGGGGGTGCGTTACTTCGGTCCGTACTCGCACGCCTGGGCCATCCGGGAGACCCTCGACCTGCTGCTCCGCGTGTTCCCCGCCCGGACGTGCTCCGCCGGCGTGTTCAAACGCGCCGGCCAGGTTGGTCGTCCCTGCCTGCTCGGCTACATCGGCAAGTGCTCGGCGCCGTGCGTCGGCACCGTCTCCGCCGACGAACACCGCGCCATCGTGGATGGGTTCTGCGACTTCATGGCCGGGCGCACCGACACCATGGTCCGCAAGATCGAGCGCGAGATGACCGAGGCGAGCGAGCAGCTGGAGTTCGAGCGGGCCGCCAAGCTGCGCGACGACGTGGCCGCCCTGCGCCGTGCCATGGAGAAGCAGACCGTGGTGTTGGGCGACGGCACCGACGCCGACGTGGTCGCGTTCGCCGACGACCCGCTCGAAGCGGCCGTGCAGGTCTTCCACGTTCGTGACGGCCGGGTCCGCGGCCAGCGCGGCTGGGTGGTGGAGAAGACCGAGGATCTGACCACCGGCGACCTGGTGCACCACTTCTGCACCCAGGTGTACGGCGGCGAGCACGGCGAGACCGACGTGCCCCGGGAGTTGCTGGTGCCCGAGCTGCCCGCCGACGCCGAGGCGCTGGCGGACTGGCTCTCCAACCACCGGGGCAGCCGGGTGTCGCTGCGGGTGCCGCAGCGCGGTGACAAGCGCTCACTGATGGAGACCGTCGAGCGCAACGCCAAGGACGCGCTGGCCCGGCACAAACTGAAGCGTTCCGGTGACCTCACCACCCGGGGCAAGGCACTTGACGAGATCAGCGAGGCGCTGGACATGCGCACCTCGCCGCTGCGCATCGAGTGCTTCGACATCTCCCAGATTCAGGGCACCGACGTGGTGGCCAGCATGGTGGTCTTCGAGGATGGGTTGCCCCGCAAGAGCGAATACCGGCGGTTCATCGTTCGGGGCGCCACCGACGACCTCTCCGCGATGTCCGAGGTGCTGCGCCGTCGTTTCGCCCGCTACCTGGACGCTCGGGCCGAGACGGGCGAGGTCGGGGTGGAGTCGGCCGACGACCCGGCGGCCCCGGAAGACGCGGTGGAGCCGCAGGTCGGCGTGCTGATCGATCCGACCACCGGCCGGCCGCGTAAGTTCGCGTACCCCCCGCAGTTGGTGGTCGTCGACGGCGGCGCCCCACAGGTCGCGGCCGCCGCGCAGGCCCTTGCCGACCTGGGCATCGACGATGTGGCGCTGTGCGGCCTGGCCAAGCGGCTGGAGGAGGTCTGGCTCCCCGACGACGAGTTCCCGGTCATCCTGCCGCGCACCTCGGAGGGTCTCTACCTGCTCCAACGGGTCCGGGACGAGGCCCACCGGTTCGCCATCACCTTCCACCGGCAGCGCCGCTCGAAACGGATGACCGAGTCGGCACTCGACCACGTGGCCGGTCTGGGCGATGTGCGACGCAAGGCGTTGTTGCGGCACTTCGGCTCACTCAAACGACTCTCCGCCGCGACAGTCGAGGAGATCACCGAGGTCCCCGGGGTTGGTCGACGTACCGCCGAGGCGATCCTGGCCGCCCTCGACAAGGACATGAAGGCCGGCGACAGCGCGGAGGCAACGCCCAACGCCACCTGAACACTGTCGTCGTTCGCCTGGCCTGGGGCGGCTGTCGGCTCACGCTGAGTGTCGTCGTTCGCCCGGGCTGGGGCCCGCGCGAACTCCCGGCTCGGGTTGCTCCGGGCGACGATCTGCCACCAGGGTTACGTCGGACGGGGTGTGCGTGGTGTGGTGTGCGAACGGCACAGACGGGCATGATCCACTCGTGTTTCATGAAGCCGGGGTATCCCCGGCACTCAGTCACCGCGGTTTCAGCAAACCCGAGTCGATCACGCCGACTTGACCGTGCTCGGGCTGACTCGCGTGGGTTGATTGTCCGGTTTGACCATCGGTGTCGGGTGGTCGGGGCCACTCCGGCGGCGGAATGGGGGGCCGGGCCGGGTCGTTATACCTGGCATGCCGCCGCAGCCCCCGGGCTGTGGTGTGCGGCAGCCCCCGGGAACACCCGCCGGGGTGCCACGGTTACACCCCCCGGACCCCGCCAGCTTGGGTAGGGCCAACCCCCCGGATCAGCGCGGCGGAATGCCTCACCGCCCCGGGGTCGTTACACCCCCCGCAACGCTTCGAGCAGGTCCCCCCGGATCGCCGGCGTTGTCGCGAACTTTCCCGCACGGCACACACCCCCCGCACACGTCCGCCGTGCACCCCCGATGCAGAGGAGCACGCCATCATGCGTACCGATCTGATCCGTAAGACCGCTCTGACCGCCGCTGGGCTCGCCTTCACCGGTGGTGCCATCGCCGGACCCGTCACCACCGCGTTCGCCGCGCCGAGCACCGCCAAGCCCACCACCCAAACCCAAACCGACCGCAAGCCCAACGGTGAGCGTCAGCTGGGTGTGCGCTACGAGGCGCAGCCGAACTTCTACTACTGCGGCCCCGCCGCCACCCGCAACGCCCTGTCCGTGCAGGGCAAGAACATCAACGTCGACGACATGGCCAAGGAAATGGGCACCACCGAAGCCGGCACCAACAGCATTAACGACATCACCCCGGTGCTGAACAAGGAAACCGGTAAGGCCGACGCCTACCACAGCGTGGAGATCAGCAAGCCCGACGCCGACACCACGCAGACCGACAAGCTGCGCGCCGACATCGTCAAGACCGTGGATGGCGGCCGGGCTGTGGTGGCCAACATCGCCGGGACGAGCACCGATACCGACGGTGTCACTCACTCCTACGAGGGTGGGCACTACATCAGCGTCGTCGGTTACCGGGACAACGGCACCATCGTGAGGATCGCGGACTCCGCCGACCCGAACCAGGCCTCCTACGAGGTGACCGTCGAGCACCTCGCCGACTGGATCGCCACCCGCGGCTACGCCACCAGCTGACCGCGCTGACACACCACCGCACCACCGAAGGGCCGGACCCCACTACGGGGACCGGCCCTTCGTCACGTCCAGGTCAGGTGTCGGCGAGGACGGCGAGGATCTGCTCGCCGTACTTGGCGAGCTTGTTCTCGCCGACCCCGCTGACGCGCGACAGGTCGGCGAGCGTGCTCGGCGCGTCGCTGGCGATCTGTCGCAGCGTCGCGTCGTGGAAGACCACGTACGCCGGGACGCCCTGCTCCTTGGCGGTGGCGGCACGCCAACCGCGCAGCCGTTCGAAGAGCGACGCGGCGGCCGGCGTCAGCTCGGCCACCACGGTGGCCGAGCCGCGCGGTTTCGACGTACGGCTCGACGCGGGCTTCTCCGGTTCGCGGCGCATCGTGACCGTGCGGCGGCGACCCAGGACGTCGGCGCTGGCCTCGGTCAGGGCGAGCGTGCCGTAGTCGCCCTCCACGGCGAGCAGCCCCTCGGCGAGCAGTTGGCGGACCACGCCCCGCCACTCGGCCTCACTCAGCTCGGAGCCGATGCCGAAGACGGTCAGGGAGTCGTGACCGTACTGGCTGATCTTGTCGGTCTGCTTGCCGAGCAGGATGTCGATGCAGTGCCCGGCGCCGAACCGCTGGTTGCGTTCGCGGTCGAGCCGGAAGACGGCGGACAGCAACTTCTGGGCGGCGACCGTGCCGTCCCAGGACTCCGGTGGGTTGAGGCAGGTGTCGCAGTTGCCGCAGGCGGCCGTCGTCGTCTCGCCGAAGTATTCGAGCAGTTGGACGCGGCGGCAGCGCACCGTCTCGCACAGGGCGAGCATCGCGTCCAGGTGCGCGGCGAGGTTGCGGCGGTGGGCCAGGTCGCCGTCGGACGTCTCGATCATCTTGCGTTGTTGGACCACGTCCTGCAGCCCGTACGCCAGCCAGGCCGTGGACGGCAGGCCGTCGCGCCCGGCGCGGCCGGTCTCCTGGTAGTAGCCCTCGACGGACTTGGGCAGGTCGAGGTGGGCGACGAACCGGACGTCGGGCTTGTCGATGCCCATGCCGAAGGCGATGGTGGCCACCATGACGAGGCCGTCCTCACGCAGGAAGCGCTGCTGGTTGGCGGCGCGGGTGGCCGCGTCCAGGCCGGCGTGGTACGGCAGGGCGGCGACGCCGTTGGCGACGAGGAACTCGGCGGTCTTGTCGACCGAGGCGCGGGACAGGCAGTAGACGATCCCGGCGTCGCCGGGGTGCTCGTCGCGCAGCAGGGCCAGCAGCTGCTTGCGCGGCTCCCGCTTGGGCACGATGCGGTACTGGATGTTGGGCCGGTCGAAGCTGGCCACGAAGTGCCGCGCGTCGTCGAGCTTGAGTCGGGTGGCGATCTCGGTGCGGGTGGCGCTCGTCGCGGTGGCGGTCAGCGCGATCCGGGGCACCTGCGGCCAGCGTTCGTGCAGCATCGACAGCGCGAGGTAGTCGGGGCGGAAGTCGTGACCCCACTGGGACACGCAGTGCGCCTCGTCGATCGCGAACAGGGAGATGCGCCCCCGGTCCAGCAGGGCGAGGGTGGTTCGAGTGCCGAGGGCTTCCGGGGCGAGGTAGAGCAGGTCCAACTCGCCGGCCACGAAGGCGGCCTCGACCCGGCGTCGGGCGTCCAGGGTCTGGGTGGAGTTGAGGAAGCCGGCGCGGACGCCGACCGCGGTGAGGGCGTCCACCTGGTCCTGCATGAGTGCGATCAGCGGCGACACGACGACCGCGACCCCCTCGCGGACCAGGGCCGGGATCTGGTAGCACAACGACTTGCCGCCACCGGTGGGCATCAACACCAGGGCGTCGCCACCGGTGACCACGTGGTCGATCACCTGCTGCTGGAAACCGCGGAAGGCGTCGTAGCCGAACACCCGGCGCAGCACCGGCAGAGCGTCCTCGGTGCGCAGGTCGGTGGGGGAAGCCATCCGCGGAGTCTACGAGCCGACCCCGACAGCAGTGCCCGCACACCTGCCCGGCGCGTCTACCGCGTCTCGCAATGGTGGGGCCGTTACTGCCCCGTCTCACCATCCCCGTCACCCCAGCAGAGCCCGCCGATGCCGGCCGCGCTGTGGAAGCCAGGGTGCCCGGTGACGTCCATGCAGACCTCTCTGTTGGGACCAATCCGGCCGCAGAAGACGGGCTCGACGTGGTTCCAGGCGTCGGCCCGGGACAGCAGCGCGGCCCCCGCCGGCATCTCGGGCCGCAGGATCGTCAACCCCTCCGTGTAGACGACGGCCTGGTCGCGGGCCTCCGTCAGGTCGGTCGCCAGGTAGGTCAGGTGCAGAGTCCAGCGCCGGGGCATCCGAAACCCGCCGGCAGGCGACCCGTTGCGGTCCGAGCGCCGCTCGCGCTCCGTCGTGTAGCGGCTGACCAAAGAGTTGGCGTACGCGGACAGAGCGTCCGGTTCCGCCAGCGCGTGCGCGATGGCCGCCCGGACCCGCTCGGACACGTCGGCCCCGTCGAGTACGGCGGTCAGGTCGTCCTGGAAGCCGTTGTGCTGCCGCGGCTCCCCCTCCCACCGCGACGATCGGTTGTCAGTCACCGGTCCCTGCCTCTCCGTAGCGAGTGATTACCAAGAGACTGGACCACGGCGAATAGAAATGCAACGTCGTGTTTTCTTCCGCTAGATGCTTGATCTGCGGTCGCTCCTAGGCAAGAATCGATTACTCACAGTGGAGGTGGTGCTGGCGATGTCACAGGTGCCAAGTCCGACGATCAGGGCCCGTCGTCTGCGGCGCGAGCTGCGTCGTCTGCGGGACCGCACCGGACACACCGCCGAGGAGGTGGCCAAGATCCTGGGGTGGCATCGGACCAAGGTCATCCGCTTCGAGCTCGGGCACTCCAGGGTGATGCCGAAGGACATGCCGCCGCTGCTCGACCTCTACGACGTCTCCGAAGAGGAGCGCGAGTCGCTGACCGGGTTGCTTCGGCAGTCTCGCCAGAAAGGCTGGTGGAGCGCCTACGGCGACGTGTTGCCGGACGACTACGTCGGCTTCGAGGCGGAGGCGACGTCGATCAGCGCGTTCGAGAGTCTGTACGTTCCCGGGCTGTTGCAGACGGAGGAGTACGTCCGCGCGATCGTCAAGGCGGGCCGCAGCACCGCCGACCAGGACGAAATCGACCGTCGGGTGGCAGCACGGCTCGGCCGCAAGGTTCTGCTCTCGCGAGACCTGCCGCCGAGATTGTGGATTGTGCTCGATGAGGCGGCCGTCCGCCGCATCGTGGGCGGCCCCGCCGCGATGCGCGCGCAACTCGCTCGCCTGATCGAGGCTTGTGAGCTGCCCACCGTCGAGATCCAGATCCTGCCCTTCGCTACCGGCGCGCACGCAGGCATGGGCGGCCCTTTTACCCTGCTCGACTACGCCGAACCGACCTTGGACCCCACCGTCGTCTATCTCGACAACGACTCCAGCACCCTGCTCCTTGAGGAGGAGAGACACGTCGCCCGATATAGACTCATGTTCGATCACCTCATGGCCAAGGCACTCGACCCGGACGAGTCGGCTGGCTTCCTGGCCCAGGTGGCTGGTGAATACTGACTAGCGCTCAAGGGGTCTGACCGATGACCGCTCCGGACGTTCCCGCAGGGAAGTGGCGCAAGAGCAGCCGGAGCAGCGCAAGCGGCTCCAACTGTGTCGAGGTGGCCCCACTTCCTGGCGCGTTGGCCGTGCGGGATTCCAAGGATCCGGGCGGGCCGGCGCTCATCTTCGACCGGGGCGTCTGGTCGTCGTTTGTGACCGCTCTGCGGCGCGGCCCGCTCGGCTGACGCCTGCGGCAAGGTTTCGGCCGCCCTGATGCCGGCGGCATCACCTCCATCCGGTTGGATGGCCCCCATGGCGGTACGCATCGACATCGACGCACTCCGGGACGCGGCCGGGCCTGTGGTCTGTGCAGCAGCGGACAAGCTTCAAGCATCTGATCAACCGGTGGTGCCGAGGCTGGCCGGTGGTGGAGTTTCCGGCGAGTTCCACGAGGCCGGGCAGCCTCCGGTCGACGTCTGGGTGGGCATCACGGCGGACGGTTTCACCGCCGAGTGTGACTGCGCAGTCGCTGACGAGCTGTGCGCCCATGCCGTGGCCCTCACCGCCGCTGCCCTGGACGACGGCTTCACGTGGTCGTCGGCGGCCACCCCGCCGTCGGCCCTGGCGGTCGACCCAAGGGTCGCCGAGTTGGCCGAAGTCGCGAGCAGCATCCCCGCCCGACGCCTGGCGCTGTTGGTCGCCGAGTGGGCAGCCACGGATCGTGTGTTGGAGAGCCGGCTTCGCGCGCAGGCCGGCTAACTCGCGCCTTTCTCGCCTGGGAGACGTACGAGGATGAGCCGGCCGAGATCGGCGGCGCGCTACGGGCGGTCCACGTGCAGCTCTGCGAGCAGGTGCAGCCGGGTCAAGGCGCTTCGGCACCGCCGCTGACGGTCGTCATGATCCGCGTCGCCGGCCGCGGGTGGTCGGCGGTTGCCAGGCGGTCAGGTCCGCCTGAGTGCTGTTGAGTTCGTTGGGTTGTGCGTCCAGGAAGGCGCGGTAGACGTCGGCCGGGGACCCGTCCGCCGCACCCACGCGACGGGTGCGCCGGACGGGCGACGCGGTCAGCTGGGCTGGCTGGACCGGTTGGCCAGACCTCGCGGCGGGGCCTTCATCCCGACGACGATGTCGACGATCTCGATGTAGCGGGCCTTGGCACCCATCCGGAAGGCGGTGGCCGCCGCGTTGATCTCCTCAAGGGTGTCGCCCTCGACGATGGTGACCTGGTCGTACTTGCCGTTCACCCCGGTCGTCACGACGTGGGTGAGCTGCTTGGCGAAGCGGCCCATGTCCCGCGCGTGTTCGGCGGAGACCTCGTGGATGCCCTCCCGGCCCAGGGCGAAGTACTCCGGACTGATCCGCATGAACAGGAAGCCGATGTATTTGTTCTTGTCCGCAAGGTCGTGCATCGCACCCTCCCAGATGTCGGTTTGACCTGCGACGATCACGAAGAGCGTATTGACAGTTACTGATCGTCATCAAGAGGGCTGACTGTCGGGAGCGCGACCCGCGACGGGTGCCGGCCCGTCGGCCGGGCGGCGGGATAGAGTCGCTGATTGACCAAACGCGGCCGAGGGGGCCGCGGCGCCACAGCTTGGGGGTACGGGTGAGCGAGGCGCGTGCAGGCGGCGGACGGATCGACGGTCCGGCCGCGGGGGACGGGCAACTGGCGGCCGAGTCGGAAACCACACTCGTGGTGGTCACCGGCGTCTCCGGGGGTGGCCGCAGCACGGTGGCCCGAGCGTTGGAGAACGTCGGCTACTACGTCGTCGACAACCTGCCACAGGCACTGATGCTGGACATGGCGGAGTTGGCGTTCAAGGCGGGCGGCGCGGCTCGGCGTACCGCGATGGTGTTGGACGTGCGGTCGCGGGCCTTCTCCACCGACCTGGCCGGGGCGATCCGGGAGCTCAAGGAGCGCGGGTTCTCGCCCCGGGTGGTGTTCGTCGACGCCGACGACGAGGTGTTGATCCGGCGGTTCGAGAGCGTTCGCCGTTCGCACCCGTTGCAGGGCGACGGGCGGCTGGCCGACGGCATCGCCGTGGAGCGCGGGCTGCTCGAGGAGGCGCGCGACCAGGCCGACGTGATCATCGACACCAGCCACCTCAACGTCAACCAGCTCCGTCGGCGCATCGAGGAGCTGTTCGGTGGCGAGGACGCCCGCCGGCTGCGGGTCACCGTGCTGTCGTTCGGCTTCAAGTACGGCCTGCCGCCGGACGCCGACTTCGTGCTGGACGCCCGGTTCCTGCCGAACCCGTACTGGGTGCCGGAGTTGCGGGAGCACACCGGTCGGGAGGAGGCGGTCAGCGCGTACGTGCTGGGTCAGGAGGGCGCGGACGCCTTCGTCGCCTCGTACGCCGATCTGGTCAACGCCACCACGACCGGCTTCGAGCGGGAGGGCAAGCGCTACCTGACGGTCGCCGTGGGCTGCACCGGCGGCAAGCACCGCAGCGTGGCCATCGCCGAGGAGTTGGCCGCGCGCCTGCGGCACTCCGGGCTGGCGGCGAACGCCCAGCACCGGGATCTGGGGCGCGAGTGACGGCCCGCCGGGTGGTGGCGTTCGGCGGTGGGCACGGGCTCTCCGCCTCGCTGCGGGCGCTGCGCCACTGCGCACCCGAACTCGACCTCGACATCACCGCCGTGGTCACCGTCGGCGACGACGGTGGCTCCAGCGGCCGCCTGCGCGCCGAGCGGGGTGGCCTGCCCCCGGGTGATCTGCGCCAGGCGCTGGTGGCGCTTGCCGGAGATCATCCAGCCACCCGGCGCAGCGCCGGGCTGTTCCAGCATCGCTTCGCCGCCGTGCCGGCCGGCGTACCCCAACTCGGCGAAGCCGACCCGGATCCGCCGGCCACCGACGGCCCCGGCCCGCGCGACCAGAGCACCGTCGGCCCCGCGCCGCGTGACCGGGGTTCGGGCGGCGAGGGTACGGGCGGTCTCGGCGCGACGGGCGGCGACGGGCTGGCCGGGCACGCGGTGGGCAACCTGGTGCTCTGCGGCCTCATGGAGTTGCTCGGCGACCCGGTGGCCGCGCTGGAGCACGCCGGCGCGATGCTCGGCGCGGTCGGCCGGGTGTTGCCGATGTCCCGTCAGCCGGTCGGCATCGAGGCCCGGGTCCGCGGTGTCGACCCGGCCGCCCCCGACCAGGTGCACACCGTGCGTGGCCAGCACCAGGTGGCCGTCACCACCGGGCGGGTCGAGTCGTTGCGCCTGACGCCCGCCGCCCCGGCGGCCTGCGCCGAGGCCATCGAGGCGATCATGGCGGCGGACTGGTTGATCTTCGGGCCGGGCAGTTGGTACACGAGTGTGCTTCCGCACCTGCTGGTGCCGCAGTTGGCCGACGCGATCGTGTCCACCTCGGCCCGGCGGCTGGTCACACTGAACCTCGCCGCGGAGAAGGAGACCCTCGGGCTCTCCGTCGCCGACCATCTCGCGGCGCTGCACTGGTACCTGCCCGAGCTGAAGGTGGATACCGTGCTCGCCGATGCCCGGGCGGTGGGTGACCCCGAACCGGTCGAACGTGCGGCAGAATCGCTGGGTGCCCGCCTGGTCCTAGCTCCCGTCGCCGTCACCGACGGCACTCCCCGCCATGATCCGGCTGCCCTGGGCGCCGCGCTGGTGCCTGTCCTGGGCGCCGATCGTTAGACACGTACGTAATCACCGGCGACACGCCGGAACCGGTCCGTGAGGGGACGCACAATGGCGATGACGGCCGCGGTCAAGGACGAGCTGAGTCGGGTCGACGTGCCCAAGCCCTGCTGTCGGCGGGCGGAGATGGCCGCGCTGCTGCGCTTCGCCGGCGGGCTGCACATCGTCTCCGGCCGCGTGGTGGTGGAGGCGGAACTGGACACCGGGGCGGTGGCCCGGCGGTTACGCCGGGAGATCGCCGAGGTCTACGGATATTCGAGCGAGATCCACGTGCTGGCCTCCGGTGGCCTGCGCAAGGGCAGCCACTTCATCGTGCGGGTGGTCAAGGACGGCGAGGCCCTCGCCCGGCAGACCGGCCTGCTCGACGTGCGGGGCCGCCCGGTGCGCGGGCTGCCCCCGCACGTGGTGGCGGCGAACGTCTGCTGCGCGGTCTCCGCGTGGCGGGGGGCGTTCATGGCACACGGTTCGCTGACCGAGCCGGGCCGCTCCAGCGCCCTGGAGATCACCTGCCCGGGGCCGGAGTCGGCGTTGGCGCTTGTCGGCGCGGCCCGCCGGATCGGCATCACCGCCAAGAACCGCGAGGTGCGCGGGGTGGACCGGGTCGTGGTCAAGGACGGCGACGCGATCGCCGCGCTGCTCACCCGCATCGGCGCGCACTCCAGCGTGCTGGCCTGGGAGGAGCGGCGGGTACGCCGGGAGGTGCGGGCCACCGCCAACCGGCTCGCCAACTTCGACGACGCCAACCTGCGCCGCTCGGCGCGCGCGGCGGTCGCCGCCGCCGCCCGGGTCACCCGTGCACTGGAGATCCTCGCCGACGAGGCACCCAACCACCTGACCGACGCCGGGCGGCTGCGCCTGGAGCACCGGCAGGCGTCCCTGGAGGAGTTGGGCGCGCTGGCCGACCCGCCGCTGACCAAGGACGCCATCGCCGGGCGGATCCGTCGGCTGCTGGCGCTTGCCGACAAGCGCGCCCGGGACCTCGGCATCCCGGATACCGAAGCGGCAGTCACGCCCGACATGCTCGTGGTCTGATAGGACGGTGGGGCCGCACGGTGTGCCCGGGAGCACGCCCCGGCGCAGTGTGGTCTCGCACGCTCGGATAGGGTCGCTGCGTACGGCAAGGGGGCCGACACCGGCACTCCTCGCTGTGCCCACCGCCTCGGGCGGTCAGGTCCGCAGACCGCGCGGCGGGGTGGCCGAGATGAACCGTCAGCGGCCGGCTCCAACGGTCGGCGCACACCATTCCCGCCGGCGCGTTGTCTGCAGCCGGCGGACCAGAACGCGAGGAGATGGGACCTGTGACCATCCGGGTTGGCATCAACGGCTTCGGCCGAATCGGCCGTAACTTCTTCCGGGCAGTGCTGGCGTCTGACGCCGACGTCGAGGTCGTGGCGGTGAACGACCTCACCGACAACGGCACGCTCGCCCACCTGCTCAAGTACGACAGCATCCTGGGTCGCCTGCCGTACGAGGTCAAGGCCACCGCCGACGAGATCACCGTCGGTGGCAAGACCATCAAGGCGTACGCCGAGAAGGACCCGTCGAAGCTGCCGTGGGGCGACCTGAACGTCGACGTCGTCATCGAGTCGACCGGCTTCTTCACCGACGCCACCAAGGCCAAGGCGCACGTCGACGGCGGGGCCAAGAAGGTCATCATCTCCGCCCCGGCGAAGAACGAGGACGTCACCGTCGTCATGGGTGTCAACCACGACACCTACGACCCGGCGAAGCACACCATCATCTCCAACGCTTCGTGCACCACCAACTGCCTCGCCCCGATGGCGAAGGTCCTGCACGACACGTTCGGCATCCAGCACGGTCTGATGACGACGATCCACGCGTACACCCAGGACCAGAACCTGCAGGACGCGCCGCACTCGGATCTGCGTCGGGCCCGCGCCGCCGCGCTGAACATCGTCCCGACCTCCACCGGTGCGGCCAAGGCGATCGGCCTGGTCCTGCCGGAGCTCAAGGGCAAGCTCGACGGGTACGCGCTGCGGGTGCCGATCCCGACCGGCTCGGTCACCGACCTCACCGTCAACGTGGGTCGCGAGACCACCGTGGACGAGGTCAACGCCGCGCTGAAGGCCGCCGCGGACGGCCCGCTCAAGGGCATCCTGGTCTACAACGAGGACCCGATCGTCTCCTCGGACATCGTCACCGACCCGGCGTCGTGCATCTTCGACGCGCCGCTGACCAAGGTCGTCGGCAACCAGGTCAAGGTCGTCGGCTGGTACGACAACGAGTGGGGCTACTCCAACCGCCTCGTCGACCTCGTCAAGCTGGTCGGTTCGTCGCTGTGAGCATCCGGACCCTCGACGACCTGCTCGCCGAGGGGGTGGCAGGTCGGCGCGTGCTGGTGCGCGCCGACCTGAACGTCCCGCTCGACAAGCAGTCCGGAGCCATCAGTGATGATGGCCGCATCCGCGCGGTGCTGCCGACCCTCGGCGCGCTTGTCGAGGCCGGCGCGAAGGTGGTCGTCTGCTCGCACCTGGGCCGCCCGAAGGGCGCTCCGGACCCGCAGTTCAGCCTCCGTCCGGTCGCCGGGCGGCTCGGTGAGCTGCTCGGCGCGCCGGTGCACTTCGCCACCGACACCGTCGGTGACTCCGCCCGCTCCACTGTCGCGGACCTGGCCGACGGCCAGGTCGCCCTGCTGGAAAACCTGCGTTTCAACGCCGGTGAGACCAGCAAGGACGAGGCCGAGCGGGGTGCGTTCGCCGACCAACTCGCCGCGTTCGGCGACGCGTACGTGGACGACGCGTTCGGTGCGGTGCACCGCAAGCACGCGAGTGTCTTCGACGTGCCGGCCCGGTTGCCGCACGTCGCGGGCCGACTGGTGCTGCGTGAGGTCGAGGTGCTCTCCAAGCTCACCGGTGACCCCGAGCGGCCGTACGTGGTGGTGCTCGGTGGGTCGAAGGTGTCCGACAAGCTCGCCGTGATCGAGGCCCTGCTGCCCACCGTCGATCGGCTGCTCATCGGTGGCGGGATGTGCTTCACCTTCCTCAAGGCCCAGGGCCTGGAGGTGGGCACGTCGCTGCTGGAGAAGGACATGGTCGAGACCTGCCGCAACCTGCTGGAGCGGTCCAACGGCAAGATCCTGCTCCCGGTCGACGTGGTGGTCGCGGACGCGTTCGCCCCGGACGCCGCGCACGACACGGTCCGCGTCGACGGCATCCCGAGTCACCGGCTCGGTCTGGACGTCGGTCCGGAGACGGTGGCCGGCTTCACCGCCGCGCTGTCCCCGGCGAAGACGATCTTCTGGAACGGCCCGATGGGCGTGTTCGAGATGCCGGCCTTCGCGGCGGGCACCCGGGGGATCGCCGAGGCGATCACCAAGGCTGACGCGTTCAGCGTCGTCGGCGGCGGTGACTCCGCTGCCGCGGTCCGTGCGTTGGGGCTGGACGAGACGTCCTTCGGGCACATCTCCACCGGCGGTGGCGCCTCCCTGGAATACCTCGAGGGCAAGGCCCTCCCCGGCATCGCGGCCCTGGAGAACTGAATGTCGAGCACCACCCGCCGGCCGCTGATGGCCGGCAACTGGAAGATGAACCTCAACCACCTTGAGGCCAACCTGCTGGTGCAGAAGCTGGCGGCGAGCCTCACCGAGAAGCAGCTCACCGAGGTCGAGACGGTCGTGCTGCCGCCCTTCACCGACCTGCGGACCGTGCAGACCGCGGTGGACGGGGACAAACTGCTCATCGGCTACGGCGGGCAGGACCTCTCCGCGCACGCGTCCGGCGCGTACACCGGGGAGATCTCCGGTGCGATGCTGGCCAAGCTCGGCTGCACCTACGTGGTGGTCGGGCACTCCGAGCGGCGGGCCTACCACCACGAGGACGACGCGCTGGTCAACGCCAAGGTCAAGGCGGCGCTCACGCACGGCCTGACGCCGATCCTCTGCGTGGGGGAGGGGCTGGACATCCGCGAGCAGGGCACCCACGTGGCGCACTGCTCCGACCAGCTCGACGGGGGCCTGGCCGGCCTCACTGCCGAGCAGGTGCGGCAGGTCGTGATCGCGTACGAGCCGGTCTGGGCGATCGGCACGGGCAAGACCGCGACGCCGGAGGACGCCCAGGAGGTCTGCGGGGCGGTCCGTCAGCGCGTGGCGGAACGCTTCGACCAGGAGACCGCCGACCAGGTCCGGGTCCTCTACGGCGGCTCGGTCAAGGCGTCGAACGTCGCCTCGATCATGGCCCAGCCGGACGTGGACGGGGGCCTGGTGGGGGGCGCCAGCCTGGACGCGGAGGAATTCGCTCAGATCTGCCGCTTCCCGGAGCACATCGCCCGCTGATCGCTCGGTATCCTGGACACCGCCCGTCCGCCGGTCGGTGCCACAGTGCCCGATCAGACCGGGCGAGGATCGCTACGAGAGGAACTGACCCCAGCCATGCCGATCTGGTTCGCATACACGTTGATCGTGTTGCTGGTCATCACGAGCATTCTGCTCACCATGCTGATCCTGCTGCACCGCGGCAAGGGCGGCGGTCTGTCGAGCATGTTCGGCGGTGGCGTCAGCTCCAGCCTCGCCGGCTCCTCCGTGGCAGAGAAAAACCTGGACCGTTACACCGTTCTGGTGAGCGTCGTCTGGTTCGCCGCCATCGTCGGGCTCGGGCTCTGGCTGCGCCTCCAAATGAACAGCGGCACCTGAGCGAGCTCGTTGAGTCGTACAATCTGCGCGCGGTCCGTCACCACGACGGGCCGCGCGCAGGCTTTTCTCCGCTGCACCGCGTCGCCCGCCGCCCACCCCTGTTTGACGGCGGGTCCCCTCCGACGACAGGAGCGAGCAGCCGTGCCCAGTGGCAACGTCATCCGCGGCGCCCGAGTCGGGTCCGCACCCATGCGCCCAGACGAACGGCACCAACCCGCCCCCCGACAGGACGTCACCTACTGGTGCCGCAACGATCACCGGATCGACATCCGGATCGCCGCGGACGCCGAGGCGCCGGCCCGGTGGGACTGCCCCCGATGCGGCCTACCCGCCGGCCGGGACGCGCAGAACCCGCCCGGCCGGGTCCGCGCCGAACCGTACAAGAGCCATCTGGCGTACGTGAAGGAGCGGCGCACCGCCGAGGAGGGCGAGGCGCTGCTGAACGAGGCACTGGCGGCGCTGCGCCGCCGCCGCGGCGAGTAGCGGGCTGCTAGCGCAGGCTGGTAGCGGGCTGCTAGCGCAGGCTGCGCAGTCGTGCGGGCACGTCGGCTGCCGCCGCCCGGTCCAGCAGCCAGCGGGTGCGGCCCACGCCGTGCACCCCGGCGGCCGGCAACTGCACCGACCCGGCACCGGCCAACGCCATACCCACCGCGCGGGCCTTGTCGGCCCCGCCGGCCACCAGCCAGACCTCCTCGGCGGTGTTGATCGCCGGCAGGGTGAGCGTGGTCCGCACCGGGGGCGGCTTCGGGCTGCCCCGCACCGCGCTGCACGGCCGGGTCTCGTAGTGCACCGGATGCTCGGGGAAGACCGACGCCACGTGCCCGTCCTCGCCGACGCCCAGCATCAGCACGTCGAAGTGCGGCAGGGTGGCGTGCCCGGGCCGGGCGGCACGCGCCAACTCCTGCGCGTACAGGGCTGCCGCCGCCTCCGGGTCGTTGCCGGCCGGGCCGTCGGAGGCCGGCATCGGGTGCACCCGGGCCGGGTCCAGCGGCACCACGTCCAGCAGGGCGGCCCGGGCCTGGGTCTCGTTGCGGTCCGGATCACCGGCGGGCAGGAACCGCTCGTCGCCCCACCACACGTCGACCCGGGACCAGTCCACCGCGTCGCGGGCGGGCAGTGTCGCCACCGCCCGGTACACGGCGGCGGCGATCCGGCCACCGGTGAGCACCACCGAGGCCGCACCCCGGTCGGCCTGGGCGTCGAGCAGCTTCACCAGCAACCGGGCCGCCACGGCCTGCGCCAGCAGGTCGGCGTCGGCGTGGACGGCGACACTCGCCTCACTCATGGAATGCGCCTTCGTTTCCCGACCGCCCGGCGGTCGCTGTCGCGTCGTGCCCGGGCCGCGATGCCCGAGATGGTGTGTTTGCGGGGCAGCGGCCGGTCCGCACCGGCCCCTGCCCCGACGTCGTGCCCCGGTAGGGCGTCAGCTCTCGCCGCTCGTGCCGGAGTGCGCGGCGACCCCGGCCTCGGCGCGCTGCGCGGTGGCCGGATCTTTCCACACGTGCACCCGCTGCGCGGGACGCTGGTCCAGCCCGCGTAGCCCGATCGTCGCGCCCAGCGCCTCCGCGTACACCTGGTCGGCGTCCAGACGCCGCAGCTCCTCGGCCAACTCGTCACCGAGGGGCCGGCGGACCAGCGGCAACGCCCGGTCGTCCTGGCCGGTACGCCGGAACACCGCCATGCTGTCCTCGCGGGTCAGCACCAGTTGGTCCCCGTTGGCGCAGCTCAACCGCACCTCCCGCATCCGGGGGAACTCGTCGGTGTCCACCCGGTGCGGGGTGATGCCGAGCCGACTGGACAGCCAACCGACCATCAGCGCCGCCGTCGGGTCGGTGGGCGGCGCGACCACCGTCGCCTCGACGACCCGCTCGCTGGCGGTGTCGAACGCCCCCGCGACCAGGGTCCGCCACGGGGTGATCCGGGTCCACGCCAGGTCCGTGTCGCCAGGTGCGTAGTCCCGGGCACGCTGCCGCAGCGCCTCCACCGGGTCGGCGGCCTGCGCCGAGTCGGTGATCCTGCGGTCGGCGACCACCCCGAGGAAGTCGGTGGCGATCTCCGCCGGCGGCTCGCCGTGCCACCAGGTGACCACCGGCACGTCCGGAACCAGCAGCGGCATCACGACCGACTCGGCGTGCAGGGCCAACCGGCCGTACATCCGGGTGACCACCGCCTCGCACGGGCCGAGCCGGCCACCGACCACGATCTCCGCGTCCAACCGGTTGCGGTCCCGCTCGATCTCGGAGCGAACCACCACCACCAGCCGGCACGGGTGGGCGGCGGCGGCGATCGTCGCCGCCGCCTCCGCCTCACGGACCCGCTTCTCGTCCACCACCACGATGAGCGTGAGCGCCATCCCACTGGCCACGCCGCCGGCGCTGCGCCGCTCGGCGGCGAGCGCCTTGACCACCTCGTTGCCGGTGGTGTCCCACAGCCCGATCATGCTCTTCTCCAAGCGCGGCCCTCGCGGGCCAGCATCTCGTCGGAGGCCCGCGGCCCCCACTCGCCGGCCCGGTACGGCTCCGGCTTGGTGCCCGCCCAGGCATGCTCCAGTGGGTCGATCACCTGCCAGCTCTGCTCGACCTCGGCCGCGTCCGGGAACAGGGTGCGGTCGCCGATCAGCACGTCCAGCACCAGCCGCTCGTACGCCTCGGGGCTGGACTCGGTGAACGCCTCGCCGTACTGGAAGTCCATCGCGATGTCGCGGACCTCCATCGTGGTGCCCGGCACCTTGGAGCCGAACTTGAGCACCACGCCCTCGTCCGGCTGCACCCGGATGACCAACTGGTTGTTGCCCAGCGACTCCATGTCGGCGTCGTTGAACGGCAGGTGCGGTGCCTTCTTGAACATGATGGCGACCTCGGTGACCCGCCGGGGCAGTCGCTTGCCGGCCCGGATGTAGAACGGCACCTCCGCCCACCGGCGGTTCTGGATGCCCAGCCGCACCGCCACGTACGTCTCCGTGGTGGAGTCGGCGGGGACGTCGCGCTCCTCCAGGTAGCCGACCGCGCGCTCGCCACCCACCCAGCCGGGCAGGTACTGGCCACGCACGGTGTCGCGCGCCACGTCCTTGGGCAGCGTGATCGCCTTGAGCACCTTCAGCTTCTCGGCCCGGATCTCGTCGGCGTCGAAGCTTGTCGGCTCCTCCATCGCCACCAGGGCCAGCAGTTGCAGGAGGTGGTTCTGGAGCACGTCGCGGGCGGTGCCGACGGTGTCGTAGAAGCCGGCACGGGTGCCGATGCCGACATCCTCGGCCATGGTGATCTGCACCGAGTCGACGTACTTGGAGTTCCACAGGGGCTCGAACAGGTTGTTGGCGAAGCGCAGGGCGAGGATGTTCTGAACTGTCTCCTTGCCCAGGTAGTGGTCGATCCGGAAGACGTCCTCCCGGGTGAACACGTCGTCGACGAGGTCGTTGAGCGACTTCGCCGAGGGCAGGTCGTTGCCGAACGGCTTCTCCACCACGACCCGACGCCAACCGCCGGACTTCTCGTTGTCGGCCATCCCGGTGCGGGCCAGCTGCTTGAGCACGACCGGGAACGCGGCCGGCGGGATGGAGAAGTAGAACGCCGCGTTACCGGTGATGCCGTGCGTCTGGCGCAGGTCGTCGAGCGTCGACGAGAGCTGGTCGAAGGCCGCGTCGTCGTCGAACGACCCGCCGACGAACTTGATGTTGCCGGCCAGCCGCGCCCACACCTCGTCCCGCCACGGGGTACGCGCGTGCTTGCGGGCGGCCTCGCAGGCCAACGTCTCGAAGTCGCCGTCACCCCAGTCGCGGCGAGCGAAGCCGAGCACCACGAAACCGGGCGGCAGCAACCCCCGGTTGGCCAGGTCGTAGACCGCCGGGAGCAGCTTCTTGCGGGCCAGGTCGCCGGTCACCCCGAAGATCACCAGAGCACAGGGCTCCGGGATCCGGGGCAACCGGCGGTCCTGCGGGTCGCGCAGCGGGTTCGTCGCGCCACCCTCGGTTCGCGACTGCGGGGCTCGCGAACCCGGCTCACTCCTCGCGCTCACGGTGCCCCCTCGGTTCGCGACTGCGGGGCTCGCGAACCCGGCTCACTCCTCGCGCTCACGGTGCCCCCTCGCTTCCGCTTCAGTCACGTCGTACATCCTCACGCCCGCAGCGCACCGGCGGCGTCGAGCAGCTGGGCGACACCGGCGGCACGGTCGGTCAGGTGCAGCCGCAGCACCGGGCGCTCCCGCCCGGCGAGGGCCTGCCGGTCACCGGCGGCCTGCGCCGCCTGCAACACACCGAACGTGTACGGCTTGCCCGGCACCGCCAGATCCTCGGCGACCGCACCGGTCACCTGAAGGTAGCTGCCCACCTGTGGGCCGCCCTTGTGGTACTGGCCCGTGGAGTGCAGGAACCGCGGCCCCCAGCCGAAGGTGACCGGCCGCCCGCCCGCCTCGGCGAGCAGCGGCCGCAGCCGGGCCGCGTCGGCGTCGGCGAACCGGTCGAGGTACGCCATCACGGCGAGGTAGCCATCGTCGCCCAGCCCGTCGAGCAGCCAGCGCAGCACCCCGGCCAGGTCACCCGGAGCGCCCTGCGGGGCGTACACCTCGATCGCGCCCTCGGTGAACGACGGCGACTCCGCCGGCAGGCCCGAGGCCAGGATCTTGTTGGTGTTCTCCTTGGACTCGGTGACGTTCGGCTGGTTGAACGGGTCGATACCGAGCACCACGCCGGCCACCGCCGTCGCGTACTCCCAGGCCAGGAACTGCGCGCCCAACGGGCCGTTGACGGCCACGTCCGGGGTGGCGCCGCCACCCGGCACGTCACCGGGGGCGAGCGAGCCGCCGTAGCTGACCGTCAGCACGTCGGCCCCGGTCGCACCGGGGCTGCCCGGGGACTCCACGACCACCGGGAGGATGCCCACCCCGGCCTTGCCCGTCGACTCGGCGATCAGCTGCTCGGCCCAGTCGCCGAGCCCGTCGATACCGGTGCCGTCGGAGACCAGGGCGACCTTGTCCCGGGCCAGCGTGGCCGCGGCACCCAGGGCGGCACCCAGCGCCAGCGCCGGATTGTCCCGGTCCCCGCCGAACGACGCGGCCAGCGCGTCGGCCTGGTCGAGCAGCTCCGCGACCTCCACCCCGGCCAGCGCCGAGGGCACCAGCCCGAACGCGGTGAGCGCCGAGTACCGGCCGCCCACGTTCGGGTCGGCGAGCACGGTGAACGCGCCCATCTCCGCGGCGGTGGCCTCCAGCGGCGAACCCGGGTCGGTGACGATGACGAAGTGCCGACCGGCCTCCGCCTCGGTCATCCCGGCATCCAGGAACGCCTGCCAGTAGGCACGTCGGTGGCTGTCGGTCTCCACCGTCGAGCCGGACTTGCTGGCCACCACCACCACTGTGCGTTCCAGCCGGTCACCGAGCGCCGCCCGGACCTGGCCCGGGTCGGTGGTGTCCAGCACGGTCAGCGGGCGACCCAGGGTCCGGGTGATCACCTCGGGGGCCAGCGACGAGCCACCCATGCCGGCGAGCACCACGTGGTCCAGGTCGGCCAGCTCCGCTTTCAGCTCGGCCAACTGCGCCAGCAGCTCCCGGCTGCGCCGGTGGGTGTCGACCCAGCCGAGGCGGACCTTCGCCTCGGCTTCGGCGTCCGGACCCCAGAGGCTCGCGTCCTTGCCCGCCAACCTGCCCGGGACGCCGGCCTTGACCAGCGCCTCCCGGGTCGACGCGGGCGCGGACTTGTCGACCGCGTCCGCGCCGTACACGGCGAGCCCGGCAGCGGCCTCCACCGGCCCCGCAAGTAGGTCGCTCATGCCGTCACTCCGCTTCGCTGCGTGCCGTCATGAGGCACCTTCGCACTGAGCCTGCTGATTCGCTCGATGCGCTCGCTCATGCGCCACCGGCCTTCTCGGCGCCCTTGGCGTTGCCCTTGGCGGCCTTGTTCGGCGCACCCTTGCCCTCGGCCGCCGCCTTCAGCGACTTACGGACGCCGTCGAGCAGCTCCTGCCAGCTGGCCTCGAACTTCTCCACGCCCTCGCGCTCCAGGGTGGCGATCACGTCGGCCATGTCCACCCCGACCGACTCCAGGTCCGCGAAGACCTTGCGGGCCGCGTCGTAGGCGCCGGTGATGGTGTCGCCGCGGGTCTCGCCATGATCGGCGTACGCGTGGA
The DNA here is from genome assembly GCF_040648275.1 of Micromonospora sp. NPDC049171. Lineage (NCBI taxonomy): Bacteria > Bacillati > Actinomycetota > Actinomycetes > Micromonosporales > Micromonosporaceae > Micromonospora > Micromonospora sp. NPDC049171. Next base: position 102,327 of record NZ_JBEZDJ010000019.1, read on the forward strand.
TGACCGACTCCGGCATGGTGTTGACGGTGCCGGGGGCGATCAGCTCCTCGACGTAGATCACGTCGCGGTAGTCCGGGTTCTTCGTCGAGGTGGACGCCCACAGCGGCCGCTGCGGGTGCGCCCCGGCGGCGGCGAGCGCCTTCCACCGGTCGGAGGAGAACACCTCGCTGTAGCGCTCGTACGCCAGCTGGGCGTTCGCGATGGCGGCCTTGCCCTTCAGGGCCTTGGCCTGGTCGGAGCCGATCTTCTCGAGCCTCTTGTCGACCTCGGAGTCGACCCGGGAGACGAAGAACGACGCCACCGAGCCGATCTTCGACAGGTCGTGGCCGTTGGCCTTGGCCTGCTCCAGACCGGAGAGGAACGCCTCCATGACCGCCGAGTAGCGGTCCAGGCCGAAGATCAGCGTCACGTTGACGCTGATCCCCTCGGCGAGCGTGTCGGTGATCGCCGACAGGCCGGCCTCGGTGGCCGGGATCTTGATGTAGAGGTTGGGGCGGTCGACCAGCCACCACAGGGCCTTGGCCTCGGCCACCGTCTTGTCGCTGTCGTGTGCCACCCGGGGGTCCACCTCGATGGAGACCCGACCGTCGACGCCGTCGCTGCCGTCGTAGGACGGACGCATCACGTCGCAGGCCCACCGCACGTCGTAGGTGGTGAGCATGCGCACCGACTCCTCGACCTCGATGCCACGGGTGGCGAGGTCGTGCAGCTGCCAGTTGTACTCGTCGGCGTCGCTCAGCGCCTTAGCGAAGATCGTCGGGTTGGTGGTGACACCGGCCACGTGCTTCTCGCGGCGGAGCTGGTCCAGCCCGCCGGAGCTCAACCGCACCCGGGAAAGATCGTCGAGCCACACCGCCACGCCCGCGGCGGTGAGCTCATTCAGCTTGTCGGTCATGCCGTCCACGCTCCCTCAGTTGCCGGTCGTGAAACCGGTGATGTCGCCCACCCGGGCCAGCGAGGCGTGTGCCGCCGCCACGATCCGGTCGGGGGTGAACCCGAACTGCTCGAAGAGCACGGTGTGCGGGGCACTCGCCCCGTAGTGCTCCAGGCTGACGCTCTCGCCCAGATCACCGACGACGCCACGCCACGACATCGCGATGCCCGCTTCCACGCTCACCCGTGCCTTTACCCCGCGTGGCAGCACCGACTCCCGGTACGCCTCATCCTGCTCGTAGAACCACTCCTGGCAGGGCATCGAGACGACCCGGGTCGGGGTGCCGTCGGCCTCCAGCCGCTCCCGGGCGGTCAGGCAGAGCTGCACCTCGGAGCCGGTGCCGACGATGATCACCTGCGGCTTGCCGTTGGACGCCTCGGCCAGCACGTAACCGCCCTTGGCCACGCCGTCCGCATCGCCCAGGACCTCCCGGTCCAGGGTCGGCAGCGGCTGACGGCTCAGCGCCATGGCAGTCGGCCGGTCGGTGTGCTCCAGCGCCAGCCGCCACGCCCAGGCCGTCTCGTTGGCGTCCGCCGGGCGGACCACGTCCAGGCCCGGAATGGCCCGCAGCGCGGTCAGGTGCTCCACCGGCTGGTGGGTCGGGCCGTCCTCGCCGAGGCCGATCGAGTCGTGCGTCCAGACGTAGGTGACCGGCAGGCCCATCAACGCGGCCAGCCGCACCGACGGGCGCATGTAGTCGCTGAACACCAGGAACGTGCCGCCGTACGGGCGGGTGCCGCCGTGCAGGGCGATGCCGTTGAGGATCGCGCCCATGGCGTGCTCACGGATGCCGAAGTGCAGCGTGCGGCCGTACTCGTGACCGGGGAAGTCCTTGGTGGCGTGGGTGGCCGGGATGAACGACGGCTCGCCCTTCATGGTGGTGTTGTTGCTCTCGGCCAGGTCGGCCGAACCACCCCACAGCTCCGGCAGCACCGGCGCGAGCGCCTCCAGCACCTTGCCGGACGCGGCCCGGGTGGCCACGCCCTTGGCGTCGGCGGGGAAGACCGGCAGCGCGTCGGTCCAGCCGTCCGGCAGCACCCGGCCGGCCAACCGCTCGTAGAGCGCGGTGCGCTCCGGGTTGGCCTTCTTCCAGGCGTCGAACGCGGTGGTCCACTGCTGCTCGGCCTCGGAGCCGCGGCCCATCACCGAACGGGCGTGGGTGAGCACGTCCTCGTCGACCTGGAAGGTCTGCTCCGGGTCGAAGCCGAGGATCCGCTTGGTGGCCTTCACCTCGTCGGCGCCGAGCGCCGAGCCGTGGATCTTGCCGGTGTTCTGCTTGTTGGGGGCGGGCCAGCCGATGATGGTGCGCAGCGCGATGAAGGAGGGACGGCCGGTCTCCGAACGGGCGGCCACCAGCGCCGCGTACAGCGCCTCGGCGTCCTCGTGGTAGTCGCCCTGGTCGGCGTCGCCGCTGCGCCAGTCGACGGTCTGCACGTGCCAGCCGTACGCCTCGTAGCGGGCGGCCACGTCCTCGCTCTTGGCGATCCGGGTGTCGTCCTCGATGGAGATCTCGTTGTCGTCGTAGATCACCGTGAGGTTGCCCAGCTGCTGGTGCCCGGCGAGGGCGCTGGCCTCGTGGCTGATGCCCTCCTCGATGTCGCCGTCGGAGACGATGCACCAGATGTCGTGGTCGAAGACCGACGCGCCCGGCTCGGCCTCGGGGTCGAACAGGCCGCGCTCGCGGCGGGCCGCCATGGCCATGCCGACCGCGTTGCCCAGGCCCTGCCCGAGCGGGCCGGTGGTGGTCTCCACGCCCGGGGTGTGCCCGTGCTCGGGGTGACCCGGGGTCTGCGAGCCCCACTGCCGCAGCGACTTGAGGTCGTCCAGGCTCAACGGGTAACCGGACAGGAAGAGCTGGATGTAGAGCGTCAGGCTGGAGTGCCCGGCGGAGAGGACGAACCGGTCCCGGCCGGGCCAGTTCGGGTCGGCCGGGTTGTGCCGCATGACGCGGTTGAAGAGGAGGTACGCCGCGGGCGCGAGGCTCATCGCGGTGCCCGGGTGGCCGTTGCCGGATTTCTCTACGGCGTCCATGGCCAGCACGCGGACGGTATCGACGGCCCGGCGATCGAGGTCGGACCAGTTCAGTGCGGAGTGCTCGGGTCGTTTGGCAGCCACGATGGTTGTGCTCCTCGGCAGATGGGCGGAACCCTCACCGATGACCTTATCGAGCGTCCCTAAACCCGCGCCCGGGGATCTCATCATGGTGTGCGCGACGTGACGTTCCGGATGCCTGGCTCAACTCGGTGGTGTGACGGCCCGCACCGTTGTCGGGTCGGCCGGGCAGCCAAAACGACAACGCGTAGTGTGTGGGTCGGCGTGCGGGCCCGAGCGGCCCGCCGATCCGATCTCCCCGTGCCGATGCCGGAAGGTGCCAATCCGTGAGCATGATCACCGAGCGCCCCGCGAGCAACCCGGCCGGGCAACACCCGGCACGGGCGGCCGAGGGTCCGGTGGCCCGGCGGGACGTGCGTGGGGTCCTCTCGGCGTACGTGGCGCTCACCAAGCCGCGGATCGTCGAGTTGCTGCTGGTCACCACCATCCCGGCGATGATGCTCGCCGACGGCGGGCTCCCGTCGCTGTGGCTGATGGCCGTCGTGCTGATCGGCGGCTCGCTCGCCGCGGGCGCGGCAAGCGTGCTCAACTGCTACATCGACCGGGACATCGACCAGTTGATGCGGCGTACGAAGCGGCGGCCGCTGCCGGCGCACACCGTGTCACCGCGTAACGCGCTGGTCTTCGGTCTGGTGTTGGCGGCGGTGTCGATCGCCCTGATGGCGGCGTTCACCAACCTGCTCGCCGCCGGGCTGACCCTCGCCGCGATCGTCTACTACGACGTCATCTACACGCTGTGGCTCAAGCGCTCCACCCCGACCAACACCTTCTGGGGTGGCGCCTGCGGGGCGGCCCCGGTGCTGATCGGCTGGGCGGCGGTCACCGGCTCACTGGCGCCGGCCGCCTGGGGGCTCTTCGCGGTGGTCTTCTTCTGGCAGATGCCGCACTTCTACCCGCTCGCCATGAAGTACAAGGACGACTACGCCCGCGCCGGGATCCCGATGCTGCCGGTGGTGGCCTCGGTCCGCCGGGTGAACGCCGAGATCCTGATCTTCGCGTGGCTCACCGTGCTCACCTCCCTCGCGGTCTGGCCGCTGGGGCTCAGCGCGATCTACGGGGTGCCGACCCTGGTGGTCGGTGCCATCTTCGTGGTCGAGGCACACCGACTCTGCCGGCGTGCGACGCGGGGCGAGGCGGTCAAGCCGATGCGGCTGTTCCACTGGTCCACGACGTACCTGACGATCGTGTTCGCGGCCGTCGCGCTCGACGCGCTGATCTGACCTGCCCTCCCAGACCGCGGCTCGGCCGCCGGGACTCTCCTGACTAATCACGGGCATGGATGAGTTGTCCGGGTTTAACGTCACATAAGAGTAACTTTCAGCATGAGCCGGATCGGCTCAACTGCGCGGGTTGGAGCACGGTTTGCCCGCTCCCTTTGTGCGGGAAAGTCCGGATATAGCCGGACAGGAAACCCGTGATCCTTCTCAAACCTTTAGGTAATTGGCATCACAAAAGGTTCATGGTTCTCGCCCGGGAGGGTGCAGGTCTGCTTAGGCTTCGCGTTATGGCAGATGGTTCCGATACGACGATGACGGCCGAGCAGACCGCCGCCGAGCAGCCCCCCCAGGGCCTGGTCGCGGGCCTCAAGGCGTTCGCCGCCGGCCACGGCGGTGCGAAGGCGGTCATCGAGTACGTCGGCAAGCGTGGCGCGCGAATCGTCCTGGTGGGTTCCGACGGCGAGTGGGGCGACCAGTTCGCCGACGACACCGTCACCGCCCGGGAGGCGTGCGCCGAGGCGGGAGTCACCGTCGAGAACGCCTGGGAGCGTGAACTGATGGACCAGATGCGTCCGAGCAACGACCTCTGGCGGTCGATGGCCCGGCGCACGATGGCTCGCTGAGCAGCCAACCGAATTGACCACCCACCACCAGTCGACCCGGGGGAAACCCCGGGTCGCTCTCGTCACCTGTGCCGACCTCGTCGATCTCGACCCGGACGACCGGCTGGTCCTCGCTCCACTGACGGCCCGGGGCATCTCCGTCGAGACCGCGGTGTGGGACGACCCCGACGTCGACTGGTCCTCCTACGACCTGGTCGTGCTCCGCTCACCCTGGGACTACGCGCTACGCCGCGACGAGTTCGTCGCCTGGGCGGCCACCGTCGCGGCGTTGGTCAACCCGGCCGACGTGGTCCGCTGGAACACCGACAAGCGCTACCTCGCCGAGCTGAGCGCCGCCGGGGTGCCGACCGTGCCGACGGCCTGGATCGCGCCGGGGGAGAGCTGGCAGCCACCGGCCGAGACCGGCGAGTACGTGCTCAAGCCCGCCGTGAGCGCCGGCAGTCAGGACACCGGCCGCTACGACCTGGCCGACCCGGAACACCGGGACCTGGCCGCCGCACACGTCCGCCGGCTCTCCGACGCCGGCCGGGTGACCATGGTCCAGCCGTACCTGCGTGCCATCGACACCGAGGGCGAGACCGCACTGCTCTTCCTGGCCGGCCCGGACGGGCTCACGTTCAGCCACGCGATCCGCAAGGGTCCGATGCTGACCGGTCCGGACCTCGGCCCGGACGGGCTCTACAAGGCCGAGGAGATCACCACCCGTACCGCCCGGCCCGCCCAACTGGCGGTGGCCGAGAAGACCCTCGCCACGGTGCCCGGCGGCACGCGGCAACTGCTCTACGCCCGGGTCGACCTGATCCCCGGCCCGGACGGCGAGCCGGTCCTGGTCGAGCTGGAACTGACCGAGCCGTCACTGTTCATCGGGTACGCGGACGGAGCCCCCGACCGTCTCGCCGCCGCGATCGCCACCCACCTGACCCGCGGGGCCTGACCGGCACGGCCGGGCTCCCGGCGGCGATCGCACAGTCAGGATCCGCCCGCAGAGCGCCTTGATCGACTCGGCTTTCTGAAAGTCGGCCCGTCAGATCGACCCGGACACCGCGACTTCCTGAAAACCGAGTCGATCAAGGCCATGCGGGCGGGCGGCGCGCGGGGCGGGCGGGGCGGGCGGGACTGCGGGGTGCGCGGGGCCTGCGGGGTGCGCGGGGCCTGGGGGGCGGGCGGGGGTCAGACGGTGGCCGGGACGGGGGCGGCGGCGTCGGCCGGGGTGGCCTCGGCCGCCGGGGCGACCGGGCGGCGCTCGCGGGTCGACCACTGCACCGAGAGGGTGGCCAGCAGCACCAGGCAGGCGCCGAGCATGTGCGCGCCGACCAGGAGCGCCGGCACGTGGGTGAAGTACTGCACGAAACCGATCACACCCTGACCCAGCTCCACGGCGACCAGGACGATCGCGGCACGGGTGGCCCGGCGCGCACCCACGGCGCGGAACGCGAAGATCAGCGCCACCGAGAGGCCGATCAGCAGGAAGACCCCGTCGGCGTGCACCTGGGAGATCGACTCCGGGTCCAGTCCGTTGCGGGCCGCGCCGTGGTCGCCGGCGTGTGGACCGCTGCCGGTGACCCAGGTGCCGATGACCAGCACCGCGACGGCGACGCCGGTGGTGACGCGGGCCAGCGCGCGCAGCGGTGTGGGCACCACGGCCACGGTCGGGCCGTCCGGGTCGCCGATGCGCCGCCAGAGGGCGTACGCGGCGGCGATCACCGCCATCGAGGCCAGGAAGTGCAGGCCGACCACCCATGGGTTGAGGTTGGTGAGCACGGTGATGCCACCGACCACCGCCTGGGCGGGGATGCCCAGGAAGACGGCGACCGCGAGGGGCAGCAGCCCGGGTCGCCGCGCCCGCAGTGTCAGGACGGCCAGCAGCGTGGCCAGCGCGATCAGGCCGACCGCGAAGGTCAGCATCCGGTTGCTGAACTCGATCACCCCGTACACCCCCATCTCGGGGGTGGTGACGTACGAATCGTCGGTGCACCGGGGCCAGGTGGGGCAGCCGAGGCCCGAGGCGGTCAGTCGGACGGCTCCGCCGGTGACGACGATGCCCACGTTCGCGATGATCGAGGCGAGCGCGAGGCGGCGCAGCAGGATGCCGGGGACCGGACGGACGATTCGGTTCACGGCGCAAATCCTACGCACTGTAGTGATCGAGGTTCGTCCGACTCCGTCGGCTCGGTGGTTCGGATCACCGGGGCCCGGGTTTGCGACCCTCCGGGTAATTACGTAACGTTGGCGTTGTGAAAAACGCGGCGGCGCTTCCGGGGCACCAGCCGACGGCTGTCCGAGCCGTCGGTGCGTCCGCGTCCGCGCCGGTCGTGACCGCCTCGGTGGCACCCGCTGGTGCCACGGCGGCAGAGAGTTCCACCCGTGACCGGGTCACCCAACTGCTGCTGGAGCGGGGTGCGACGACCGCCGCGCAGCTTGGCGCGGCCCTCGGGCTCAGCCCGGCGGCGATCCGCCGGCACCTCGACGCGATGCTCGCCGACGGCGACGTGTACGCCCGCGAGCAAGCCGTACAGGGCAGCCGCGGTCGGGGGCGTCCGGCCAAGGTGTTCATGCTGACCGAGGCCGGTCGGGTTCGCTGTGGCACCCATCACTACGACAACATGGCCACCGCCGCACTGCGCTGGATCGCCCGCGGCGGCGGGTCGGACGCGGTCGAGGCGTTCGCCACCGAGCAGGTCTCCGCTCTGGAGTCGCGCTGTCGGGCGGCCATGGAGGACGCCGGCGACGACCCTCTCGCCCGAGCCGAGGCACTCGCCGCGGCTCTCACCGCCGAGGGTTACGCTGCCAACGCGACCACGATCGCCTCCGGCGGTCAGCTCTGCCAGCACCATTGTCCGGTGGCGCACGTGGCCGCCGAGTTTCCTCAGCTGTGCGAGGCCGAGACCGCGGTGATCTCCCGTCTGGTCGGCACCCACGTGCAGCGCCTTGCCACCATCGCGCACGGCGACGGGGTGTGCACCACGCACATTCCGACCCAGCCGGGGCGTGCTCAATCCGGTAATCCCGTCACCACTGTGAGGACAGATAGATGACCGAGCAGATCGTCCAGCCCCTGACCCAGGAAGAGCAGCTTGCCGCCCTGGGCCGGTACGAGTACGGCTGGTCCGACCCGGACGCCGCCGGGGCGGTCGCCCAGCGCGGCATCAACGAGGCGGTGGTGCGGGACATCTCGGCCAAGAAGAGCGAGCCGGCGTGGATGCTCGACCTGCGGCTGAAGGGTCTGCGGCTGTTCGGCCGCAAGCCGATGCCGGCCTGGGGCGCGGACCTCACCGGCATCGACTTCGACAACATCAAGTACTTCGTGCGGTCCACCGAGAAGCAGGCCACCAGCTGGGAGGACCTGCCCGAGGACATCAAGAACACCTACGACCGGCTGGGCATCCCGGAGGCGGAGAAGCAGCGCCTGGTCGCCGGTGTCGCGGCGCAGTACGAGTCCGAGGTCGTCTACCACAAGATCCGTGAGGACCTTGAGGAGCAGGGCGTCCTCTTCCTGGACACCGACACCGCGCTGCGCGAGCACGAGGACGTCTTCAAGGAGTACTTCGGCACGGTGATCCCGGTCGGCGACAACAAGTTCGCCGCCCTGAACACCTCCGTGTGGTCCGGCGGCTCGTTCATCTACGTGCCGAAGGGTGTGCAGGTGGAGATCCCGCTGCAGGCCTACTTCCGGATCAACACGGAGAACATGGGCCAGTTCGAGCGGACGCTGATCATCGTCGACGAGGGTGCGTACGTGCACTACGTCGAGGGCTGCACCGCGCCGCTCTACTCCTCCGACTCGCTGCACAGCGCGGTCGTGGAGATCATCGTGAAGAAGAACGCGCGCTGCCGCTACACGACCATCCAGAACTGGTCGAACAACGTCTACAACCTGGTCACCAAGCGCGCCGTCTGCCACGAGGGCGCGACCATGGAGTGGGTCGACGGCAACATCGGCTCCAAGGTGACCATGAAGTACCCGGCGGTCTACATGACCGGCGAGCACGCCAAGGGTGAGGTGCTCTCGGTGGCGATGGCCGGCGAAGGTCAGCACCAGGACGCCGGCGCCAAGATGGTGCACGCCGCGCCGCACACCTCCTCGACCATCATCTCCAAGTCGATCGCCCGTGGCGGCGGCCGCACCTCGTACCGGGGTCTGGTGCAGGTGCTTGAGGGTTCGCACCACAGCCGCAGCACGGTCAAGTGCGACGCGCTGCTCGTCGACACCATCTCCCGCTCGGACACCTACCCGTACGTCGACATCCGCGAGGACGACGTGTCGATGGGGCACGAGGCGACCGTCTCCAAGATCAGCGACGACCAGCTCTTCTACCTGATGAGCCGGGGCCTGAGCGAGGACGAGGCGATGGCCATGATCGTGCGCGGCTTCATCGAGCCGATCGCCAAGGAGCTCCCGATGGAGTACGCCCTGGAGCTCAACCGCCTGATCGAGCTTCAGATGGAGGGTGCGGTCGGCTGACGCCGCCGCTCCCGCCGGGCGGGCCGGAACGTCGGCCCGCCCGCACCCGGCCCCAACCTCGTCGTCACGGAACAGACAGACCAAGGAAGACATGACTACCCAGGCTTCCGCGCCGCCTCCCAGCACCAAGTCGCAGGCGCTGCGCTCGTACGACGTCGCCGACTTCCCGGCCCTCACCGGCCTGGAGGAGGAGTGGCGTTTCACCCCGCTCAAGCGCCTCCGCGGCCTGACAGGCGACGGCTCCAGATCGCTGCGCGGCGCCAGCCGCGCCGAGCTGGAGTCGTCGGATGCGGCGCCGGCCGCGACCGGCGCGGTCCGACACGAGTACGGTGCCCTGCCCGAGGGCGTCGCCATCACCCGGGTCGGCCGCGACGACGAGCGGGTCGGCAGCGTGCTGACCCCGGTCGACCGGGTCAGCGCGCTGGCCTACGGTGCCGCCGCCGACGCCCTGCTGCTGCGGGTGGCCGAAGACGTGGTGCTCGGCGAGCCGGTGCGTCTGCGGGTGGTCGGCCAGGGCGTCGAGCAGCCGGCGTTCGGTCACACCTTCGTCGAGGTGGGCCGGTTCGCCGAGGCGACAGTGGTCGTGGAGTACGTCGGGTCGGCCACCCTGGCCGACAACGTCGAGGTGGCCGTGACCGACGGCGCGAAGCTGACGCTTGTCACGATCGCCGACTGGGCCGACGACGCGGTCCAGGCCCAGCACCTGAAGATCAAGCTGGGCCGGGACGCCAAGGTCATCCACATCCAGGTGTCCCTGGGCGGCGACCTGGTCCGGCAGTTCACCAGCGTGGAATACACCGGTCGGGGTGGCGAGGCCGAGCTGTACGGCGTCTACTTCGCCGACTCCGGCCAGCACCTGGAGCACCGGCAGTTGGTCGACCACTCCGTGCCGGACTGCCGCAGCTACGTCGGTTACCGGGGCGCCCTGCAGGGCGAGAGCGCGCACACCGTCTGGGTCGGTGACGTGCTGATCCGGGCCGAGGCGACCGGCACCGACACGTACGAGATCAACCGGAACCTGCTGCTCACCGACGGCGCGCGGGCGGACTCCGTACCCAATCTGGAGATCGAGACCGGCGAGATCGCCGGCGCCGGCCACGCCAGCGCGACCGGCCGCTTCGACGACGAGCAGTTGTTCTACCTGATGGCCCGGGGCATTCCGGAGAGTGAGGCCCGCCGGCTGGTGGTCCGCGGCTTCTTCGCCGAGCTGATCAACAAGATCCCGGTGGAGTCGCTGCGCGAGAGCCTCGGCGACGCGATCGAGGCCCGGCTCACCAAGGCGGGCGCCTGATGATCCGCCTCTGCTCCACCGAGGACGTGCCGAAGGGCACCGCGATCAGCGCGGACGTCGACGGCACCCCGATCGCGCTCGTGCACGGCGAGGACGGCGAGTTCTACGCCGCCTACGACGAGTGCTCGCACGCCGCGGTCGCCCTCTCCGAGGGTGAGGTGGACGGCTGCACGCTGGAGTGCTGGCTGCACGGCTCGCGCTTCGACCTGCGCACCGGGCAGCCCTCCGGTCTGCCGGCCACCGAACCCGTCCCCGTCTACCCCGTCGAAGTCCGCGACGGCGACATCTACCTCAGCCTGACGCCGAGTAATGGAGTGACCCGATAATGAGCACCCTGGAGATCCGCGACCTGAAGGTGTCGGTCAAGCTGCCCGAGGGTGAGCTCAAGCCGATCCTGGCCGGCGTCGACCTGACCGTGAAGTCCGGTGAGACCCACGCGATCATGGGCCCGAACGGTTCCGGCAAGTCCACGCTTGCGTATTCGATCGCCGGTCACCCCAAGTACGAGATCACCGGCGGCACGGTGACCCTCGACGGCGAGGACGTGCTCGCCATGACCGTCGACGAGCGGGCCCGCGCCGGCCTCTTCCTGGCCATGCAGTACCCGGTCGAGGTGCCCGGCGTCTCGGTGGCCAACTTCCTGCGGACCGCGAAGACCGCCATCGACGGCGAGGCGCCGAAGCTGCGCACCTGGGGTGGCGAGCTGCGCGGCGCGATGGAGCGCCTGCAGATGGATCCGGCGTTCGCCCAGCGCAACGTCAACGAGGGCTTCTCCGGCGGTGAGAAGAAGCGGCACGAGATCGTCCAGTTGGAGCTGCTCAAGCCGAAGATCGCGATCCTCGACGAGACCGACTCCGGCCTCGACGTGGACGCGCTGCGCGTGGTCAGCGAGGGCGTCAACCGGGTCCGCGACAACGGCGACACCGGCATGCTGCTGATCACCCACTACACGCGGATCCTGCGCTACATCAAGCCGGACTTCGTGCACGTGTTCGTGGCCGGCCGGATCGTCGAGCAGGGCGGCCCGGAGCTGGCCGACAAGCTCGAGGCCGAGGGCTACGAGCGGTACGCCGCCGGGGCCGGCACGGCCAAGGCCTGAGCGGGAGAGGCGCTGTCGAGATGACCAGCATCGCGATCCCCGCGGGGATGCCACAGTACGACGACGTGCCGCGTTTCGACGTGGCCCGGGTGCGTGCCGACTTCCCGATCCTCGATCGGGACATCAACGGGCACCCGCTGGTCTACCTCGACAGCGCCAACACCTCGCACAAGCCCCGCCAGGTGCTCGACGTGCTCGACGAGCACTACACGCGGCACAACGCCAACGTGTCGCGCTCGGTGCACACGCTGGGCACCGAGGCCACCGAGGCGTACGAGGGGGCGCGGGCCAAGATAGCGGCGTTCATCAACGCGCCGAGCGTCGACGAGGTGGTGTTCACGAAGAACTCCACCGAGGCGATCAACATCGTGGCGTACGCCTTCTCGAACGCCTCGCTGCGCGCGGACGCCTCTGCGCTGGCTGCTCCGTCCCGCGAGACGGACGAGCGTTTCCGGCTCGGTCCGGGCGACGAGGTGGTGATCTCCGAGATGGAGCACCACTCGAACATCGTCCCGTGGCAGCTGCTCTGCGAGCGCACCGGCGCGACCCTGCGCTGGTTCCCGGTCACCGAGCAGGGCCGGCTGGACGAGTCGGGCCTGGCCGACCTGGTCACCGAACGGACGAAGATCGTCTCGCTGGTGCACATGTCCAACATCCTCGGCACCGTCAACGCCACCTCCCGGATCACCGCGCGGGTCCGTGAGGTGGGCGCGTTGCTGCTGCTGGACTGCTCACAGTCGGTGCCGCACCTGCCCATCGACGTGGTCGACCTGGACGCCGACTACATCGTCTTCACCGGGCACAAGATGCTCGGCCCGACCGGCATCGGCGTGCTCTGGGGTCGGGGCGAGCTGCTGGCGGCCATGCCGCCGGTGTTCGGCGGCGGTTCGATGATCGAGACGGTCACCATGGCCCGCTCGACGTTCGCCGCGCCGCCGGCCCGCTTCGAGGCGGGCACCCCGCCGATCGCCGAGGCGGTCGCGCTCGGTGCGGCGGTGGACTACCTCACCGGCATCGGCATGCCGGCCATCCAGTGGCACGAGAAGGAGCTGACGGCGTACGCGCTGGACGCCCTCGGCTCGGTGCCCGACCTGCGGATCTTCGGCCCGACCGTGCCGGTCGGCCGGGGCGGCACCATCTCGTTCGCGCTCGGTGACGTGCACCCGCACGACGTGGGTCAGGTGCTCGACTCGCTGGGCGTGCAGGTGCGGGTGGGCCACCACTGTGCCAAGCCGGTGTGCAGCCGGTTCGGTGTCCCGGCGATGACCCGGGCCTCGTTCTACCTCTACACCACCACCGAGGAGATCGACGCTCTGGTGGCCGGTCTGGAGCAGGTGCGGAAGGTGTTCGACTGATGGTGCAGCTCGACCAGCTCTACCAGGAGATCATCCTGGACCACTACAAGCGCCCACACGGTCGTGGCCTGCGCGACGCCGACGACCCCGGTGACCGGGTCGGGGAAGCGCACCACGTCAACCCCACCTGCGGCGACGAGGTCACCGTCCGGGTGGCCACCGACGGCGACGTGCTGCACGACATCTCGTACGACGGCATGGGCTGTTCGATCAGCCAGGCCTCGGCGAGCGTGCTGCACGAGTTGCTGCGCGGTCGGGGCGCCGGGGAAGCTTTCGAGGTGCACGAGGCGTTCGTGGAGTTGATGTCCGGACGTGGCCAGGTCACGCCGGACGAGGACGTGCTCGGTGACGGGGTTGCTTTCGCGGGTGTGGCCCGCTATCCCGCCCGGGTCAAGTGCGCGCTGCTGCCGTGGATGGCGTTCAAGGACGCCGCGGCACGCGCCGGTGTGGGCGTGAGCCCGGAGGTGAAGGCATGAGCGAGCGTCAGCGAGCGAGTCAGTGGTGCGGCGCGGTGGTGCCTCATGGCGTTACGAAGCGAAGCGGAGCGAAGGCATGAGCAGCGAGAACACGGCTACTGCGGCGACGCCGGAGGCCGATGACGCCGTCCTGGCGCAGACCGATGCGGTGACGCCGGATGCCGGTGACGCCGTCGTCCCGGCGGGCGATGCCGTCGTCTCGGCGGGCGATGTTGCCGTCCCGGCGGGCGGGGTCAGCAAGGCCATGGTCGCCGACATCGAGGAAGCGATGAAGGACGTCGTCGACCCGGAGCTCGGCATCAACGTGGTCGACCTGGGCCTGGTGTACGGCGTCCACGTCGACGACGAGAACGTCGCCACCCTGGACATGACGCTCACCTCGGCGGCCTGCCCGCTGACCGACGTGATCGAGGACCAGACCCGGCAGGCGCTGACCACCGGCCCCGGCGGCGGCCTGGTCAACGACATTCGAATCAACTGGGTGTGGCTCCCGCCGTGGGGCCCGGACAAGATCACCGACGAGGGTCGCGACCAGCTCCGGTCTCTCGGCTTCAACGTCTGAGCTGACCCCGGTCGGCCCTGCCCGTCGAGCGCGACGCCCCGCCTGGGGCGTCGCGCTCGCTGCGTGTTGACGCCCAGGCAGTGCCACCGCAGCGCCCCGCCCCGCGCCATCCCGCGTCGCCCGCTCGCAGGATCGCGCACTGTCCTGCGTCGCGACCTTGCACATTCTGTCCCGACATAACGTGCACATGCGCCCATATCAGCGACAGAAGGGCAAGATCGGCGCGATTCTCCTGCTCGACGCCTGATGCCACTCCATCCATGCCAACGCCGTCGCGTCAGGTGGACCAGTGTTGCCTCGCCGATCATGGAGTTGTGGTGGGCAACAGAACTCCCATAAGCCCTTAAAGTCGGCACCACAACTCCATGATCGCCAAGCCGGGCCTACCCCGCCGCGCGATCGTGCACTTCATATCCCGGGTTGACCAGCCGGCTACAGCCCTATCGCACCTGCGGCCAACCTCTTGATCAACCTGGGCGCGTCGCTCCTGGGGCGGTGGTTGGGACACGCCGGGGCGGCGGATGTCGCTCCGCTCGGTGAAAACTCCGTGGAAATGCGGTGGCGGGGACGCCGCTTCGGCGCGGAGGATGCGCGGGTGATTGAGGCGTACCCGATGCAGGTTTCTGTCCGTGCGGCCACTGCCGTGCGCCGACAGCGGCCGATCCGGGGACGAGCCTCGATCCGTCGCCCGTCGTCGTGAGCGGCGCGTTCCTCGGCGGCCTGGTCGCCGGCTACGGCGTTGCCATCCCGGTCGGCGCGATCGCGATCCTCATCCTGGGGCTCAGTGCCCGTACCTCGTTTCGGGTCGGTGCGGCCGCGGCGCTCGCGGTGGCGACGGCCGACGGGCTCTACGCGGCGCTCGCGGCGTTCGGCGGCGCCGGCCTGGCCGGGATCATCGCGCCGGTCGCCGGCCCGCTGCGGGTGGTCGCCGCCGTGGTCCTGCTGGGGCTTGCCGCGCACGGCCTGTGGCGGACCTGGTCGGCGCACCGCTCGCGGCTGGCGCCGTCGGCACCCGCTGGTCGGGGCCTGGGCACTCCCGGGCGGGCCTACGCGGCGCTGCTCGGGTTGACCCTGCTGAACCCGGCGACGGTGCTCTACTTCGCCGCGCTGGTGCTCGGTCGCCGGGACGCGGTCGCCCCGGGCGCGGTCGACGCGGCGCTCTTCGTGGCCGGCGTGTTCGTGGCGTCGGCGAGCTGGCAGCTGCTCCTCGCCGGGGGTGGCACGGTGGTCGGCCGAGCGCTGGCCAGCCCGCGTGGTCGCCTGGTCACCGGTCTGGTGTCCAGCGCGCTCATCGCCGCCCTGGCGATGGCCACGCTGCTGTCGAGCTGAGCGCGACGGCCCGGTCCCGCTGTGATGTGTGGTCACCGCCCGGGGGCCCGGGTGGGCTCGTCGTGCCGTACGGTCGGGCGGTGACCAGTCGACCAGCAGCCGGGGGCGGCCGGTGGGTCGAGGTCGACCCGGCCCGCGTCGGCCGCTGGGTCGAGGGCTTCGCCGACCGGCACGGCCCGCCCACCACCACCGCGCGGGAGTACGGCCTGCTGCTCACCGCCCCCGACGGGTCCACCGCCGAGCTGTACGCCCCACCCGGGGCGCCGGCCAGCGTCGACGTCGCCGAGTTCGTGGCCCAGGCCGTCACGCCCCGCCGGATCGGCCTCCTGCTGGCCCGCAAGGGCGCGGTGGCCATCGGCGTGGCCGAGGGCGCCGACCTCGTCGTCTCCAAGGTGGACACCCGGTACGTGCAGGGGCGCACCGCCGCGGGGGGATGGTCGCAGCACCGGTTCGCCCGGCGGCGCGACAACCAGGCCAAGGCGGCGCTGGGTGACGCGGCGGACCTGGCCGTACGGCTGCTGTTGCCGGAGGCGGCGCGGCTGACGGCGGTGGTCTGCGGCGGTGACCGGCGGGCGGTGGACACGGTGCTGGCCGACCGGCGGTTGGCCCCGCTCGTGCCGCTTCGTGCCGAGCGGTTGCTCGACGTGCCGGAGCCCCGCCACGCGGTGCTGGTCGCCGCGGTCGGCGCGGCGCGGGCGGTGTGGATCCGACTGCGTGACCCGGCACCTGCCCAAGCGGAGTGACGTCGGCGGTCGGTATGACCGCCGGAGGGACCGTCGCCAGGCTCAGCGGCGCGTCGGCGGTCGGTGTGGCCGCCGGAGGGGCCATCCCCAGGTAAAACCGCCTCACCGACGGGTCGGCGGTCGGAGGATGAGCAGGTGGAGTTTCTGGTTGACATGGTGACCACCGTGCCGCAGGGCACGTCGGAGGATGCGGTCGCCGACATGCGCAGCCGGGAGGCGGCGCGCTCGGCTGAGCTGGCAGCGCAGGGCGGTCTCCTGCGACTGTGGCGACCGCCCCTGGCGCCGGGGGAGTGGCGTACGTGGGGGCTCTTCCAGGCCGACGACGCGGATGAGCTGGAGGTGATGCTCGCGTCGATGCCGCTGCGCGCTTGGCGACGCGAGACGGTGACGCCGTTGACACCGCACCCGAACGACCCCGGCCCCCGGTAGTCCCGGGTGCTTCGCCGCTCCGCCTGATCACCAGGGAGATCATCATGCCCGAGGCGCAGATCCTGCGTACGGTTCTCGACCTGTGGAAATCGGCTGTCGACGCGCACGAGCCGGATCGCGTCGCGTCGTGCTTCACCGACGACGCGATCTTTCAGGGGCTGCGTCCGTACACGGTCGGGCGTGCCGGAGTCGCCGCGTACTACGCCGCCCAGCCGCTCGGCCTGACCGCCAGCTACGACATTCGGGAGATCCGTCGACTCGCCGACGATGTGGTCCTCGGCTACCTGGAGGTGGAGTTCGGCTTCACCGACCGGCCGCCCCTGCCGGCCCACCTGGGTGTGCTCCTGCGCCGGGTCGACAACGACTGGCAGATCAGCCACTACCAGCTCTCACGACTTCCCTGACCCGGCGCCCGTGCCCGCCCCGCCCGCCGCGCTCGGGTCGATCATGGAGTTGTGGTGGTGGACGCGGTGGGCACCACCACAACTCCATGATCGACGTGGTCAGAGCTGGTCGGTGGCGAAGGTGTCGCAGGTCTTCGGGTCGCCGCGGTCGTAGCCCTGGGTGAACCAGCGCTTGCGCTGCTCGGACGTGCCGTGGGTGAATTGGTCCGGGTTGACCCGCCCGCCGGAGCGTTCCTGGATGCTGTCGTCGCCGATCGCCTCGGCCGTGTTGACGGCCTCACTGATGTCGGTCTCGGTGATCGACGTGAACAACGGCTCCTGACCGGTCTTGTCCTTGCTCTCGGTGGCGTGCTTGGCCCAGGCGCCGGCGTAGCAGTCGGCCTGCAACTCCAGCCGCACGGAGGCGGAGCGGGGGCCGCTCTGGTCGCCCTGGCCGGCCTTGGCGTTGGTGCCGAGCAGGTTCTGGATGTGGTGGCCGTACTCGTGGGCGAGCACGTAGGGCTGGGCGAACTCACCCTTGGCGCCGAACCGCGACGCCAGCTCGTCGTAGAAGCTCAGGTCGATGTACACCTTCCGGTCGGCCGGGCAGTAGAACGGGCCGACGCCGGAGTCGGCCTGACCGCAGCCGGTGTTCACGGCGGCCTGGAAGAAGTTCGTGATGGTCGGCTCGTACTTGCCGTTGCCCAGCTCCGGGTACGTCTTCTGCCAGTAGGCCTGGATGCTGTTGACGTAGAGCGCGTTGCGGCAGCGCACGTCTTCGAGGTGCTGGGGGTTGCTGGTCGCGCACACCTCCTTGAGGTCGGTGCCGCCGGCCTGGCCCGTGTCGTCGCCGTTGGTCATGGCGTTGAGGCCGAAGCCACCGCCGAGCAGCGCGACGAGCACGGCCACCACGATGCCGATGATGCCGCCACGGCCGCCGCCGCCGGGGATCGGGAAGCCGATGCCGCCGCCGGATCCGCCACCGCGGCCCACGTCGTTGACCTGCGAGGTGTCGATTTCGGCCCGCTCGTTGAGTTCCATGCTGACCCCGATCGCCGTATGTCGGTGAGTGTCGTCTGTGTGTCGTTTCGTCCCACGAGGTGCCGGACAGGGTCCGGACAGGCGTTCGGTACCCGATGATCTTGATCGGTAATCCGGGCGGGTCGCCGGGGAGCGCCCGGTACACTTGTCCCCGTGCCGCGCTGCGAAGGCTGAACCGCCCCGCGCCGACGGGCCCATTTCGCCCGCCGGCGCTTTCGCGTGCCCGTGAGTCAGCCTTCCAGACCCCGAGAGCGAGTCCCACGAGATGATCACTGCCACCGGCCTGGAACTGCGTGCCGGTTCCCGGATCCTGCTGTCCGACACCACCCTGCGCGTGCAGCCGGGTGACCGGATCGGCCTGGTCGGTCGCAACGGCGCCGGCAAGACCACCACGCTGAAGGTGCTCGCCGGCGAGGGGCAGCCCTACTCCGGCCAGATCGACCAGCGCAGCGCCATCGGCTACCTCCCGCAGGACCCGCGCACCGGCGACCTGGAGGTGACCGGCCGCGACCGGGTGCTCTCCGCGCGCGGCCTGGACGTGCTGATGTCCCAGATGCAGGAGATCGAGGCCCGCCTCGCCGAGGACGCCACCGACAAGCTGGTCCGGCGCTACGGCGCGCTGGAGGACCAGTTCGCCGCGCTCGGCGGGTACGCCGCCGAGGCCGAGGCCGCCCGGATCTGCGCCAACCTCGGTCTGCCCGACCGGGCGCTCGCCCAGACCATCGGCACCCTCTCCGGCGGCCAGCGCCGGCGCATCGAACTGGCCCGGATCCTGTTCCGCGACGCGGGCGAGAACGGCGGCGGCATCCTGCTGCTCGACGAGCCGACCAACCACCTCGACGCCGACTCGATCACCTGGTTGCGCGGCTTCCTCGCCAACCACAAGGGCGGCCTGATCGTGATCTCCCACGACGGCGCGCTGCTGGAGTCGGTGGTCAACAAGGTCTGGTTCCTCGACGCCACCCGCTCCGTCGTCGACGTGTACAACCTGGGCTGGAAGGCGTACCTGGAGGCGCGCGAGACCGACGAGCGGCGCCGCCGTCGGGAGCGGGCCAACGCGGAGAAGAAGGCCGGCGCGTTGATGGCGCAGGCCGACAAGATGCGGGCCAAGGCGACCAAGACCGTGGCCGCGCAGAACATGGCCCGCCGCGCCGAGAAGCTGATCTCCGGCCTGGAGGAGGTGCGGGTCGCCGACCGGGTGGCCAAGGTGCGTTTCCCCAACCCCGCGCCGTGCGGCAAGACCCCGCTCACCGCGACCGGCCTGTCCAAGTCGTACGGCTCGCTGGAGATCTTCACCGACGTCAACGTCGCGGTGGACAGGGGCTCCCGGGTGGCCATCCTCGGGCTCAACGGCGCCGGCAAGACGACCCTGCTGCGGATGCTCGGCGGGCTGCTCACTCCGGACACCGGCGAGGTGCACGCGGGCCACGGCCTGCGGCTGGGCTACTACGCCCAGGAGCACGAGACGCTGGACGTGGAGCGGACCGTGTTGGAGAACATGCGCGCCGCGGCGGTCGAGCAGTCCGACACCGACCTGCGCAAGATCCTCGGCGCGTTCCTCTTCTCCGGCGACGACGTGAACAAGCCGGCCGGTGTGCTCTCCGGTGGCGAGAAGACCCGGCTGGCCCTGTCCACCCTGGTCTGTTCCGGCGCCAACGTGCTGCTGCTCGACGAACCGACGAACAACCTCGACCCGGTCAGCCGGGAGCAGGTGCTCGACGCCATCGCCAACTACCCGGGCGCGATCGTCCTGGTCACCCACGACCCGGGCGCGGTGCTGGCGCTCAAGCCGGACCGCGCGATCCTGCTGCCCGACGGCGACGAGGACGCCTGGAGCGACGACCTGCTCGAGCTGGTCGAGCTGGCCTGACCGGGATGGGTGGGCCTGCTCTCAGCCGAGCAGGTCGACGAGCCGTCCGAGCACGCCGGAGCTGACCAGGATCACCACCCCGACACCGATGAAGATCGTCGGCACCAGCCAGGCGCCGGCGCGTTCGACCAGCCGCACCACCCTGCGGTGCCCGCCCAACCAGGCTCCGGCGGCGCACCAGAGCGCGATCAGCAGCACGAAGACCAGCAGGAACACCGCACTGTCGGCGGCACCGACGGCTCGGAACACCGGCACGTAGACGGCCACGTTGTCGGCGCCGTTGGCGATCGTCACGCCGGCCACACCGAGCATGCCGGTGACGACCGCCGGGGTCTCGTCGTCGTCGGAACCCCGCAGCGCGCGGACGCCCAGCGCGATCGGCAGCAACCCGAGCAGCCCCGTCCACGGGTCCGGCACCACCAGCAGGCCAGCCGCGATCACCGCGCTGGCCAGTGCGAGCGCGCCGATGCCGAGGTATTGACCGGCGACAATCTGCCAGGGGTGGGGCCGTCCGGTGGTGCGGGCCGCGACGAAGAACAGGGTCAGGATGACGATGTCGTCGATGTCGGTGGCGGCGAAGACCACGGCGGCTCCGGCCGCGGTGCCCAGCAGGTCGATCACGACCGAAGGCTACGGGTCGCCGGCAGCCGCCAGCATCCGGCGGTGGTACGCCCGGACGCCGCCCGAGGTCGATTGCCAGGATCACTCTATCGGGAAGCTGACATTGCATAGCGTGTCGGTTGGCGAAGAGTTGATATCTGGCGCATGATCGTTCGAGGCGGTCTAATAGGTGGGACCGTATCCGAACCGCACAGTCTGGGACGTGAGGACACAGCATGGCAGCCACTGGCACAGCCACCAGTACTGAGAAGGGTCGCCGGATCGTCGGAGCCGAGCGTCAGACGCTCGCCAAGGACCTGGTAAAGCGGTACACGTCGGGGGAAAGCATCCGCGCGTTGGCGGCCTCGACCGGCCGTTCCTACGGGTTCATCCACCGAGTGCTCACCGAGTCAGGGGTGCAGCTGCGTCAGCGCGGCGGTGCCCGGCGCCGCAAGAAGGCGTGACCCGCCTCCCCGCGTCGTCGACAAGCGCGACGCCCCGGCCCGCCCGGTGACCACCGAGGCGACCGGGGTTCGGTTGACCTGCGACGGGCCGGTTGCCACGGTGACGTTGTGCCGGCCCGACGTGCTCAATGCCCAGACACCCGCGATGTGGCGGGCGATGAGCGACTTCTCCCGCGATCTGCCCGGCGACGTGCGGGTGGTGGTGGTCCGGGGCGAGGGGCGTGCGTTCTCCGCCGGCCTCGACCTCGCGGTGGCTGGCGCTTCCGGTCCCGGCTCCTTTGCGGAGCTGGCCACGCTGCCCGAGCAGGAGTGCGCCGAGCGCATCGCGGAATTCCAGGCGGGCTTCACCTGGCTGCACCGCCCGGACGTCATCTCCGTCGCGGCCGTGCAGGGGCACGCGATCGGCGCCGGCTTCCAGCTCGCGCTCGCCTGCGATCTGCGAGTGTTGGCGGCAGATGCGAAAATGTCGATGGCTGAGGTGACCCTCGGCCTGGTGCCCGACCTGGCCGGCACGAAGCGCCTCGTGGAGCTGGTCGGCTACGCGCGGGCACTGGAGATCTGCGCGACCGGCCGCCGGCTGGACGCCGCCGAGGCGGACCGGATCGGGCTGGCGACACTGGTGGTGCCACCAGCCGAGCTGGACGGCGCGGTCCGCGACCTCACCGCCGGGCTGCTCGCCGGTGCCCGCGACGCGGTGGTGGAGATCAAGGCGTTGCTGGCGGGCGCGGCCGGGCGGTCGCACGTCGACCAGCAGCGCGCCGAGCGGGAGGCACAGACCCGCCGACTGCGCGATCTGGCCGGCCAGGGAGAATAGGTAAGGACCGGGCGGGAAGATCCGGGTTACGACCGAGGTTGTCACACTCGTCGGGAGAATTGACCTGACGGTGCAGTCCGTCCGACGACCCGGAGGTGAGCGATGTCCAACCCGATGTCCGGCGGTGGCATGGCCGGGTGGAGCATGCTCCGGGCGATGCGCAACAGCGACGAGGTCTCCACGCACCGGCTCAAGCGCGGGGTCGCCCGACGGATCGTGGCCTTCGCCCAGCCCTACCGGCGTGACATCGTCGTCTTCCTGTTCACCGTGGTCCTGGCCGCCATCATCGGCGTGGCCACACCGGTGCTCGCCGGCGACGTCATCAACGCGATCAACCGGGGCGGCACCGAGGCCGGCCGGCTCGTGGTGCGGCTGGCTCTGTTCATCGCCGGGCTGGCGGTCGCCGACGCCCTGCTCTCGCTGGCCCAACGATGGTATTCGGCCCGGATCGGCGAGGGCATCATCTACAACCTGCGCACCCGGGTCTACGACCACGTGCAGCGGATGCCGTTGCAGTTCTTCACGCGCACCCAGACCGGGGCCCTGGTCAGCAGGCTCAACAACGACGTGCTCGGCGCCCAGCGGGCGTTCACCTCGACGTTGTCCGGCGTGGTCAGCAACGTCATCCAACTCGTGCTCACCGCCGCCGTGATGTTCACCCTCTCCTGGCAGATCACCGCGCTCTCGCTGGTGCTGTTGCCGATCTTCATCATCCCGGCCCGCCGGGTGGGTCGGCGGCTGGCCGACATCACACGCGAGTCGTACAACCTCGACGCCAAGATGAACGCCACCATGACCGAGCGGTTCGGGGTGGCCGGCGCGCTGCTGGTGAAGCTCTTCGGTCAGCCGGAGATCGAGGCCCAGCGGTTCGCCGGGCGGGCCGAGCGGGTGCGCGACATCGGCATCCAGTCCGCGATGTACTCCCGCACGTTCTTCGTGGCGATGTTGCTGGTCGCCTCACTGGCGCAGGCGCTCACCTACGGCCTCGGCGGCTGGCTCGCGGTGACCGGCGGCGTCAGCGCGGGCACCGTCGTGACACTCGCACTGCTGCTCACCCGCCTGTACGGCCCGCTCACCGCGCTCTCCAACGTCCGGGTGGACGTGATGAGCGCGCTTGTCTCGTTCGACCGGGTCTTCGAGGTGCTCGACCTTCAGCCGGGCATCGTGGAGAAGCCCGACGCGGTGGTGGTGCCCCGGGGCGCCGGCCGGGTCGACTTCCGGGATGTGCGGTTCCGCTACCCGAGTGCCGCCGAGATCTCCCTGGCCTCCCTGGAGGAGGTCGCCACCCTGGACCGCACCGTCAACGAGCCGGTGCTCAAGGGGGTCTCGTTCAGCGTGGAGCCGGGGCAGATGGTCGCGCTTGTCGGCCCATCCGGCGCCGGCAAGTCGACGCTGTCCATGCTCATCTCCCGGATCTACGACGTCACCGACGGGCAGGTGCTGGTCGGCGGGGTCGACGTGCGGGACGCGACGCTCGCGTCCCTGCGCGACGAGATCGGTGTGGTCACGCAGGATTCGCACCTGTTCCACGAGACGATCGCCGAGAATCTTCGCTACGCCAAGCCGGACGCCACCGACGACGAGATCTGGGCCGCGTTGGCCGGCGCGCAGGTCGCCGACCTGGTCCGCGCGCTGCCCGACGGGCTGGACACGACCGTCGGCGAGCGCGGCTACCGGTTCTCCGGTGGCGAGAAACAACGCATCGCGATCGCCCGGCTGCTGCTCAAGGCCCCGTCGATCGTGATCCTCGACGAGGCGACCGCACACCTGGATTCGGAGAGCGAGGCGGCGGTGCAGCGGGCGCTGTCGGTGGCGCTGGCCGGGCGTACCGCGCTGGTGATCGCGCACCGGCTCTCCACCGTGCGCGACGCCGACCAGATCCTGGTCCTCGACGGCGGTCGGATCGTCGAGCGGGGGCGGCACGAGGAGTTGGTGGCGGTCGGCGGGCTCTACGCCGAGCTGTACCGCACCCAGTTCGCGGTCGCCGACTCGCCCAGGCCGTTCGTCGACGCGACCGGCCCCGAGCCGGTGGTCATGCCGCTGGGCACGTACCGCGCCGACGAGGTGCTGCCGCCCGCCGCCGCCAACTGACGTTCGGCGGGCGGGCCGTCGACTCCGGGCCCGCGTGACTCAGTCGGCCACGAAGGCCGCGATGGTGCCGGCCAACGGCGTGCCGGCGAACACACCGTAGGCGGCGACGAGAGCGGTGGAGGCGACGCACCACCGGTAGAGGGTCGCCGGGCAGCGGCGGCGCGTCGCCACCAGCACACCGACCCCGACCACCGCGAGCAGGATGCCGGGCACCGGCCCGAGCAGAGTGAGGTAGAAACCCGGCACGCCGAGCAGCCAGCCCGGCAGGACGAAGGTCCAGGTCGGCGGGTACGGCCGGGGGGCCCACAGGTAGGGGACGACGGCCGCGGCGAGGTAGGCCGCCACGCTGTACAACTGGATGCCGACAAGCGTTCGGATCGGCCCGGTGGACACCTCAACGGGGGTCTCGACTGTCGAACCCGGGGCCGTGCCGGCGGACACATCCGTCATTGTCACTCCACTGTGGTGGCATCGCGGTCTGCGCTGAGGGTAGGTGTGCGCGTGCCGCGCGACAAGCTCGTCGCCGACCGCTGGTCAGACCGCCGCCACGCGCAGTTCGGCGAAGGCCAGGCCCAGGGTGACCGGGGTGAAGTGTGCGTTCAGGCCGCTCGGGTTGGGCAGCACCCACAGTCGGGCGCCGGCCAGCGACTCCGGCTGCGGCCCGAAGGTGGCCTTCGGCCGTCGAAAACCGATCCGGTACGCGGTCACCCCCACCACCGCCACCCAGCGCGGCCGGTACCGGGCCACCTTGTCGGTCAGGATCGCCGCGCCGTCGAGAAGTTCCTCGGTGCTCAGCTCGTCCGCGCGGGCGCTGGCCCGGGCGGCCATGTTGGTGATGCCGAGCCCGAGCGCGGGCAACTCGCCCTGTTCGCTCGGGTGCAGCAGGCGGGGGGTGAACCCGCCCCGGTGCAGGGCGGGCCAGAACCGGTTGCCGGGCCGGGCGAAGTGCCAGCCCGTCGCGGCCGACCAGAGGCCCGGATTGATGCCGACGAAGAGCACCGCCAACCCCGGCGCGAGCACGTCGGGAATGGTCCGATCGGCGGCGGCCGCCAACTCCGCCCGGGTGGGTCGGGTGGTGTGCCGCGCGTTGATCGACTCGGGTTCCTGAAAGTCGACGTGCCCTGGTCGCGTCGACCGTCCGGTTTCCGTGAACCCGAGTCGATCAACGGCCGGGTGGTCAGGCTCGGCCTTCTCGGGCGACGGCACGGCACGGGCAGGTCGCGCCCTGTCGGCGGTCACAGCCCGCGCAGCGCGCCGCCGTCGACCGGCAGGGTGATGCCGGTGAGGTAGCTCGCGGCGGGGGAGAGCACGAACGCGGCCACCCGGCCGAACTCGGCCGGGTCACCGATGCGGCGCAGCGGGATGGTGGCCTCCGCCTCGGCACGGGCCCGCTCCGGGTCGCCGGTCGCCCCGAAGAGCTCCCGGTTGCGATCGGTCATGATCCGGCCGGGCAACAGGCCGACCACCCGTACGCCGCGCGGACCGTAGTCGTCGGCGATGTCCTTGGCGGCCCCGACCAGGCCGGGCCGCAGGCCGTTGGAGATGCCGAGGCCGGGCACCGGACCTCGGGCCGAGGTGGAGAGCACCAGCCCGATCGCACCGCCCTCGGGCAGCGCGGCGGCGATCGTGCGGACCGCACGGATGGTGCCCAGGAAGACGGTCTCGAAGGAGAGCCGCCACTGTTCGTCGCTGATCGCGGCGGCGTTGCCCGCCGGTGGCCCGCCGACCGAGATCAGCGCGCCGTCGAGCCGGCCGAAG
Source organism: Micromonospora sp. NPDC049171 (assembly GCF_040648275.1). Taxonomy (NCBI): domain Bacteria; kingdom Bacillati; phylum Actinomycetota; class Actinomycetes; order Micromonosporales; family Micromonosporaceae; genus Micromonospora; species Micromonospora sp. NPDC049171. Next base: position 127,980 of record NZ_JBEZDJ010000019.1, read on the forward strand.
TGGTCCCGGGCGGCGGCGACGAGCTGCTCCGGCGTCTCCGGGTCGGCCAGGTCGGCGGTCAGCCCGACGGCGTGCTCGGGACCGCCGAGCTGCTGCGCGGCGGCGGCCACCGCGTCCGGGTCCCGTGCCGAGAGCACCACCCGCGCCCCGTCCGCGACCAGGCACCGCGCGGTCGCGAAGCCCAGGCCGCGGGAGGCGCCGGTGAGGACGTACACGTGGTCGGTCAGTCCGAGATCCATAACTCCGATCCTGCCGCATCCGGTACGGCGTCGCCAGCAACTGTGGACACCCGTGGGGCGGGGCGCAGCAGGCGTACCCGGCCGGCGATCTGCACCGCGACGGCGCCGCCGGCGCGGCCCACCGCCGGCGTCCGGCGCGGACGCGGCGTGCCACGCCCGTCGTAGCGCAGGCGGGCCTCCCGGACGGCCAACTCCTCGGCGGCCATCGGGGGCAGCGCCTGCTGGTCGCGCAACGTCCGGGCCAGGTCCCAACCGTCGCGCAGCGATCCGGCGGTGGGTCGCCGGGCGGCCCAGTCGGCGAAGGTTGTCGACCAGCCGGCGCCGAGGCCGGCGGCGAGCAGTGGCCACTGCCGGGCCACCTCGCCGGCCCGCTTGCGCAGCAGGGCCGCGCGGGTCGCGGCCAGCGGGCCCGGCGCGAACCCCGCCGGTGGCGCACCCCCGGCGACCAGCGCCGCGACCAGCTCGGCCTGCCGCTCGGCGAGCCCCGCGCGGGGCGTGGGCGCGGCGTCGCCGTCGGGTGGGCCCGTCATGTCACGGCCGGGAAGCCCGCCGCAGCGGCCAGGGCGTCCAGTTCGGCGCGCAGCTCGGCGGCCGGCGGGTAGTGGCCGTCGCGTTCCAGCAGCAGCGCCGGGGGCCGGTGCCGTGCGCAGAGCGCGTCGACCAGCTCCAGCACCGCCGACGGCACCGGGTCGGTGTGGGTGTCGTGGTAGAACCCGCCGTGCTCCGCGCCGCCGGCCACGTGGGCGTACGCGACGCGTTCCAGCGGCAGCCGGTCCAGCAACGCCAGCGGGTCGGCGCCCCGGTTGCGGGCGTTGGCGTGCACGTTCGCCACGTCCAGCAGCAACAGCGCCCCGGTGCGGTCGAGGATCTCGGTGAGGAAGTCCGCCTCGTCCAACTCGTCGTCGGGCCAGTCGACAAGCGCGGCGATCGGTTCCAGCGCGATCGGCACCGGCAGCTCGGCCTGTGCCCGTGCCACGTTGGCGCAGACCGCGGCGACCGCCTCCCGGCTACGCGGCAGCGGCAGCAGGTGCCCGGCCTCCAGACCGCCCGCTCGGACGAATGCGATGTGCTCGCTGACCAGCGGCGCGTCCAGACGGTGCGCCACCGCCGCCAGGTGCGCGACCCGGGCCGGGTCGACCGGCTCCGCGCCGCCGAGCGAGAGCCGCACCCCGTGCGGTACGACTGTCACCGCGCGCTCGCGTAGCTCGGCCAGGCCGGGTGGGAGCGGCCCGGTGGCGGACACCGCCTCGGCCACCACCTCGACGAAGCGCAGCCCCGGCAGCTCGGCCACGAAGCCGGCGATCTCCGACCGCCAGCCGATGCCCACCCCGGACGGCCCGGTCATCCGCCGCACCCGCCGCCACCGCCGCAGCCGCCACCTCCACCACCGCAGGAGCTGCCGCCATCGGAGCTGTCGCCTCCGCCGCTCCAGCCGTCGGAGCCGCCCGTTGAACCGCCGCTGCTGGAGATGGCCTGGCGCTGGATCTCGGCCTGCTCGGCGAAGCCGGGGTCGAGCGCCCAGAGCGAGGCGGTGCCGTACAGGGCCACGCCCATCGCCGCGCCGGCCGCCCCGTAGGTGGCGTAGGCAGGCGCGGAGTCGGGTGCGAGGTGGGCGTGCTGGCGGCGGATGTCGCGCAGCGCGGCGCGTCCGGCCCTTGTCTGCAGGGGTGCCCGGCGCAGCACCAGCACGATGGTGAGGAGCGGGATCAGGGTCAGCAGCAGGTAACCGACCGGGTGACCGTTGACCAGTCCGGAGATCAACCGGAACACACCGAAGACCAGCAGGATGGCCAGGAACGCGATCCAGAAGCCGTAACCTTCCCGCTGCCTGTGGCTCGTTAGCAACCCGCGCTGCTCCAGGTCTTTGCGGATCTGGTCCAGCGCGGAGCGCACGTGTCGATGCTGCCGCAGGTCCCGGACCCGCGAGTGGTGGTGGGCGGCCCAGTGGATGCCTTGTTCCAGCGGGGTGAGCCCGGTCGGCGCGGCGCCGACGGTGGTCAGCCGACGGTCCGGTCGCACGGCGATCGCACCGCCGCCGCGCAGCCCGCCCAGCGCGGCGTTCATGGCGAGTTGGGGGCCACCATTGAGGTACGCGACCTGCTGCGGCCCGAGCGGATCGTGGGCGGTCCGCCCCGGGGCGGTCAGCGGGCGGATCCGGTAGTAGGCCACGATCGCCACCGCCACGGCGGCCGCCACGAGGTAGTACCGGAGGAAGGTCGGGCCGGGGATGCCCCAGGTGTCGCCCGACGCGGCGTTGACGATCATCGACTGCTCCTGTCACCGGAGGGTTCGGCGGCCCCATTGTGGAGCAGCCTCGCCAGGGCCGGCGGACCGGTGCCCACGCCGTCAGGGACGGCGAACGGCCTCCTCGACGAGGTCGAGCACCGGCCCCAGGTCACCGGCCGGTCGGCCCATCGCCAGGTGCAGCACCAGGCCGTCGTAGGCCAGCTCCAGGAACTGGGCCAGCACGTCGATGGGGACGTCCTCGCGCAGCACTCCGGCGTCGCGCTGGCGCGTCAACCGGTCGCGGGTCGCCTCGGCGATCGCGGCGGACCGCTCGGCCCAGCGCTTGGCGAACGCCGGGTCGGTGCGCAGCCGGCGGGAGACCTCCAGTTGGCTGCCCAGCCAGCCGGTGGTGTCCGGCGACATGGCGCGGGCGAGCAGGTCGCGCATCACCTGTACCAGACCGTTGCGGGCCACCGTCTCGACCATGGCGGCGGCATCGTCCTCGGCGACGGCCAGGAAGAGCGAGTCCTTGTCGCGGAAGTGGTGGAAGATCGCGCCACGGGACAGGCCGGTGGCCTCCTCGAGGCGGCGTACTGTCGCTCCCTCGTAGCCGAGCCGGGCGAAACACGCCCGCGCGGCGGTGAGGATCTCCTGCCGGCGCGCGTCGAGCTGGTCCTGGCTTACTCTGGGCACGCGTCGATCGTCGCAGGTCACCCCGGGGGCGTGCAAACCGTACGTACGGCTTGGAATGTCGCCGTCTACCATCGCCCGGTGACCCCGCCCCACCCCGTGCCCACCGCCCCGCTGACCGTGGCCACCGTCCAGGCCACGCCCACGCCGGGTGACGTCGCCGGAAACGCGGTCGCCGCCGCACGTCTGGTTCGCCAAGCCGGTGAGCTGGGCGCCCGGGTGGCCGTCCTGCCGGAGTTGTTCCTCTGCGCGTACCACCCGCCGACCCTCGCCGCCGACCCGGCCGGCACGGACGTCGCGGCCGATCCGGCCGGTGACGTCGCGGATCCCCGGCTCGACCCGCTGCGCGTCGCGGCGCGCGAGGCCGGCGTCACCGCGCTTGTCGGTGCGGCCGCCCGACACCCGGACCGACGGCGGACCATCGCCGCGCTGGTGGTCGACCGGGCCGGCGCGGTCCGGGTCGGCTACGACAAGCAGCAACTGTGGGGCGGCGAGCGCGAGCTGTTCCGCGCCGGCGACCGGGGTGCCACGCTGCTCGTCGACGACTGGCGACTCGGGCTCGGCATCTGCTACGACGGCTGTTTCCCGGAGCACGGCCGGGCCGCCGCCCTCGACGGCGCACACGGTTACCTGTGCCCCAGCGGATACCTGGCCGGCTCCGAGCACCGCCGGGACCTCTACTACGCGGCGCGAGCCCTGGACAACACCATGTTCGTGGTCTTCGCCAACGCGGTCGGCGGCGTCGACCCGTGGCGGTTCAACGGTGGTGCCGCGATCTACGACCCAGAGGGACGGGTGCTGGCCCGGGGCGCCGACGAGGGCACGGAGGTGCTGGTGGCGACGCTGGACCCGGCCGCGCTCGCGGCCACCCGATCGGCCCATTCGATGCTCGCCGATCGACTCGCGGACCAGGGCGGCCCCCGGTCGTCGATGTCCGGCTGAGCACATCGTCAGGTAGGTACCCGCTGCATCTGTTGGCGGACACGTCGGTCCCGTAGGGTGCCCGAGTGCCACTGCTCCTGCTGGACCTGGACAACACCCTGCTGGATCGGGCCGGGCCGTTCCGCCGCTGGGGTGAACGCTTCCTGGACGGCATCGGCGCGCCCCCCACCGACATCGACTGGCTGATCTCGATCGACGCCGACGGGCTGACCGACCGTTGGGACCTCGCCGACGCCATCCGGGACCGCTACGAGCTGCGCATCCCCTCGATCGACCTGGTGGAGGACCTGCACGACGGGGTGGTGGAGCAGACCCGGCTCGACCCGCTGACCGCCTGCGCGCTGCGGATCGCCGACGACGCCGGCTGGGTGCCGGTGGTGGTCTGCAACGGCACGCTACGCGTCGACGACGCCAAGATCCGCCGGACCGGCCTGGACCGCTACGTCGCGGACTGGGTGATCTCCGAGGAGGCCGGGGTCAGCAAGCCCAACCCGCGGATCTTCGCCCTTGCCGCCCAGCGGGTACGGATGCCGCTGCGCGGTGCCTGGGTGGTCGGCGACAGCCCGGAGGCCGACATCGGCGGCGCCGCCGCGGTCGGGCTGCCCAGCGTCTGGCTACACCGGGGTCGCACCTGGTCGGACGTCCGGTTCGCGCCCAGCCGCACCGTGGACGGGCTGATCGCCGCGGTCGCCACCATCCTCGCCCGCTAACGCCCGCCGCGCGGGCGGGACTCGGTAATTCGGTTGACCGGTCGACGCGCCGCGACGAGCATTGTCGGCGCATGGTGCACCCCGGGCGTGTGTCCGGTCGAGGGAGAAGGAGGTCAGCCGTGGCTGTCTTCGCCTGTCGCTTCCAGCTGCCTTTCTCAGCCTCGACCAAGGGAACCTCACCACAGTGCGCGATCACGACCTTCCGGCGCTGGAGCGCCGGAGCCGCGGCAAGAGCCGCTTCGACGACGACGAACCGCAGTTTCTGAAGCGCGGGCGGCACACCGAGCCGCCCGCAGACCCGGACAGCGACCCTGACCCGGCCACCGGCGAGCGCTGGTCGTCCTGGGACGACGCCGTCCACGGACCCGAGCCGCACCCCGACTGGCTCGTCACCGAGTTGGCCGCCAAGGACACCGAGTTGGGTGTGTTGAAGACCGGCAAGGAGGCGGACGTCCACCTGGTCCGCCGGGCGGTGCCCGACACCGACCGGTCCTGCCTGCTGGCGGTCAAGCGTTACCGCGACCCCGAGCACCGGCTGTTCCACCGGGACGCCGGCTACCTGGAGGGTCGCCGGGTGCGCCGCTCCCGGGAGAACCGGGCCATGGCCGGCCGGACGGCGTTCGGCCGGCAGATGATCGCCGGGCAGTGGGCGGCCGCCGAGTTCGCCGCCCTGGCCCGGCTCTGGGAGATCAGCGCCGGGAACGACCGGATCGCCGTGCCGTACCCCGTGCAACTGCGGGGCACCGAGCTGATGTTGGAGTTTGTCGGCGACGCCGAGTCCGGGGAGGCGGCACCCCGACTGGCCCAGCTGCGACCCGGCCCGGCCGAGCTGCGCGACCTGTGGGCACAACTGGTGGAGGCGCTGCGGGTGCTGGCGCGGGCCGGCTACGCCCACGGCGACCTGTCGCCGTACAACCTGCTCGTCCACCGGGGTCGACTGGTGGTGATCGACCTGCCGCAGGTGGTCGACGTGGTGGCGAACCCGCAGGGGCCGGAGTTCCTGGCCCGGGACGTGCGGGTGGTCGGCGCCTGGTTCGCGGCCCGGGGTCTTCCCGCCGAGCAGGCCGACCCCGCCGCGCTGACCGGCGAGCTGTTGCACGAGGCGGGCCTGCGCTGATCGGTGCGGGTCGGGCGGCGCGGGCCGCCCGACCCGCCACGGTTACTGTAGGTAGCGCTCCACCTCGGGCTTGGGCCGTTCGCCCTGTGCGTCCGGGTCACCGTGGGTGTCCCGGGCGGCCCGCCTGCGGCGCAGGAGGTCCCAGCACTGGTCGAGGGACTCCTCCAGGGCGCGCAGCCGCTCGCTGGTCTCGCCCTCGGTGCCCGACTCGTGGGCCTGGGCGTCCGCCCGCAGCTTGTGTTCCTCGTCGACCAGCTCGGTGATCCGGTTCAGGATGGTCTTGTCGTCCATGACAAGAGCCTGGCACAGGGTGCCGGGCATCGCCCGGATTCGGTCGTTCCGCCGGGTCGGCGTGCGGGGCGCGGGTCGGGCGGGGCCGAACCGGCGATTCCTCGCGCGGGCCCGACCGGTGGACAACAAGTGACGTTCATCACTATCGAAGATCACCCCTGCCGGTCCGGGATCCCGACCGCCGTCACCTGCGACATCCACCGCGTGCGCTCATGTCTGCGCTCCGATTCTCCGGAAACACAATCCTTGCGCATGAAAATTTCACGTACTGCGCCTAGAAGAAATCGGTTACCCGATGGCATGCTCCACGAATACCTAACTCCGCATAGTCGTTCCGCGACACCGAGTATCCACAAGGGAGTGTCAGTTCCCGTGGTAGCACCTCAGACCGTGCCGGTTCAGCCACGCCGAGCGGGCTCGGTCCCGCTGCGCCACGTGGTGCCCAACCTGTTCCGCGATCCGGCCCGCACCCTGGTCGAGATGGGCGAACGGTCACAGGGCGAGGTGGTGAAGCTCAGCCTCGGTGCGTTCCGGCCCTACCTGGTCACCCGACCGGAGCACCTGCAACGGGTTCTGCGCGAGAAGTCCGACAACTACGTTCGCGCCGGTGACGGTCTGCAGTGGCGCCCGCTGAAGCGGTTGTTCGGTGACGGCATCCTCAGCGACGGCGAATACTGGAAGAACAGCCGCCACGTGCTCCTGCCGCTGTTCACCGCTCGGCGGGTCGACTCGCTGGTGGACCGGCTGGCCGAGGCGATCGAGGATGCCGTCGACGAGCTCGACGAGCCGGCCCGCACCGGTCAGCCCGTCGACATGGGCACCGTCCAGGCCCGGATCGTCTGCTCGGCGATCATGCGGGTCTTCTTCGCCGACAAGATCTCGGTGCCGCAGGCGATGCGCATCATGCAGGCGCAGGACGCGATCGCCTCGTCGGTGATGCCGCGGCTGATGGTGCCGTGGGCGCCGTTGGCCATGCCGATGCCCGGCGACCGGGCCTTCCGTGGTGCCGTCCAGGTCATCGACGACACGCTGCTTCCGATCGTGCGCGCGGCCCGGGAGACGGCCGAGACCGACGGCGACGACATCATCTCCACGTTGTGGCGGGGTCGCACGGAGGCCGGTGGGCGGCTCGACGAGCGGCAGGTCCGCGACGACACCGTCTCCATGGTCGCCACCACCACCGAGACCACGATCAGCGTCCTGACCTGGCTCTGGCCGCACATCGCCCAGGACGAGCAGATCGCCGGGCGACTGTACGAGGAGATCGATCGGGTGGTCGGTGACGCGCCGGTCCGACGTGAGCACCTGCGCGAGCTGCGCTACACCCGGCAGGTGCTCGACGAGTTGCTGCGGCTCTACCCGATCGGCTGGCTCTTCCCACGCTCGGCGGTGGAGGAAGACGTGATCGGTGGCGTCCGGATCGAGGCCGGCGCCACGCTCGTGGTCAGCCCGCTGATCACCCACCGGATGTCCGCCTTCTGGGACCGGCCCGACGTGTTCGACCCCGACCGCTTCGACCCCGAGCAGGTCCGACACCGGCACCGGTACGCGCACTTCCCCTTCGGCGGCGGCCCGCACCAGTGCATCGGCATGTACCTGTTCTACCTGGAGGCGACGCTGATCGTGGCCACCGTGCTGAGCCGGTTCCGCTTCAGCCTGCGACGGCAGGCCGTGCCCGGCATCAAGGTGGCCGCCGCGCTGCGTCCCCTTCAACGGGTCGAGGTGACCCTGCGACCGCTACGGGGCGGCTCGGCATGACCGCGAAGCTCGCGTCGCCGCCGGCCGTCGGTGGCGACCAGATGGCGCTGGCCGCGGAGCAGGGCCGGATCTGCGCACTCGCCGCGAAGGGCCAACGTGACCTGGCCGAGCGTGCCGCCGCGTACCCCGATCTCTTCCCGGCGCGACCGTTCGACCCGGCGCTGTTCGGCAACGTCGCGATGGCCATCGCGTTCGGGGCGCCCTGGTGTGACCTCGACCAGTTGCGCGTCACGAACCGAGCCGTGCTCTGGGGCTTCGCGGTCGACTGGCTCGTCGACCACGAGGCGCGCAGCCGCGACGAGATCGATCGGTTGACGGCGGGTTGCCTCGCGGTGGCCGAGGGCGGGTCACCGGCCGAAGACGACTCCCTCGGCCGCTTCCTCGCCGAGTTGCGCGACGAACTGGCCGCCGTGCCGGCGTACGCGACCCACGGGGCGGTGTGGCGCAGCGAGTTGCGGACGATGTTCGACGCCATGGCGCGGGAGTGGGACTGGAAGCAGAGCGCCGACACAGGCGTGCTGCCCACCCTCGACGAGTACCTGGCCAACGCGGCGAACCTCGCCTGCACGGTGGTCAACGTCGCGCACTGGATCCACTCCGACGATCCCGCGACGCTGGCCCACCTCGACGCGCTCGTGGCGGCCAGTGACCAGGTGCAACGGATCATCCGGCTGGTCAACGACCTGGCCAGCTTCGAGCGCGACAAGCGGTGGGGTGACCTCAACGCGTTGATGGTGGTGCCGGAGCGGGCCGACGTCGAGCGGCGGATCACCGAGCTGGTGGCGTACGCCCGCGACCTGCTCGACCCGTTACGCGCCACCTGCCCGGTGCCGGCCGACTACCTCGCCCGGCAGATCGGCTTCAGCACGGGCTTCTACGGGTCGACCGACTTCTGGGGCGTGTCGTGACCCCCGCGCCGGCCACCGGTGCCCGCGACGAGTCGGCGGTGGCCGCGTCGGCCCGGGAGTTGCTCGCCGCCCTGGTGCTGGAGCCGGCGGGCCGGGTCAGCCCGTCGGTGTACGAGACCGGCCGGGTCGTCGCCGACGCACCGTGGCTCACCGGTCATGACCGACGGCTGCGGTATCTGCTGGACGCCCAGCGGGCCGACGGCGGTTGGGGTGGTGCCGGCGGCTACGCCGTGGTGCCGACGGTGAGCGCGGTGGAGGCGCTGCTCGGCACGCTGCGGGGCACCGAGGACTCCGTCGGAGACCCGCTGGCCGCCGCGGCCACCCGCGGGTTGGAGGTGCTCGCCGACTGGCTCGGCAGGGGCACTCCGCTCCCGGACACACCGGCGGCCGATCTCATCGTGCCGGCCCTGGTGGAGCGGATCAACGACCACCTCGCGTTCTTCGCCACCCGCGACGACCGGAGGTTCGCCGACGGGCTCCGTGCCCTGCCCGGCGGGGACCGACGGCGGCTCGACGCGGTACGCGCGCTGGTGGGCAGCGGACGTCCGGTGCCGCAGAAGCTGGTGCACGCCTTCGAGGTGCTCGGGCCGGTCGCGCGCCGGCACGCTGGCGTGTCCCCGGTCGCCGGGGCCGTCGGCGCGTCACCGGCGGCGACCGCCGCCTGGATCGGCGACCCGGCGACGCCCGGCGCCGACCCGGAGACGTTGGCCTACCTGCGCGATGCTGTCGGCCCTCTCGACGGGCCGGTGCCCTGCTGTACGCCGATCACCGTGTTCGAGCGGGCCTGGGCGCTGAGCAACCTGGCGCGAGCGGGAGTGCCGGTCCGGCCCGCCCCGAAGCTGGTCGCCGAGTTGACCGCCGCGCTCGGGCCGCAGGGCACACCGACCGGGCCGGGGCTACCCGCCGACGCGGACACCACCTCGGTCACGCTCTACGCGCTCGCCCGCTTCGGTCACCCGGTGGACCCGGCGAGCCTGCTGCACTTCGACCTCGGCACCCACTTCTGCACCTGGCAGGGGGAGGATGGCCGGTCGGTCACCACCAACGCGCACGTGTTGGAGGCACTCGGCTGGCACGCCCGGCACACGTCGGCGGGTGCGAGCCGCTACGCCGACCGGGTGGTGGCGTTGGCCGGGTGGCTGGGCGACGAGCAACAGCCCGACGGCTCCTGGGCCGACCGCTGGCACGCGTCGCCGTACTACGCCACGTCCTGCGTCGTGGCGGCCCTGGACACCTACGCCCCGGCCGACATCGCCGGACCGGCGGTGGACCGGGCCGTGGACTGGTTGGTCGCCACCCAGCGGGCGGACGGGGCCTGGGGGCGCTGGGCGGGCACCGCGGAGGAGACGGCGTACGCCCTGCACGTGCTGCTCGGGGTGCGTCGACCGGCGCGCCCGGGGGTGCCGGAGGCGATCGGCCGTGGGCTGCGTCGTCTGGCCGAAGTGGACGATTGCCACACGCACCCTCCACTGTGGCATGACAAGGATCTCTACGCCCCCGTGCTGATCGTCCGTGCGGCAGTCCTCGCCGCCCGGCAGTTGGCGATGACCAGGTCCGACCTGGTCAACAGCTCGGGCCCGGTCGCCGTCGCGCGTCCGTACGGTGGTCACATGATCGGCAGCGCTTGAGCATTGGCCCCGGACGCTGCTAGCGTGCGCCGGGGTCGATGCGTGCATGACGCACTCCTGACTGAACAATCACACAGGCCGCGCCAGGGACGGTGTAATGGGTTCCCGCAGTACGAATCTGCGTACCAAGGTTGTTGCTCTTCTCGTCTCGCTTGTCGCGCTCTGGGGCTTCACGGCCTGGGTCACCGTCCGGGACGGGGTCAACCTGCTCGGTGTGCAGACGCTGGACACCAAGGTGTTCGATCCCACCGAGCCGCTGCTGTTGCAGTTGCAGTCGGAGCGTCGGGCGTCGCTGACCTACCTCGGCCAGCCCGACGAGGCGCAGCGCGCCGCGCTGGCCCAACTGCGGCAGCGCACCGACGAGCTGGCCGCGACGTTCACCAGGTCCACCGAGGACTGGCAGGTCGGCACGCTGGGCAGTGACGCCCTCGACCAGCGGATCAAGGCTCTCATCACCGGCCTGAACGATTTGAACAAGACCCGCACGGCGGTCGACGACCGCAGCATCGACCGGGCCGGGGCCATCGCGACCTTCACCGGCGTGATCGAGTCGATCTACCGGGTGTACGACGTGCTCGGCAACCTCGACGACGACCAGGTCGCCGAGGACACCGCCGCGCTGATCGGCCTCAACCGGTCTCGGGAGCTGCTGTCCCAGGAGGACGCGCTGCTGGCCGGTGTGCTGGCCGCCGGGCGGATCACCGCGGCCGAGCGGGCGGAGTTCACCCGGATCGTCGGTGCCCGACAGTTCGCCGCCTCCTCGGCGCTGGTCCGGCTCCCCGCCAGTGACCAGGGTCGCTACCAGGCGATGTCGACGGGGCCCACCTTCACCCGGCTGACCGTCCTGGAGACCCAGGTCATGCAGGGCGCTGGTGCCGGCCGCCCGCCGCTCACGGCGACGGAGTGGGGCGACACCACCGGCCCGGCGCTCACCGAGATCCGTGCGGTCGTGCTGGCCGGCGGTGACGGCGTCGTCGACCGCGCCACCCCGGTCGCCGTCGGCGTCGTCGTCCGGCTGGCGCTGGCCACCGGCCTCGGTCTGCTCGCCGTCATCGCGTCGATCATCGTGTCCATCACCACCGCCCGCGCCCTGGTGCGGCAACTGGAACGGCTGCGCGGGGCGGCCTTCCGCCTCGCCAACGAGCGGCTGCCCGGTGTGGTCGAGCGGCTCGGTCGCGGCGAAGAGGTCGACGTGGCTACCGAGGCGCCACCCCTGGAGTTCGGCACCGACGAGATCGGCCAGGTCGGCAAGGCCTTCAACGCGGTCCAGGAGACCGCGATCCGCACCGCCGTCGAGCAGGCCGAGCTGCGGCGCAACGTCCGCGAGGTCTTCCTCAGCCTGGCTCGGCGTACGCAGGCGTTGGTGCACCGCCAGCTCACCCTGCTCGACGCGATGGAGCGGCGCGAGCACGATGCGGAAGAGCTGGAGGACCTGTTCCGGGTCGACCACCTGGCCACCCGGATGCGGCGCAACGCGGAAAACCTGATCGTGCTCTCCGGCTCCACGCCGGGGCGGGCGTGGCGGCGCAGCGTGCCGATGGTCGACGTGGTGCGTGGCGCGGTCGCCGAGGTGGAGGACTACACGCGCGTCAACGTGCTGCCACTCGGGCCGGTCTCACTCGCCGGCCGCGCGGTCGGCGACATCATCCACCTGCTCGCCGAGCTGATCGAGAACGGCCTGTCGTTCTCGCCGCCGCACACCACGGTGGAGGTTCGCGGCCAGTTGGTGGCCAACGGGTTCGCCCTGGAGATCGAGGACCGGGGCCTCGGCATGAGCGAGGAGGACCTGGCCGCCGCGAACCACCGCATCGTCGACCAGTCCGAGCTGAACCTCGCCAACGCCGCCCGGCTGGGGCTCTACGTGGTGAGCCGACTGACCGAGCGGCACGGCGTACGGGTCCGGCTCAAGGAGTCCGCGTACGGCGGCACCACGGCGGTCGTGCTGATCCCGCGCGAGTTGGTCGCCGAGACCGGTCCGGGCGCGGAGGACTCCGGCGAGATGCGGACCGGGTCCCCGGCCATCGCACTGCCGTCGACGGCGAGCGGCACTCCTGCTCTCGACGCGGACAGCGGCGGCCGACCGGCCATCCTCGCGCCGGTCGCGCTGGCCACCGCACCACACGTACCGGGCTCGGCGGCACAGGGCACGCCGGATCCGGTGGACCAGACCGACCCGCTGGCCGCGGACAGCACCGCGACACAGCCGGGGGAGGGGAGCGTCGTGGAGGCCGGTCTACCCACCCGACAGCGGACGACGCCGGCGACCGATACGCCGGAGTTGCCGATCCGTGCCCGCCGGGCCCTGGGGCAGCCCGCCCTGGAAGCCCCCACGGTGCCCACCGGCCTGCCGGCCGTTGATGCTTCCCGGCGGGCGGACAGCGCCGTCGAACCCGCCGTCAACCGTTCGCAGCGGGCGGACAGCGTCGTCGAGCCCGCTCTCGGCGACGGGCCGGTGCCCGCCGGGGCCGAAACGGACCGCACCCACTCGGGCCTGCCGGTCCGGGTGCGGCAGGCGAACATCGTCCCCGAGTTGCGCGACGACCCGACGGCCAGCGAGACCGACGACGACGACGTGGTACGTCCGCCGGAGCAGGTGCGCCGCATGATGAGCTCGTACCAGACCGGCACCCGGCGAGGTCGGACCGACGCGGCGAGACTGCTCGGCGGCGCGTCCGATGGCCCGCCGACGGGAACGTCCGAACCTACCGACGAGGATCCCACCGCTACCTGACCCGACCGCCGCGGACGCGGTTTCGCACGAAGTGACGGTCAGCCCGAGACGAGTACGGCGCATGAGCCGGGCGAGAAGAGGACGACGAAGTGGCGCAGAAGACGGCTTCGAGTGCCGACCTGACGTGGTTGCTCGATGACCTGGTGGGCCGGGTGAAGCAGGCCGAGCACGCGGTCGCGCTCTCCACCGACGGTCTGTTGATGGCCTCCTCCCAGGGGTTGAGCCGGGACGACGGCGAGCATCTCGCCGCGATGGCGGCCGGTATCCAGAGTCTGGCCCGGGGCGCCGGTAAGCGCTTCGGTGGCGGGCAGGTGCAGCAGACCATCATCGAGATGCAGTCGTCGTTCCTGTTCGTCACCGCGGCCGGCCGCAACGCCTGCCTGGCGGTGTTGGCCAGCGAGGACGCCGACGTCGGGCTGATCGCCTACGAGATGGCGATGCTGGTGACCCGCGTCGGCAAGTACGTCGCGTCGCCGTCGCGCACCGAGCAGCCGGCCGGCGAGAGGTAGCGGCGATGACGGTGAAGGGAGAGTCAGCAGAGCAGCAGTGGGTGGACGACCACGCGGGGCCGGTGGTGCGCCCATACGCGGTGACGCGCGGGCGGGCCCGCCCGGTCACCGGCACGTTCGACCTGATCTCCCTGGTCACCGCGACCCGAGCCGAGGTAACGCCGGAGGTTGGTCTCGGTCCGGAGCACCTGGCGATCGTCGGGCTGTGTCAACGCATACAGTCCGTCGCCGAGATCGCCGCCCATCTTGATCTGCCGGTGGGCACCATCCGGGTGCTCCTCGGTGACCTGGCGGCTCGCAGCCTTGTGCAGGTCCGCGAGCCGCAGACCACGGCCGGCCTTCCCGACAACAGCATCTTCGAGGCGGTAATCAATGGACTACGGGCACTCTGACCGGCCGGCGGGAGCGACCCCACTGCCCACCGCGATCAAGATCCTGGTCGCCGGCGGCTTCGGTGTGGGCAAGACGACCATGGTCGGCGCGGTCAGCGAAACCCGACCGTTGCGCACCGAGGAGGTGCTGACGGAGTCGGGGGTCGGCATCGACGACCTGTCCGGGGTGGAGGGCAAAACCACCACCACCGTGGCCATGGACTTCGGTCGGATCACCATCAGCGACGACCTGGTGCTGTACCTGTTCGGTACGCCGGGTCAGGACCGGTTCTGGTTCGTCTGGGACGAGCTGGCGTTGGGCGCCATCGGCGCGGTGGTGCTGGCCGACACCCGCCGGCTCGCCGACTGCTTCCCGTCGATCGACTACTTCGAGGGCCGGGGCACGCCCTTCGTGGTGGCGGTGAACTGCTTCGCGGGTTCCCGGCAGTATCGGCTCGACGAGGTGCAGGCCGCGCTCAACCTGGACCCGGGGGTGCCGGTGCTGCTCTGCGACGCCCGGCAGCGCGAGTCCAGCAAGGAGGTGCTCGTCACGCTGATGGAGCACGCCATGAAGACCCGCGAGGCCCGCCGCCGCGCCGCCAACGGAAACTGACCGGGTTTTTTCCGGGGAGAGTGTCCGGAACGCTGTCGGCCGATCGTCATGCTGGCGACACCCCGAGAGACCAGGGAGCGACCAGTGAAGTACCTGATGTTCGTGTGCAGCGACACCGAGCCGGACACCGACCCCACCGAGCTACCCGACATCCACAGGTGGGTGGCGGAGAACGACTCTCGTGGCCGCCGCCTCACCGGCAACGTGCTGGCGGCGACCAACGCGGCCACCACCGTCCGCGTTCGCGGCGGTGAGCTGCTCGTCTCCGAGGGCCCGTTCGCGGAGACCACCGAGGTGATCGTGGGCTTCGACCTGCTCGACTGTGCCGACCTGGACGAGGCGATCGAGGTGGCGCGCACCCACCCGATGGCCCGCGAAGGGCGACTGGAGTTGCGCCCGTTCGCGAACCTGTCCGACTGACGCAGGTGTCCACCCCGCAGCGCCGGCCGGTGCCTACCCCGGCGCCGGCCGGCGCGGTGGCGGCGGAGGCCGTCGCCGCTGCCGGCGTCGAGGCGTACCCCCGGATCGTCGCGACCCTGATCCGGGTGACCGGGGACTGGGCGTTGGCCGAGGACTGCGCCCAGGAGGCGTTGGCCGTCGCCCTGGAGCGCTGGCCCGGTGACGGTGTGCCGGCCAACCCGGGTGGCTGGTTGCTGACCGTGGCCCGCAACCGGGCGCTCGACGTGCTGCGTCGGGCCACAGTGGAGCGCCGTAAGTTGCACGACCTGGCACTCCTCACGCCGGCTGAGGAGCAGCCCGAGGAGCGGCCGGACGTGGTGGACGACCGACTACGCCTGATCTTCACCTGCTGTCACCCGGCGCTGGCCCTCGACGCGCGGGTGGCGTTGACGTTGCGAACCGTGTGCGGCGTGCCGACCGCGGACATCGCCCGACTTCTGCTGGTCAGCGAGTCGACGATGACCCGACGGCTGACCCGGGCCCGGACCCGCATCGCGCAGGCCGGCATCCCGTACCGGGTGCCAACCGGGCCGGCGCTGACCGAGCGGCTGCCCGGCGTCCTCGCCGTGCTGTACCTGCTGTTCACCCGGGGCTACGTCGCCGACGGTGAGCCGGCCTTCGCCGACGAGGCGGTCCGGCTGGCCGGGTTGCTCGACCGGCTGATGCCGGGGCAGTCCGAGGTGACCGCGCTGCTGGCGCTGGTCCTGTTCCAACACTCCCGTCGCGACGCCCGCCGCGACGCCGCCGGCAACCTGCTCACCCTGGAGCGGCAGGATCGCCGCCGGTGGGACCGCGCCGCCATCGCCGAGGGCCTGGCCGCGCTGGATCGGGTACGCCACGACGGGCCGTACGCGTGGCAGGCCCGGATCGCGGCCTGCCACGCCACCGCCGCCTCGGCCGAGGACACCGACTGGCCGACGATCGCGCGCGCCTACGACGCGCTGGCCGACCTGCGCCCCTCACCGGTGATCGCGCTCAACCGCGCGGTCGCGCACGGGTACGCGTACGGGCCGGCTGCCGGGTTGGACCTGCTCGACGCGGCACGTGGCGGGGGCGGGCTGGACGGCAACCCACTCGCCGTGGCGGTGCGGGCCGATCTGGTGGCCCGCCAGGGTGACCGGCTGCGCGCCGCCGACCTGTTCCGAGAGGCGGCGGCAGCGGTGGGGTCGGCCGCCGAGCGTCGCGCGCTGCTCGACCGGGCGGCCGAACTCGCCGGTTAGGACAGTGCGGGTCAGCCGCGCTTGGCCAGGGCCAGGAACCGCGTCCAGGCCGTCGGGTCGAAGGCGAGCGTCGGACCGGCCGGGTCCTTGGAGTCACGTACGCCGATGACACCCGCGAGATTGTCGGCCACCTCGACGCAGTTCCCGCCGTTGTTGCCACTCCTGGTGCTCTTGCGCCACCGAGCGCCGGTCAGGTCCATGATGCTGCCGCTTCTCTGATGAGGTTGAGGGACTGCGCCCGGGACAGGGCTCCGTCGCGAATGCGCTCCCACCGTCGGTCCAGGGTAGCAATATCGGCGGTCTTGTCGATGAGCTGTGATTGGGCCTGGCTGTCGACGTGCGCGACCCGCCCCCCGTCCGGCATCTCCGCGATGGTGAACGGCCCGCCGAGGCCCGGATACATGCCGACGTCGGCGGGCACGACGAAGAGCGACACGTTCGGCAACGTGGCCTGCTCGGCCAGCCGCTCGCACTGCTCGCGCATCATGGCCCGGTCACCGCCGAGGGTGCGCCGCAGGATTCCCTCATCGAGGACCGCGACGAGCAGCGGCGGGCGCTCCCGGCGCAGGATGGCCTGCCGGCTCAGCCGCGCCTCGGCGAGATCGTCCGCCTCGTTCGGCAAGAATGCCTCGCCGACCAGCGTGGCCAGCGCGTACGCCTTGGTCTGGAGGAGGCCCGGTATCCACGTAAGCTCGAACCACCGCAGCGACAGTGCCTCACGCTCGATCTCGGCCCAGTGTCGGAACCAGGCCGGCGTCCGGCGCTTGAGCGCGTCCGGCCACAGCTCATCGACGTCCCGACCGAGCAACTCGGCGACCCGCGCACGATGCCGCGTCTGCGGAATTCGTTCCGTGCTCGCCCACTTGGCGGCCGTCTTCGGATCGACACCAATCTGCGCAGCGAGACTGTCCGCTGTGTGGCCCCTCTCGGCCATCGCCGCCTGTACGGCTCGATTCATCTCCAGACCCTCCAAAACGTTCCAGACGTTGGAAGGAAATAGTTCTACGTAGTGTGATCGCTCCGCAACCCTCGGCAGGGTTTCTGTGTAGACGATGTCGACGAGGGAGCGCGCAATGCCCGAGGACAGATCCTGCAACCGCCCACATCGACCGGGCCGGCCGGCCTCGCCCCCAGCGATCAGTGCCGGACCGACCGGGCCACGCCACCCTCCGTACCGTGGCCCCGGTCGCGCGGCGAACGTCGTACCCGAATCGCGCTGGCGGCCCCGGTGCGGCCCGCCGGTCGCGCACACCGCCGACGGGCCACTCTGGACGTGCGACGTCTGCGGTCAGGACTGGCCCTGCCCGGCGCTGCGCGCGACCCCCACGGACGCCGCGCGCCGGGCGACCCTGATCCCCGAGTTCTCCCGGATCACCCGCCGGGCGATCCGCGACCTGCGCGGCCAGCCGGGCGGACCCGACCCGGTCGCCATCGTCCGTCGCTTCCTGTGGTTCCTGCCGCTCACCGACGAGGAGGCCCGGGCGGTCGCACTGCGGCTGCGCTGAGCCGGGGCGTGCCCTGCCGACCCGCCCCTCGCGCTATCCGGCCCGGCGGTGCGGGTGCTCTTTCGTGTCCTTTGCTCTGCACCCGCCCATGCGCCATCCGGGCCGGGGGTGCGGGTGCTCTTTCGTGTCCTTTGCTCTGCACCCGCCCATGCGCCAGTTACGGAGCGTTCGTGGTGCACGGGCGGGTGCAGAGCAAAGGGACGCGACCTGAACCGGGCGGCGGGCCCGGCTGCCCACCGAAGGCCGCGACAACCCATGCGGCCCGGCGCCACGACCCGGCCGATGGAGGCCGCCGCCGAGTCGAGAGCGAGGAGAAACGAGAGGGCCGCTCCCCGCAAGCGCGGAAAGCGGCCCTTTCGCCGGACGTCGGTACGTCAGTTGGCGATCATGCGGCGCAGCACGTACTGCAGGATGCCGCCGTGCCGGTAGTAGTCCGCCTCACCCGGGGTGTCGATCCGCACCACGGCGTCGAACTCCACGCCGGTGTCGGTGCTGACCTGCACGGTGCGCGGGGTGTCGCCGTCGTTGAGCGCGGTCACCCCGGTGATGGTGAACGTCTCCGTGCCGGTCAGGCCGAGCGACTCGGCGGTGACATCCACCGGGAACTGCAACGGCAGCACACCCATGCCGATCAGGTTGGAGCGGTGGATCCGCTCGTACGACTCGGCGATGACCGCCCGGACACCCAGCAGCATGGTGCCCTTGGCCGCCCAGTCCCGCGACGAACCCGAGCCGTACTCCTTGCCGGCCAGCACGACGAGCGGGATGCCGGCCTCCTGGTAGGCCACCGAGGCGTCGTAGATCGAGGACTGCTCACCGGTGAGGTGGTTGACGGTGAAGCCGCCCTCCACCCCGGGGACCAGCTGGTTGCGCAGCCGGATGTTGGCGAACGTGCCCCGGATCATCACCTCGTGGTTGCCCCGCCGGGAGCCGTACGAGTTGAACTCGTGCCGCGGCACACCGTGCTCGGCCAGGTACGTCCCGGCCGGGGAGTCGACCTTGATCGCGCCGGCCGGCGAGATGTGGTCGGTGGTCACCGAGTCACCCAGCTTCGCCAGCACCCGGGCGCCGGCGATGTCCACCACCGGGCTCGGCTCCTGCTGCATGCCCTCGAAGTACGGGGGCTTACGCACGTAGGTGGAGTCGCTCTCCCAGGCGAAGGTGTCGCCGGTCGGGGTGGGCAACGACTGCCACCGCTCGTCGCCGGCGAAGACATCGGCGTACGCGGCACTGAACCCGGTCGCGCCGATCGCCTGGGCGATGACGTCCTGGATCTCGGTGCTGTTCGGCCAGATCTCGCGCAGGTAGACCGGGTTGCCCTCGGCGTCCTCACCGATCGGCTCGTTGGCCAGGTCGATGTCCATCGTGCCGGCGAGGGCGTACGCGACCACCAGCGGCGGGGACGCCAGGTAGTTCATCTTGACGTCCGGGTTGATCCGGCCCTCGAAGTTGCGGTTGCCCGACAGCACCGAGACCACCGACAGGTCGTGCTCGTTGACCGCGGCGGACACCTCCTCGGGCAGCGGGCCCGAGTTGCCGATGCAGGTGGTGCAGCCGTAGCCGACCAGGTTGAAGCCGAGCTTGTCCAGGTACGGCGTGAGGCCGGCCCGCTCGTAGTAGTCCATGACGACCTTCGACCCGGGCGCCAGGGTGGTCTTCACCCACGGCTTGCGGGTCAGGCCCTTCTCGACCGCGTTGCGGGCCAGCAGCGCGGCACCGATCATCACCTGCGGGTTGGACGTGTTGGTGCAGGAGGTGATCGCGGCGATCACCACGGCGCCGTGGTCCAGCTCGTACTCGACGCCGTCGGCGCCGGTGACCCGGACCGGCTTGCTGGCCCGGCCGCCCGCGCCGACCGCCGCGGTCTCCAGGTCACGCGGCTCGTCGGCCGGGTCGCTGAAGTCGTTGGCCGGCGGGTCGCTGGCCGGGAACGACTCGGCGCTGGCCTCGTCGGCCGGGCCGTTGGCACCGCGCGGCAGCTCCTCGCGGGGAACGCCCGGCTTGAAGTCACGCTCGCCGGCGGAGTCGTCGGCGACGTAGTCGGTCAGCGCCGAACGGAACAGCGTCTTGGCGCTGCCCAGCGGCACCCGGTCCTGCGGGCGCTTCGGGCCGGCGAGCGACGGCTCGATGGTGCCCAGATCCAGCTCCAGGCGCTCCGAGTAGTCCGGCTCGTGGTCCGGGTCGTGCCAGAGGCCCTGCTCCTTGGCGTACGCCTCGACGAGCGCGACCTGCGCGGCGTCGCGGCCGGTCAGCTCCAGGTAGCGGACCGTCTCCGCGTCGATCGGGAAGATCGCCACGGTGGAGCCGTACTCCGGGGACATGTTGCCGATGGTGGCCCGGTTGGCCAGCGGCACGGCGCTCACGCCGGGGCCGTAGAACTCGACGAACTTGCCGACCACACCGTGCTTGCGCAGCATCTCGGTGATGGTCAGCACCAGGTCGGTGGCGGTGGTGCCGGCCGGCATCTCGCCGTGCAGCTTGAAGCCCACCACCCGGGGGATCAGCATGCTGACCGGCTGGCCGAGCATCGCGGCCTCGGCCTCGATGCCGCCGACGCCCCAGCCCAGCACGCCCAGGCCGTTGACCATCGTGGTGTGCGAGTCGGTGCCGACCACGGTGTCCGGGTACGCCTGGCCGCCGCGCTCCATGATGGTGCGGGCCAGGTACTCGATGTTGACCTGGTGCACGATGCCGGTGCCCGGCGGGACGACCTTGAACTCGTTGAACGCGGTCTGGCCCCAGCGCAGGAACTGGTAGCGCTCCTTGTTGCGCTCGTACTCCAGCTCGACGTTGCGGGCGAACGCGTCCTCGCGGCCGAACAGGTCGGCGATCACCGAGTGGTCGATGACCAGCTCGGCCGGGGCGAGGGGGTTGACCTTGCTGGCGTCGCCGCCCAGGTCACGCACGGCCTCGCGCATGGTCGCCAGGTCGACCACGCAGGGCACGCCGGTGAAGTCCTGCATGAGCACCCGCGCCGGGGTGAACTGGATCTCGACGCTCGGGGCGGCGGAGGAGTCCCACCCGCCGAGCTGGCGGATGTGGTCGGCGGTGATGTTCGCGCCGTCCTCGGTCCGCAGCAGGTTTTCCAGCAGGATCTTCAGGCTGTACGGCAGCCGCGCGTGGCCGTCCACCTTGTCGATCCTGAAAATCTCGTAGCTCGCGTCTCCGACGCGTAGCTGGGTCTTCGCACCGAAGGTGTCGAGGCTCGCCACGTCGTACTCCTTCACACCAGCGACCGTGAGTAGTCCTGAGCAGTCTGTCGCACCGGTCGGGGGGCCGCCGAGGTTAGGTGACACTTACCGCCGATTCCGCTCTCAACAAAACCGTACGTCCGTCTTGCTAGTTGCGCAACCCGGGCGTCGCCCCTCCGCCCCATACCCCACCCCTAGCCTCCTAGGACGCGTTAGGGAAAGTGTCGTGGCCAACCTGAGCGCGCAACAAGCGCGGGCACGGCGGCGATCTCGCTGTCAATGAAGTGTCGGGCTGGCCTGGGTTGGTCGGGGCGGTCGGACGATGCCGGTCGGGCCGGTCGGGGCGGCTGACCGCGGGTAGGGTTCGAGGCCCGGTCGGAGGAGGGGTCAACCGTGTTCGACGTCCAGCACTGGCTCGTGTCGCTGCCACCGATCGCGGTATACCTGCTCGTCGGCGGGGTTATCGGCGTGGAGAGCATGGGCATCCCCTTGCCCGGCGAGATCGTCCTGGTCAGCTCCGCGCTGCTCGCCGCCACGGGCGTGGTCGAACCGGAGTGGGTGGCCACCGCCGCGGCGACCGGTGCGATCGTCGGCGACTCCATCGGGTACGCGGTCGGCCGTCGCGGTGGTCGTCCACTGCTGGCACGACTTGGCCGGCGCTTCCCCCGTCATCTCGGTCCCGCCCAACTCGTCCGAGCCGAGCAGAGCTTCGCCCGCTACGGCGTCTGGGCGGTGTTCTTCGGCCGGTTCGTGGCGCTGCTGCGGATCCTGGCCGGCCCGCTCGCCGGGGCGCTGCGCGTGCCGTACCGGCGGTTCCTGCTGGCCAACGCCGCCGGCGGGCTGGTCTGGGCGTTCGGCACCACCTACCTGCTGTTCACCGTGGGTCGGGCGGCCGAGCACTGGCTTAAGGACATCTCCTGGGCCGGGCTTGTCCTCGCGGTGCTCGCCGGCCTGGGCAGCACCTGGTGGCTACGCCGACGGGCCCACCGCATCGAGGCAACCGATCCAGCGGTGGACGCTGAACCGGTGGCGGACGCCAAGTCGGCGCGCGTGGGTCGGGAACCCTGATTCGAGTACGCCGAAGGGCCGGACCCCGTGGTGGGGTCCGGCCCTTCAGTGGTGTGGTGCTGTGGTCGTGCGGCCCTGCGGTGGTGCCGTGCGGCGGTGCGGCGGTGCGTGCGGGGTGGTGTGGGTCAGCTGGTGGCGTAGCCGCGGGTGGCGATCCAGTCGGCGAGGTGCTCGACGGTGATGTCGTAGGCGGCCTGGTTGGGGTCGGCGGAGTCGGCGATGGTGACGGTGGTGCCGTTGTCGTGGTAGCCGACGACGCTGATGTAGTGCCCGCCCTCGTAGGAGTGGGTGACGCCGTTGGTGTCGGTGCTGGTGCCGGCGATGTTGGCGACGACGGCCCGGCCGTTGTCTACGGTCTTGACGATGTCGGCGCGCAGCTTGTCGGTCTGCGTGGTGTCGGCGTCGGGCTTGCTGATCTCGACGCTGTGGTAGGCGTCGGCCTTGCCGGTTTCCTTGTTCAGCACCGGGGTGATGTCGTTAATGCTGTTGGTGCCGGCTTCGGTGGTGCCCATTTCCTTGGCCATGTCGTCGACGTTGATGTTCTTGCCCTGCACGGACAGGGCGTTGCGGGTGGCGGCGGGGCCGCAGTAGTAGAAGTTCGGCTGCGCCTCGTAGCGCACGCCCAGTTGACGCTCACCGTTGGGCTTGCGGTCGGTTTGGGTTTGGGTGGTGGGCTTGGCGGTGCTCGGCGCGGCGAACGCGGTGGTGACGGGTCCGGCGATGGCACCACCGGTGAAGGCGAGCCCAGCGGCGGTCAGAGCGGTCTTGCGGATCAGATCGGTACGCATGATGGCGTGCTCCTCTGCATCGGGGGTGCACGGCGGACGTGTGCGGGGGGGTGTGTGCCGTGCGGGGAAGTTCGCGACAACGCCGGCGATCCGGGGGGACCTGCTCGAAGCGTTGCGGGGGATGTAACGACCCCGGGGCGGTGAGGCATTCCGCCGCGCTGATCCGGGGGTTGGCCCTACCCATGCTGGCAGGGTCCGGGGGGTGTAACCGTGGCACCCCGGCGGGTGTTCCCGGGGGCTGCCGCACACCACAGCCCGGGGGCTGCGGCGGCATGCCAGGTATAACGACCCGGCCCGGCCCCCCATTCCGCCGCCACGATGGCCCTGACCACAGGACGAAACCCCCAGACAGAACAAAATACCCACGCGGTGGTCCGCCCTGCGGGCGGAGGGCGATGATCCACTCGGGTTCATGAATATCGCGGTGTCCGTGTGGCCGGGACACCGCGGTTTTGGCAAATCGGAGTGGACCATGGCCGAGTCTGGTTCCGGCCCGAACCGGGCCCGCCTCCCGCGCTTCCGCCTACGCGTCCGAGTGTCGCCCACATCGGGGCGAATCGGTCAAAAATCCCTCCTGGGCCAACTCCGCCTGAGCCGCTGCGGCGAGCATCACGAGCACCAGCGCGACCGCCACCGTCGCGGCCACCGTCCATGAGGGAGGGCCGAAGGTCGGCGGTGCGGAAAGACGATCGGTGATCGGTCGGGTGGTCAGGCGCCGTCTGTGGGCCTCGCGGCGTCGCCGGCCTGGGCGTGCCGCTCCAGCAGGCGCTGCCGGATCTCCTCCGGGGTGTACGCGCGTCGGCGCCGCTCGGCCCGCGCGATGACCACGCCGGAGGCCGCTACGCCGGCGAGGCCGGCCAGCCCGAGAATCTTCCACCACCGCAATCCTTGCCGCATCGGCCTAGGCTAGTCCCCCATGAGCATCAGCCTGGATGAGGCCGTCGAGTTGACCCGCACCGGAGACGTGTGGGTGTTCCGGGGTCGCAGCGTGCCGGACCGGGCAATCCAGTTCACCACCAACAGCCCGGTCAACCACGTCGGGATGGCGGTCGTGCTGGACGACATGCCGCCGTTGATGTGGCACGCGGAGTTGGGTAGGTCGTTGCCGGATCTGTGGTCGGGCACCCACCAGCGCGGCGTCCAACTGCACGATCTGCGGGACGCGGTCTGCGTCTGGGCCAACCGGTACGGCCAGCGGGCCTGGCTGCGGCAACTCGACCCGCCGGCCGACGCTGAGATGGAGCGGGCGGTGCTGCGGACGATCGCGCGGCTGGACGGCACGCCGTTCCCGTCGACCGCGCAGTTGGCGTGGCGCTGGGTGCGTGGTCGGGTGCCGACGCTGCCGCGCCCCGGTCGCCTGTCCGCGCTGCCGCTCCCTGGTCGCCTGTCCGCGCTGCCGCTTCCCGGCCGGCCAGCACCTCGGCCAACCCCGGCCAACCCGGCCACCTCCGGTCGCCCGGCCGGCTCGGCGGGGGAACGGGATCGGGCACTGGAGACGGCGTACTGCGCCGAGGTGGTGGCGGTGACCTATGAGGCCATGGGGTTGTTGCCGGCGGGCCGGCGTCCGAACTGGTATGACCCGGGACGGTTCTGGAGTGGGGACGACCTTGGCCTGGCCGCCGACGCGGGCTTGGGTGCGGAGATCGAGGTACGGGTGCCGCCGCGCTGAGGTTTGACCTGGGCGGTGACCGGCAACTGCTGTGACCGTGAACGCGTCCACGGATCTTGACACGTTGGCCGACTTCTTCGACCGGTACGGCGTGGCGTTGACCTCCGGCGATCTGCCGGCCATCGCCGGCTGTTACGCCCTGCCGGGGTTGGTGGTGGCCGACACCTACAGTTTCTCGTTCACGTCCGCGGCGGCGGTGGCGTTGTCCTTCGTGGGTGCCGCGCCCGACTATCACGACCGGGAGTTGGTCGCGGCCCACGCCCGGATCGAGGACGTGCAGCCGTTGTCGGCGATGTTGACGATGGTGGCGGTCGAGTGGGAGTTCCTGGACAGTCGGGGGCAGGCGGTGCCGGGAGAGCGGTACCGCTACCTGCTGCGGGTCTCTGCTGACGGGCCACTCATCTGCACTGTCGTCCGGACGGGCTGACCGACCCGGGCCGGTTGGCCCGATCCGTACCCGCCCGGTTCCCGGTCCGTGCGCCGCTGGCTACGCTGTCGCGTCGGTGGGGACGAGGGGAGACCTGATGGCAGTGCGGCCGGATGGTGCGGCGGGGTCGCGAGCGGCTCGGGTGTTGACGTCGGCGCCGTGGATCGTGGTGCTGCTCGGTGTGTGTGCGCTGGTGGTGCTCCTGGTGATCGCGCTGCTGTCGTTCCGTACCCGGGAGCGGGAAGTCGCGCCGCGGGCCGCGCCTCCGGTGTTCCTGCCGACCGTGCCGGCTGCCTCGTCGGCGACCGGTGGGCCGACTCCGGCCGGTGTGGAGCGGCGTTCGGTGTCGCCGCGGCCGTCGCGGAGCAGTCGGGCGCCGTCGCCACGGGTCACCGTGACCGGTTCGCCGACTCCGCCGCGGACGAGCGCGCCGGCGGAGTCTGTCGCTCCGTTGGTGTCGGGCGCGCCGGCGGAGCGCACGGTCAGTGCTCGGTACCAGGTCGGTACGAACGGCTGGGACGGTGACGCGGCGGTGCTGTCGATCGCGAACGAGTCGAGTCGGTCGATGGACTGGGTTGTGGAGTTGGCGTTCGACGACGACCTGTGGGCTCTGCGGGTCGCTGACGACTCGGGGGTCTCGGTGCGGGGTCGCGGGCACGGCGAGTTCGTGTTGCGCGGCACCCGTTCGCTGGACGTGGGTGACTCTCGGACGCTGCGACTGCGGGTCGGCTGGGGCGAGTCGGCGCAGCGGCCGCTCCGGTGCACGATCAACGGGGTCGACTGCCGGCTCGGCTGAGCCGAACTGCCACGGCGGCGCGTCGTCGGCGCTACCGGCCCCGGCCGCCGATCGCTAGGCTGCCCGGACGGTGCGCTGAAGGAGGTACATGTCCGGCATGCGTCGTGCCCCGCGACTGCCGCACGGTCCGGTTGCGATCGTGTCGTCGCCATGGATCGTGGTGGGCGCTGGTGTCCTCGTGATGGTGGTGCTGCTCTTCATGGCTCTGGGCGCGTACCGGGGGCGTAGTCCTGCGCCGGACGGCGCGTCGAGGCCGCCGGCGTTGCCGCTGCCGACGGCGGCGGAGGTGCCGACTGCTCCCGGCCCGGCGTCGTCGCCCCCGCCGGTACGGCCGGGGTTGTCCGGGCGGGCGAGCGGGCTGCCGCCGAGCGCCACGGCCTCGCGGTCACCGTCGGCCGGCGCGTCGGTCGGTGCGACGGGGGGTGTGCCGGCGGTGCCGCGGTCACCGAGCCGGGCTCCGCAGGGGCAGCCGGCAATGAGTGGGCGCTACCGGGTCGTGCAGAGCTTCGACGGGGGTTTCATCGGTGAGGTGTCGATGGTCAACCGGTCCGCCGAGAGTCGTGGCTGGACGGTCCGGTTGGAGTTCTCCGGTGGGCGGTTGGTGACGGCCTGGGTGGAGGGCGTGCCACAGGGGACGGTGCGGCAGGACGGCAGCGGCTTCACCTACGTCAGTGGGGTGGACGTGCGGCCCGGTGGGTCGGTGTCGTTGCGGTTTCACCTGGAGCGGGCCTCCAGCACCCCCCGGGTGTGCACTGTCGACGGGGTGCGCTGTAGCGGATTCTGAGCGGCACTTCCGCAAGGACGCTGCTGTGTTGCGACCATGTTTGCAAGGCATTGCAGAATGTTTCGGCGACGGTTAGCGTGCGGCCCATCAGCGACCAGAGAAAGGCGTCGATGAAACCCCCGCCGATTCCGCGTACCGCCGTGCTGGCCCTCGTCCCTCTGCTCACCGTGACCCTCGGCGGCACTCCGGTCGCCGCGCACCAGCCCGGCGCCTCGGCGGACCCCCGGCCGCCCGGCACCGACACGAAGGCCACCACCGGTGCCGCGCAGTGGCCCGCCGAACCCACCGCCGAGGCGCTGCTGAAGGCGGGCGGCACCTCGGCGCGGGCCGAGCAGTTCTACTTCGTGCTGCCGGACCGGTTCGCCAACGGCGACCCCCGCAACGACCGGGGCGGCCTGACCGGTGACCGGTTGCGGACCGGGCTCGACCCGACCGACAAGGGCTTCTACCACGGCGGTGACCTCAGGGGTGTCATCGACAAGCTGGACTACATCCAGGGGATGGGCACCACGGCCATCTGGCTCGCCCCGGTCTTCAAGAACCGGCCGGTGCAGGGCGCCGGCACCGACATCTCGGCCGGCTACCACGGCTACTGGATCACCGACTTCACGCAGGTGGACCCGCACTTCGGCAGCAACGAGGAGATGAAGCGGCTGGTCACGCTCGCCCACCGACGTGGCATCAAGATCTACCTCGATGTGATCGTCAACCACACCGCCGACGTCATCAAGTACGCCGAGGACTCCTACGCGTACGTGGACAAGGCGACCTCGCCGTACACCGACGCGCGGGGGCGGGCGTTCGAGGACCGCAACTACGCCGATGGCAGTCGCGCGTTCCCACGGGTGAACCAGGCGTCCGGGCCGTACACCCCGGTTTTTCCGGACCCGGGCGACGCGGACGTCAAGGTCCCGGCGTGGCTGAACGACGCGACCATGTACCACAACCGGGGCGACTCGACCTTCGCCGGCGAGAACAGCGAGTACGGCGACTTCTTCGGCCTCGACGACCTGTGGACCGAGCGGCCCGAGGTGGTGCGGGGGCTGACCAAGGCGTACGGGGACTGGATCGGCGCGATCGGCGTCGACGGGTTCCGCCTGGACACCGTGAAGCACGTCAACATGGAGTTCTGGCCGCAGTTCAGCCAGGGCATCGAGCGGGCCGCCGAGAAGGCCGGCAAGAAGGACTTCTTCATGTTCGGTGAGGTGTACAGCGCAGACCCGGAGGTCAGTTCCCGCTACGTCCGGCAGGGTGGCCTGCCGGCGACTCTCGACTTCGCCTTCCAGGAGGCCGCGCGCGGTTTCACCGCCGGTGCCGGCTCGGCGCGGGCGCTCGCCGACGTGTACGCCCGCGACGACCTCTACGCCGCCCGGGACACCGACGCCGGCCGGTTGACCACCTTCCTCGGCAACCACGACATGGGCCGGATCGGTTCGTTCGTCGCCGGTGGTGGCACCGACCCGGCCAGCCACCTGCGCCGCGACCAGCTCGCGCACCAGCTGATGTTCCTGACCCGGGGCCAACCGGTGATCTACTCCGGCGACGAGCAGGGCTTCACCGGGCCCGGCGGGGACAAGGACGCCCGGCAGGACATGTTCGCGTCGAAGGTGCCCGACTACCTCGACGACGACCTGCTCGGCACCGACCGCACCCACGCCAGCGACCAGTTCGACACCGGCCACCCGCTGTACCGGACCATCGCCGAGTTGGGCCGGCTGCGCCAGGCGCATCCGGCGCTGCGCGACGGCGTGCAGGTCACCCGGTACGCGGCCGACGGCCCGGGGGTGTTCGCCGCCTCCCGGGTCGCCCCGGCCGACCGCACCGAGTACGTGGTGGCGGTGAACAACGCCGACACCGCGCAGACTGTCACCGTGGACACCTGGTCGGCTGGCGCCACCTTCACCGGCATCTACGGCAGCGCGGACGGCGAACGGGCCGGCGGCGCATGCTGCGCCGGAGCGCCCCCGGCCCGTTCGGCGGGACAGGCCGGCGCTGACGGCCGGCTGAGCCTCACCGTCGCGCCGCTGTCGGCGGTCGTGTACCGGGCCGGCACCCCCATCGCACAGGTGGCCGGCACACCGACGCTCACCGTCACCACCCCGGCTCCGGACGCGCTGGTCGCCACCCGGGCCGCCGTCACCGCCCAGGTGACAGGTGACCCCCTCGCCACCGTCACCGTCGCCGCCCGGGTCGCGGGCGGCCGGTGGACGTTGCTCGGCAGCGCCGACCACGCGCCGTACACCGTGCAGCACGACCTGACCGGCCTGGCCGGCGGCACCCGGATCGAGTACAAGGCGGTGGTCCGCGACGGCCGGGGTCGCACCGCCACCGCCCGGTCCACCGCCGTCGTGGGTACGCCCCCGCAGGGCGGTTCCCGGGAGTGGGCGGTGGTGCACTACCAGCGCCCGGCGGGTGGGTACGACGACTGGGGGCTGTACGCCTGGGGTGACATCGACCCGGCGTACGTCACCGAGTGGCCCACGGGGCAGCCGTTCGCGGGGGAGGACTCCTACGGCCGGTTCGCGTGGGTGAAACTCAAGCCGGGCGCGACGTCGGTGAACTTCCTGGTGGTCGACAAGGCCGGTGCGAAGGACGTCGCCCAGGACCGTGGCATCGACGTCACGCAGACCGGGGAGATCTGGCTGAAACAGGGCGACCCGGCGATCTACCCGAGCAGACAGGCGGCCACCGGGGAGCCGGCCCCGCCGGTCGAGGAGGGCACCGCCGTCATCCACTACCGGCGGGCCGACAACACCTACGACGGCTGGGGCCTACACGTGTGGGACGGGGCGGCCAACCCGACCGAGTGGTCCGCGCCGCTGAAGCCCACCGGGACCGACGCGTTCGGGGCGGTGTTCCGGGTGCCGCTGGCGGCCGGCGCGACCGGGCTGAACTACATCATCCACCGGGGCGACACCAAGGACCTGCCCGACGATCAGCGGCTCGACCTGGCCAGCGTGGGCCGGGAGGTGTGGCTGCTCGCCGCCACGCCGGGCCGCCTGCTGCCGTCGACGGCGGCCACCGCCAGGGGGGACACCGACATCAGCAAGCAGAAGGCGCACTGGATCGACAGGTCCACCGTGGTGTGGCAGACACCGCCGACCGACGGAAGGACGTACGCGCTCGTCGCCGCGCCGAACGGCGGGGTCAGCGTGGTCGACGGCGAGCTGACCGGGGCGTACACCACGGTGCCGCTGCGGGCGCAGCGCAACGGGCTGACCGAGGCCCAACGCGACAGGTTCCCGCACCTGTGGTCGTACCGTAGCTTCGCCCTTGATCGGCACGACCTCGTGAAGGTCCCGGCGGCGCTGCGGGGGCAACTGCTGGTCACCGAACGCGACGCCGAGGGTGCGCTGCTCGCCGCGACCGGGGTGCAGATCCCCGGCGTGCTCGACGACGTGTACTCCCGGGCCACCGACGCCACCCTCGGCCCGACGTTCGACGGCCGGACACCGAGCGTCGCGCTGTGGGCGCCGACCGCCCAGAGCGTGGCGCTGCACCTGTTCGACTCGCCCACCGCGTCACCGAAGGCGGTGCCGATGCGCCGCGACGACCGCACCGGCGTGTGGTCGGCGCGCGGCGACCACACCTGGACCGGCAGGTTCTACCGGTACGAGGTGCGGGCGTGGCAACCCGCGGCGCAGAAGCTGGTCACCGCCTCGGTGACCGACCCGTACTCGGTGGCCCTGGCGGCGGACTCCACCCACAGTCAGCTCGTCGACCTGAACGACCCGGCGCTGGCCCCGGCCGGGTGGCGCACGCTACGCAAGCCGGCACCGGTGCCGCCCGCGAAGGCGCAGATCACCGAGCTGTCCGTGCGGGACTTCTCCATCGCCGACGACACCGTGCCGGCCGAGCGGCGGGGGACCTTCCTCGCCTTCACCGACCCGGCGACGGCCGGCATGACCCACCTGCGGGCGCTCGGCGACGCCGGGGTCACCCACCTGCACCTGCTGCCGGCGTTCGACTTTGCGACCATCCCGGAGCAGCGGGCCGACCAGCGCCAACCGGCCTGCGACCTGGCCGCGCTGCCGCCGGACTCCGCCGAACAGCAGACCTGCGTGGCGGCGGTCGCCGACACCGACGGCTACAACTGGGGGTACGACCCGCTGCACTACACCGTGCCGGAGGGCGGCTACGCCGTCGACCCGGTCGGCGCGGCGCGGACCACCGAGTTCCGGCGGATGGTCGCCGGGGTGAACGACGCCGGCCTGCGGGTGGTGATGGACGTCGTCTACAACCACACGGCCGCGGCCGGCACCGACCCGAAGTCGGTGCTCGACCAGATCGTGCCCGGCTACTACCACCGGCTGCTGGAGGACGGCAGCGTGGCCGACTCCACCTGCTGCGCCAACACCGCCCCCGAGCACGCCATGATGGGCAAGCTGGTCGTCGACTCGCTCGTCACCTGGGCGCGGCAGTACCGGGTGGACGGTTTCCGCTTCGACCTGATGGGCCACCACCCGAAGGCGAACATCCTGGCCGTCCGCGCGGCCCTGGACCGGCTGACCGTCGCCCGCGACGGCGTGGACGGGCGGTCGATCCTGCTCTACGGCGAGGGCTGGAACTTCGGCGAGGTGGCAGGCGACGCCCGGTTCGTGCAGGCCACCCAGGCCAACATGGCGGGCACCGGCATCGGCACCTTCAACGACCGGCTCCGTGACGCCGTACGCGGCGGTGGGCCGTTCGACACCAACCCGCGGGTGCAGGGCTTCGCCTCCGGCCTCTACACCGACCCGAACGGCGACGAGGTCAACGGGTCACCGGCCGTGCAGAAGGCCCGCCTGCTGCACGCCCACGACCTGATCAAGGTGGGTCTGACCGGCAACCTGCGCGGGTACCGGTTCACCGACACCGCCGGACGGCAGGTCACCGGGGCGCAGGTGGACTACAACGGCTCCCCGGCCGGCTACACCGCCGCGCCGGGGGAGGCCGTCACCTACGTCGACGCGCACGACAACGAGATCCTGTACGACGCGCTGGCGTACAAGCTGCCGCAGGCCACCTCGGCGGCGGACCGCTCCCGGATGCAGGTGCTGGCGTTGGGCACTGTGGTGCTGGGACAGGGCACCGGGTTCGTCACCGCCGGCACCGAACGGCTGCGGTCGAAGTCGCTGGACCGCAACTCGTACAACTCCGGTGACTGGTTCAACCAGATCCGCTGGGACTGCGAACGGGGCAACGGGTTCGGCGTCGGCCTGCCGCCCGCGCCCGACAACGAGGACAAGTGGCCGTACGCGAAGCCGCTGCTGGCCGACCCGGCGCTGGTGCCGGACTGCACAGCCATCACCACCACCGACGCCCGGTACGCCGAGCTGCTGCGCATCCGGGCGTCGTCGCCGGTGTTCGGCCTGGCCACCGCCGAGCAGGTGCAGCGGCGGGTGGCGTTCCCGCTGTCCGGTGCGCAGGAGACGCCGGGTGTGTTGACCATGACCCTGGACGCCCGTGGGCTGGGTGGTGCCTGGGCGTCGGTGACTGTCGTCTTCAACGGCACGCCGTCGGCGGCTGCGCAGACGGTGACCGGACTGCGCGGGGCCGACGTGGCACTGCACCCGGTGCTCGTCGACTCGGCCGACCCGGTGCTGCGTACCGCCTCGTTCGACCGGGCCGCCGGCACCTTCACCGTACCGGCGCGCAGTGTGGCGGTGTTCGTCCAGAAGTGACGTGAACCGGCCCCCTCCCGCGTGGTGCGGAAGGGGGCCGGCTCGTCGTGCTGGCGTTGTGCCCTGATCAGGCGAAGCAGTTCTCGATGCTGCCGCCCGGGATGGCCAGGCAGTTCGTCGGCCGGTTCGCGGTGATGGCGGACTTGTCGTCCACGCTCACCTGGCCGAAGAAGCTGAAGACACCGCCCGGCTCGAAGGTTGAGAAGTTGTGGGCGACCTTCGTCTTCGACAGGTTGACCTCGCCGAAGATGTTGAAGATGCCGCCGCCGACCCCGATCGGGCCCACGGCCCGGTTGCCGACAACCTCGCTGTCGCGCAGCGTGGTGACGCTGTCGGCGTTGAAGAGCCCGCCGCCGAAGAAGCCGGCGGTGTTGTCCTTGATGGTGCTCTTCTCGAAGGTGGCCACGCTGTCGAAGGCGATGGCCGCGCCGCCACCGACACCGGCGGTGCTGTTCTTCTCGATCGTGACGTGGTGCAGGTTGAGCTGGCTGTCCGCCGCCGCGAGGCCGCCGCCGGCGAGGACCGCGGTGTTCGAGGCGAACGTGGTCTCGTACGCCGTGGTGTTGCCCTCGATGTCGAGGTAGCCACCGCCGAAGCCCAGCGTCTCGTTGTCGGTGATCTCGCTCTTCTTGAGCTCGACGGTCCCGCCGTCGACGTCGTCGGTGAAGATCTCCGCGGCGCCGTTGGAGATGCCGCCACCACCGATGACTGCGGTGTTGTCCTTGATCTTCGACTCCTCGACCTTGAGCAGGCCGGCGTTGAAGACACCACCACCGAAGAAGAAGGCGGTGTTGCGGGTGACGGTGCTGTGCCAGATCTTCGTGGTGCCGAAGTTGGCCACGCCGCCGCCGTTGCCGCCGGACTGGTTCAGGACGACCTCGGACTCCAGGATCTCGGCGGTGCCGCCCGGCTGGACCAGGATGCCGGCACCGTCATTCTCCTCCGGCTCCTCGACGAGCGGCTTGACGACGCCCGGCGTGGCCTTCGGGGTGACCTTCGGCGCGGCCTTCAGGCCCGCCTTCGGGTTGGCCTGCCGCGCGGTGAGCGCCTGGGCCAACGGCGTGCCGGCCTTCACCTGGGCTGCGATCGCCTCGGAGTCCGAGTAGGCCGCCCAGACCGCCGCCGGCTCGACACCGTTCTCCAGTTCGAGGGTCTGGCCACCCTTGATGGTCAGGCCCTTGATCGTGAGGTGCCCACCGCTGCCGACGTTGAGGATGCGGAAGTAGTCCGCCGTGGCTTCCCGGGAGATCGTCGTGTGCTCACCCTTGAGGGTGATGTGCTCGGTGATCACCGGGAGGCCGTTGCCCTCGTAGTCGTTGCGGGTCAGGTTGTAGGTGCAGCCCTTGGCCAGCTCCAACACACCGCCGTGCTTGTTGTTGGCGAACACGATCGCCTGGATCAGCTTGTCGGTGTCGCAGGGCACCTCCTTCCCGCGCTCGTGGTCCTTGTCCTTGTCCTTGTCGCGGTCCTTGTCCTTGTCGCGGTCCTTGTCCTTGTCGCGGTCCTGGTCCTTGTCCCAGTCGCGTCCTTCTTCACCCCGCTGGTCGCCGTCCTTGCTGACCTGCGCGGTGTTCCAGTTCAAGCCGACCGCACCGGCGCTGCCCGCGACGCCCACCGCCGCGAGACTGATCACGCCCGTCAAACCGGCCACGCCACTGGCGAGCCAGAGCTTGCGGCGGCGCTTGGCCGTCGCCCGCCCGGAGGCTTCGTTGTTCGTTAGGTAGTTGGACATCGGAGCTCTCTGCCCTCTCCTCGTACCAGACAGGGTCGCCGCCGTCAGACGGACGTCCCCTGCTACAAATCGGTTGTAGCTCCCAAAACCACCGTATGAGAAGGTTCCTCGCCTCGCGGGCTTATCCGAGAAAGGCCCACATTCGGTTCATGTTCCATCCAGTGGGGCCCGGACCACCCAAGCCGGCCCACGGGCCCGTGAGCTGCCCAAACAGGCACGCCCCTCCGGGCCGCGACCGGCTCGGAGGGGCGTGCTCTCTATGTGGTTCAGCCCCACCCGGTCAGGCGAAGCAGTCCGGAACGTTGAAGCAGTTGGTCGGGCGGTTGGCGGTGACCGGGGACTCGTCGTCCAGCGTCACCGTGCCGCCGATGCTGTTGAAGATGCCCCCCGGCTCAAGGGTGGAGAAGTTGTGCGCCACCTTCGTCCGGTGGAGTCTGACCTCGCTCCCCTCGGCGTTGACGATGCCGCCGCCGCGGGCGAACGGACCGACGGCCCGGTTGCCCACCACTTCGCTGTCGCGCAGCGTGGTGACGCCGTCGTCGTTGTAGAGACCGGCGCCGGACAAGCCCGAGGTGTTGTCCTTGATCCTGCTGCTCTCGATCGTCGCGACGCTGTCGGAGCTCACGAACAGGCCGCCACCCTCGCGAGCGGCGCTGTTCTTGACCACCGTGGCGTCCTTGAGGGTGAGCTGGCTGTCCGCCACCGCGACGCCACCACCCTCGAGCACCGCGGTGTTGTCACCGACAGTCGTCTGGTGCAGCGTCGTGGTGCCCTCGACATCCAGCACGCCGCCGCCGAAGCCGAGCGTCTCGTTGTCGGTGACCTCGCTCTTGTGGACCCAGACCGAACCGCCCACAACGCCCTCGCTGCGAATCGCCGGCGCGCCGTTGGAGATGCCACCGCCACCGATGATTCCGGTGTTGTCCTTGATCTTCGACTCGTCGACCTGGAGTACGCCGGCGTTGAAGATGCCGCCGCCGACGAAGAAGGCGGTGTTGTGCGCGACAGTCGTCTTGCTGAGCCTGCTGCTGCCGAAGTTGGCCAGCCCACCGCCGCTGCCGCCGGACTGGTTGTAGAGCAACTCGCTGTCCAGGATCTCCGCCCGTCCACCGGGCTGCACCAGCACCCCGGCTCCGTCGTTGAATCCCGGCTCGTCCACCAGTGGCGCCACCGCAGACCCGGCCGGCACCGGCGTCGCCACCGCGGCTACCGGCTTGGCTGCCGTTACTGCGGCGTTGGCTTTGGCTGCTGGGGCTTCGGCTCCAGCGGCCTTGACCGCTGTGGCCTTGGCTCCAGCGGCCTTGGCTTCAGCGGCCTTGACCGCTGCCGTCGAAGCCTTGACACCCGTCGTGGGTGTGGCCGCAGTGGGCTTGGCGGCCGTTGTCGCTGCGGGCTTTGCGGCCGTGGGCTGTGCGGCCGTTGTTGCCGCGCTGGGCTTTGCGGCCGTAGCCGCCGCGGGCTTGGCTGCTGCCGCCGCCTTTGCTGTGGACGCCGAGGTCGGCGTGCCGGCGGGTGCGGTGGTGACCGCAGGCTTGGGTGCCGTGCCGGCCGCGACGGACCGGACCAGGGCCGAGTAGGGTGCCCAGACCGTTGCCGGGTCGGCGGTCACCGATGGCTGAAGGGTCTGGCCGCCCCTGATGCTCAGGCCCTTGAGGGTGAGGTGCCCGCCGGCACCGACGTTAAGGATGCGGAAGTAGTCGGCGGTAGCCTCACGGCCGATGGTGGTGTGCTCACCCTTGAGGGTGATGTTCTCGGTGATCACCGGGAGGCCGTTGCCGTCCTGGTTGCGAGTCAGCGTGTAGGTGCAGCCCTTGGCCAGTTCCAGCACGCCGCCGTCCTCGTTGTTGGCGAACGTGATCGCCTGGATCAGCTTGTCGCTGTCGCACGGGACCTGCTTGGTGCGGTCCTTCTCCGCGCGCTTGTCGTCCGCGCGCTTGTCGTCCGTGCGTTTGTCGTCCTTGCCGGACCGGTCGTCGAAGCCGCTCCAGTCGCCGCCGCTCCACTCGTCCCGGTTGCCGTCCTCGTTGGCGCCGTCCTTCTTGGCGCCGTCGTCGTTCGCGCCGCCGGCGTCGCTGACGTTCTGTCGGTTGGTCGACGGCTGCGCGTCGGAAGCCCGCTCGGATTTGGGCTTGTCGTCCCGGGCGGCCACACCGCCGAGGGCCGCCAGGCCGACCACGCCGGTCAGCCCGGCCACGCCGGCGACCCAGAGCGCCCGCCGTCGTCGTGTCGGCGGAGCTGTCGAGGCCCCGCCGTCGGTACTCGTTACGTCGTTGGACATCAGAGCCTTCCGCCCTTTCCTGCTGCCAGACGGGGTCGCACCACCCGAAGCGTCACGACCAGCTACAAATAGGTTGTAGCCTCCGATCCACACCGTATGAGAACCATCCTCGTGATGAGGACTTATCCGAGATAACCCCACATTAGGCCCAGGTTGGGGCAGGCGTGGTGAGCGCGTTGGCGTTGACACGAAGGGCGCCAGCAGCACGAGCCCACGCGAACGGTGCTGCTGGGGTCGGGAAGTCCGCGGCAGGCCTCTTGGGGAGCAGGCGTCGCCGTCAGGTGCTCGCCATCGTGGCGGTCGCGGCCGGCGCGTCGGGCGGTGGGCGGGGTGGACGCCGCGTCGGGAGGTGGGCGCGCCGCGTCGGGCGGTGGGCGCGCCGCGTCGGGCGGTGGGCGCGCCGCGTCGGGCGGTGGGCGCGCCGCGTCGGGCGGTGGGCGCGCCGCGTCGGGTGGCGGGCGGGCCTCGACTTGGGTGGCAGGTGGGTGTCGCGTCGGGTGGTGGGCCGGGTGGACGCCGCGTCGGGTGCTCGTTGCCGGGGTCGTGGGCGCGTGCGCGGGGTCGACGTCAGGTCGGATGCCAGGCCGGGTGGATGTCGGGCCGAGTGGACCAGCGTGATCCACTCGGGTTTCTTGATAACGCGGTATCGGCGGGGTCCGGACACCGCGATTTCAAGAAAACCGAGTGGATCACGCGCCGGCGGGGGCGTCGGCCGGGCCGGGCGGGGTGTCGGCCGGGCGGGGCGGGGCGTTTACCGCGCCGGGCCGGACGTCGAGACGTCGCGGCCCGGCGGTGAGGTTCGCAGTAGTCGGTGTCGGTCGTGCCGGTGCGGTCAGCCGGGCAGGCGGGGGCCGGCCTCGCGCTGCTCGGCCAGCCAGGTCTCCACCTCGTCGGAGGTGCGCGGCAGCCCGGCCGACAGGTTCACCGCGCCGGTCGCGGTGACCAGCACGTCGTCCTCGATCCGGATGCCGACGCCGCGCAGCTCGGCGGGGACCAGCTCGTCCTCCGGCTGGAAGTACAGGCCCGGCTCGACGGTGAGCACGTAGCCCTCGCCCAGCGCGCCGTCGCGGTAGGTCTCCTTGCGGGCGTTCGAGCAGTCGTGCACGTCGATGCCGAGCATGTGGCCGAAGCCGTGCAGCGTCCACCGCCGGTAGATCGTCGACTTCTCGTCCATCGCCTCGTCCACGCTCACCGGCAGCAGACCCAGCTCGGCCAGGCCCTCGGCGAGCACCCGCATGCAGGTCAGGTGGACGTCCTTGAACTTCACCCCGGGCCGGATGGCCTCGATGCCGGCCTGCTGTGAGGCGTACACGATGTCGTAGACCTGGCGTTGCAGGGCGGTGAAGCGGCCGCTCACCGGCAGGACCCGGGTGACGTCGGCGGTGTAGAGGTTGCGGCCCTCGACACCCATGTCCATCAGCAGCAGGTCGCCCGGCCGGGTGGCGCCGTGGTTGTGCACCCAGTGCAGGATCGTGGCGTGCTCGCCGGCACCGACGATCGAGCTGTACCCGACGTCGTTGCCGTCGTGTCGGGCCCGCAGCGCGAAGACGCCCTCCAGCAGCCGCTCGGAGACCGGGCGGTCGGCCGGCAGGATCCGGGCCACGTCCTCGAAGCCGCGCACGGTGGCGTCGATCGCGTCCTGGAGTTGGCCGATCTCCCACTCGTCCTTGACCAGCTTCATCTCGGAGATGGCGATCGCCAACTCCCGGTCGCGGGCCGGCTGGCCCTCGGCGCGGGGCCCGTCGTAGGGGCGCACGGCCGCGTCCACCTGGGCGTCGAAACCGCGCAACACCCGGGTACGCCCCGGCGCCAGGTCGGCGAGTGTCGCCTCCAGGCCGGTCAGGTCGGCGGTGGGCAGGCCCAGCTCGGTCGACTTCTCGCCGAGGGTGTGCCGCCGGCCCACCCACAGCTCGCCGTTGCGGCTGCGGAAGAACTCGTCGGTCTCCCGGGATGAGCGGGGCCGCATGTACAGCGTCGCGTCGTGCCCGGAGCCGTTCGGGCGCAGCACCAGCACGCTGTCCGCGTCGTGGTCGCCGGTCAGGTAGGCGAAGTCACTGCCCGGCCGGAACGGGTAGTCGGTGTCGTTGGCCCGGACCTTCTCGGTGCCGGTGGGGATGACAAGTGTCTCGCCGGGGAAGGCCGCGGAGAGCGCGGCACGCCGCTTGGCGTAGTTGGGCGTCTCCGGACGGGGCGTCACGGGGAGCGCGGTGTCGCGCCAGCCCTGCCGCATGAAGGACAGGAACGCCTCCGGGAAGTCCGGATCGTGCGATTCCGTGCCGTCTGTCGGCGTACCGTCGGTTTGTCCCTCGGTCATTGCGCCGCTCCCTCCGCCTCGTTGCAGATCCCGACCGTACCGCGAGCCCGGTTCCCGCTGCCGCCCGCCGGGAGTCGGGTGGATCGACGGACGGCTGCGACGGGTCGACAGCGCGCGTGGAAAGATGGCCACCATGTGCGGACTTCTGGCCTTCTTCAGCGCGAACGGCAACGCCGCAGCGCATCGCGACCACATCGCCGGAGCGTTGGAATGCCTGCACCACCGCGGCCCCGACGAGACCGGGGTCGAGGTGGTCGGCGACGCCTCCGGCCGGTACGCGGACGGCGTGTTCGCCCACAAGCGGCTGGCCATCATCGACGTCGCGTCGAGCCACGAGCCACTGCCGTACGCGAACGGCCGTTACCTGCTCACCTTCAACGGTGAGATCTACAACTACATCGAGCTGCGCGAGGAACTGATCAGGAACTTCGGCGCCCAGTTCGCCACCGCCGGTGACGGCGAGGTGATCGTCGCGGGCTACCACTTCTGGGGCGAGCAGGTGCTCACCCGGCTGCGCGGCATGTTCGCCTTCGTCATCTGGGACCGGCAGGAGCGGCGCGCCTTCGGTGGCCGGGACTACTTCGGCATCAAGCCGCTGCACTACCTGGAGACCGCCGACGGGCTCTACCTGGCGTCGGAGAAGAAGGCGCTGCTGCCGTTCGCGCACAGCAACTACCAGGGTGACGCGGGTGTCGACGCGGCCAACCTCAGCCACTACCTGACGCTGCAGTACGTGCCGGAGCCCGGCACGCTGCACAAGGGCATCAGCCGGATCGGCTCGGGGGAGTACCTGACCTGGACGCCGGGCGGGCGGATCGACGTACGGCGGTGGTATCGGCCGGTGTTCCGGCCGGCGCCGGTCGACGACGAGCAGAAGCTGTACCACGAGATCCGGGAGACGCTGCGGGAGAGCGTGCGCATGCACATGCGCTCGGACGTGCCGGTGGGCTCGTTCCTGTCCAGCGGCATCGACTCCACGGCGGTGGTCGCGCTGGCCCGGGAGTTCAACCCGAACATCCTCACCTTCACCGTCGGTTACGACGTACCGGGATATTCGGAGATCGATGTCGCCCAGGAGTCGGCGCGGCACCTGGACGTCACCACCATCCCCACCAAGATCGGTCCGCAGGACATGATCGACGCGCTGCCGAAGATCGTCTGGCACCTGGACGACCCGGTGGCCGACCCGGCGCTGGTGCCGCTCTACTTCGTGGCCAAGAAGGCCGCCGAGCACGTCACGGTGGTGCTCTCCGGTGAGGGCGCGGACGAGTTCTTCGGCGGCTACACGATCTACCGGGAGCCGTTGTCGCTGGGCACCGTCAACGGTCTGCCCGGCGGGGTGCAGAAGGGCCTGCGCGCGGTCTCCAAGGCGATCCCGCAGGGGGTCAAGGGCAAGAGTTTCCTGGAGCGTGGCACCACCCCGATCGAGGAGCGCTACTACGGCAACGCGCGGATGTTCACCGAGGAGGAGAAGCAGCACCTGATGCGGCGCTACGACCCCTCGGTGCGCTACACCGACGTCACCGCCCCGATCTACGCCGAGTGCACGGAGCTGGACGACGTCACCAAGATGCAGTACGTCGACCTCTACACCTGGTTGCGGGGCGACATCCTGGTCAAGGCCGACCGGATCTCGATGTCGCACTCGCTGGAGGTGCGGGTGCCGTTCCTCGACCGTGAGGTCTTCGACGTCGCGGCGAAGATCCCGGTGGACCTGAAGCTGCCGCCGCGCTCCGACGCCACGAAGTACGCGATGCGCCAGGCGTTGCAGGGTGTCGTGCCGCCGGCCATCGTCAACCGCAAGAAGCTGGGCTTCCCGACCCCCACCCGGGTCTGGCTGCGCGGCGAGATGTACGAGTGGGCCCGGCACGTGCTGAGCACCTCGGGTGCGGGTGACCTGCTCGACCTGTCGTACGCGCTGCGGCTGCTCGACGAGCACAAGCGGGAGGAAGCCGACCACTCCCGCAAGGTGTGGACGGTGCTGATCTTCTGCATCTGGCACGCGATCTTCGTGGCCAAGACCCTCGACCCGGGCATCCAGCGCAACCAGTCCGCCCTGCTCACGAAGCCGGTGGTCGGTTCGATGGTCCGCTGACACCCTGATGACCAAGAGGTCTGCGTCATCCGGAGCAGTTCCGGTGACGCAGACCTCTTGGTCATTTCAGTGGGTGGTGGCGGCTACTTGCGGGCGCAGGTGACCGTCGGGAGACCGTTCGTCCCTGTGCTGCTGGCCAGGAAGCCGAACGTGGTGGTGCCCTCCGGTGCGACTGTGCCGTTGTAGTTGACGTTCGTCGCCGTCACCGACGAGCCGGACGACGTCTGTGTGGCGCCCCAGATCTGGCTGATCGCCTGCCCGTTGGGCCAGGTCCACCTCGCGGTCCAGCCGTTGAACGGCGTACTGCCGTGGTTCATGATCGTGACCTCGCCCTGGAAGCCGCCCTGCCAGGTGCTGCTCACCTTGTAGACCGCCATGCAGTCACCGCCCGGCGCTGGCGTGGTCGGGCTCGGCGGCGGGGTGGTCGGGTCCGGCGGCGGCGTGGTCGGGTCCGGCGGCGGGGTGGTCGGGTCCGGCGGCGGCGTGGTCGGGTCGGGCGACGGCGAGCCGGTGCCCGGGCCCACCCCGGTCACCTGACCGTTGCCGCCGTCGAAGGTCACGTCGGAGCAACCGAAGAAGTTCTCCTGCGAGTCCGAGCGGACCCAGCGGGAGTAGATGATGTGCCGGCCACTCTTACCCGACGGCAGGTTGCCGCTGAAGTAGTAGTGCCCGTCGTTGCTGCCGACCGAGCCGCGCTGCGGCGGGTTGGTCACCGTCAGGAACGGCTGCTCCAGGTCGCTCCAGGCCAGGGCCCGGGTCGGGCTCCAGCTGTCCTTGGTCACGTAGAAGTAGAACGTGCCCGGGTGGTGCGCCCAGTTGCTGTACTTGAAGTCCAGCCGCGACCCGGCGGTCAGGTGGGTCAGCGGCCAGTCGGTGCGCGGCAGGTCGTAGCCGCGGAAACCGGTGGCGCCGCCACTGCACAGTTGCCCGTCCGGGATGAAGCCGGTGGTGCGGCCGCCAGCGTCGGAGCGCAGCACACTGAACCAGTTGTAGAGCGAGTTGGCCCCGCTCTGCGCCACCGCGGCGGAGCACGCGGGGTTGTTCGGCCTGATCTCACCGGTCTGGCTGCGGCCGTCCTGCCAGCACAGGTAGGTGCGGCTGCCCGGCGTCATCGCCGCGCCGTGCGCGGCGGCCGGCTGGGGACTGGACGCCAGGGCGACAGCTCCCAGCGCGAAGGTCATGGCCGCGGTGAGCAACGCGGCCATACGGGAACGATTCACGGGTTCTCCTGACTCGCGAGGCGCGCTGCTCGAGCCGCCCCGTCGCGATCGGGTGGGAAGTGGCCTGCTCGCCCCGCTGATGTGAGCGGTGCGGTGAGCACAGCGGACGTGCCCCGGCGGGAAATCGGCCGGTGGACGTGCGCCATCAACGGTCCGGTCAGGA
This sequence comes from Micromonospora sp. NPDC049171, assembly GCF_040648275.1. NCBI lineage: Bacteria > Bacillati > Actinomycetota > Actinomycetes > Micromonosporales > Micromonosporaceae > Micromonospora > Micromonospora sp. NPDC049171. Next base: position 170,085 of record NZ_JBEZDJ010000019.1, read on the forward strand.
CCGGCGCCCTCGCGTGTGACGAACCCGGCAACCGGCGGCGCCGCAGCCCTCGCACCGCCCGGTACACCTCATCCCACCACGCCACCCGGCCGCGGCGCAATAGCCGTTCCTCGATGGATCAGTTGACCCACCGGCCGCCCTCGAACGCCATATCCTGCGGACGGGGACGATGCGACGAAGGGGCAGCGGCGGTGCCGGACGTGTTCGACGAGGTGCACCGCCGGTGCCGCGAAGGTGAACCTGTCGCGTTGGCCACCGTCGTGGCCACCTGGCGCTCCGCGCCCCAGCCGCCCGGTGCGACCATGGCGGTCGCCGTCGACGGCACGGTCACCGGCAGCGTCTCCGGCGGCTGCGTCGAGGCGGACCTCTACGAGCGGTCCCGCCGCGTCCTGGACACCGGCACACCCGAGCTGATCCGGTACGGCATCGGTGACGACGACGCGTACGCCGTGGGCCTGACCTGCGGTGGCGTTCTCGACGTGTTCGTGGAACGCGTCGACGGCAGCGCGCTGCCGGAGGTGGAGGCGGTCGCCGCCGCCCGCCGCGACGGCCAACCAGCGGCAGTGGTGACCTGCGTGGCGGCCGATGCCGGCGACCCACCGGGCGCGGTGCCGACCGATCCGGCTCGCCGGTTGGGTCGGCGGCTGGTGCTGACCGGCCAGCTGCCGACGGCCGCGCCGACGACGACCGCGCCGACGACGACCGCGTGGCCACCTGTCGCGATCGGCTCGCTCGGTGACGACCGGCTCGACGACGCCGCCCGCGTCGACGCCCTCGGGCTGCTGGCCGCCGGGCACAGCGGGATGCTCCGGTACGGCTACCACGGGCAGCGCCGGGGCAGCGGCGTCAGCCTCTTCGTGACCGCGTACGCCATCCCACCCCGGATGATCGTCTTCGGGGCGATCGACTTCGCCGCCGCGGTGGCCCGGATCGGCGCGTTCCTCGGCTACCGGGTCACCGTCTGCGACGCCCGGCCGGTCTTCACCACGGCACGGCGCTTCCCCGAGGCCGACGAGGTGGTGGTGCGGTGGCCGCACCAGTACCTGCGGACGGAGTTGGACGCGGGCCGGGCCGACGGCCGGACGGTGGTGTGCGTCCTCACCCACGACCCGAAGTTCGACGTGCCGTTGTTGGCGGTGGCGTTGCGCCACCGGTTGGCGTACGTCGGTGCGATGGGTTCGCGGCGCACCCACGACGAGCGGCACAAGCTGCTGCGCGAGGCGGGGCTCAGCGCGGCGCAACTCGCCCGGCTCGCGTCCCCGATCGGGTTGGACCTCGGTGGTCGTACCCCGGAGGAGACCGCGGTGAGTGTGGCCGCGCAGATCGTCGCGGCCCGCTGGGGCGGCAGCGGTCGCCCCCTCGCCGCGCTCGACGGGCCGGTCCACCCGCCCGGGTAGCGCGCGGTGCGCCGCCTTCGGCGCCCGGCGGGCCGTGCGTTGTGCCAGCCTGGTGGCACGGCGGTCGGCTCGGTGCGGTGGTGGGCGACGACGAGAGGAACGGCATGGGGTACGCGGTGGTGCTCGGCGAGGCGCTCGTCGACCTGCTCGACAGCGAGCGCGACGGGGAGCGGGTCTACCGGCAGGCGATCGGCGGCGGGCCGCTCAACGTCGCCGTCGGGGTGGCCCGCCTCGGTGGTGCGGCACAGTTCGTCGGCTCGCTCGGCGACGACGCGCTGGGCGGCCGGATCCGCGCCTTCCTGACCTCGGTCGACGTCGGGGTGGCCGGGGCGGTGACGGTGCCGGCGCCGACCACGCTCGCGGTGGTCACCTACGCCGGGCCGGAACCCGACTTCCGCTTCTATGGTGAGCCGCCGTCCTACGGCCTGCTCGGCCCCGACGATCTGGATCTCGCGCTGGTCGAGGGCGCCGACGTGCTCTCCTGCGGCTCCGTCGCGCTGCTCCAGCCCGGCACGCTGGCCGCCGCCCGACGCGCCTGGTCGCTCGCCACCGGCCTGCGGGTCTTCGACCCGAACGTGCGCCCTCGGCTGCTGGACGGGCCGGCCGCGCTGGAGGGGCTGCGCGAGCTGGTGGCCGAGTTCGCCGCCGGCGCGCACCTGGTCAAGCTGAGCGCCGCGGACGCCGGGCTGCTCTACCCGGGCGAGCCGGTTGAGGGGGTCGCCGCGTACCTGCGCGAGTTGGGTGCCGCCACGGTGGTGGTGACGCTCGGCGCGGCGGGTGCGGTGCTGGCCGCCGCCGACGCCGACCCGGTCCGGGTGCCGGCCCCGAAGGTCGACGCGATCGACGCCACCGGCGCCGGCGACTCGGTGCTGGCCGCGCTGATCGCCGACCTGCTCACCGACGGCGAACCGGACTCCCCGGCAGGTTGGGTCGAGCGGGTCGCGTTCGCGTTGCGGGTGGCGGGCCTGGTCTGCGAAAGCCCCGGCGGTGCGACAGCCATGCCCACCCGAGCCGCAGTGGAGCGCCGCTTCGCGCGCTAGCTGTGTGGCCCGGCGCGCTCCCGCGCCCCCCGCCCTCGGGCGCGGCGGGTTACGCCTCGCCGTTCAGCTCGCGGTAGCCGCGGCGGGCGGCGATCAGGGCGGCGCGGGCACCGAAGGGCGCCTCGGCGGCCACCCTCTCCGGCGGCGCGCTGCCGGTGTGCGCGGCCCGGATCAGCCAGGCCAGCTTCACCAGGTCGGCGTGTTGGGCGCGGACGAAATCGACGTCCACCGGATCGCCGTGACCCGGCACCACCACCGTGCGCGCGCTGGTCAGCCGCAGCAGGTCCGCGACCGCGTCCGGCCACCGCAGGGGGTACGAGTCCTCGAAGGCGGGCGGGCCACTCTGCTCCACCAGGTCCCCGGCGATCAACACGTCGGCGTCCGGCACGTGCACCACCAGGTCGGCCTCGGTGTGCCCCCGCCCCGGATGGCGCAGCAGCACCCGCCGGCCACCCAGGTCGAGCGACGTCTCGATCCGCACGGTGTGCGTCGGGGCGAGCAGTGGTGTGTCGGCCAGCTCGGTGGCGAGGCCGGGGTGCTCCGCGCGCAACTCCTCGTACGCCTCCCGGCACAGCCGCTCCGGGTCGGTGCGCAACGCCGTGGCGGCCAGCTCGTGCGCGTACACCGGGCGGGGTGGGTCGCCGGCCAGGACCGCGTTGCCGAAGCAGTGGTCGTAGTGGTGATGGGTGTTGACCAGCGTCAACGGACGGTCGGTGACCGCCCGGACGGCGGCGGCCAGCTCGGCGGCCTGGGCGGCCGACGAGAGCGTGTCCACCAGGAGCGCCTCGTCGTCGCCGACGATCAGGGTGACGTTGACCCGCAGCAGTGGCTCGCGGAGCACGTGCACCCGGTCGGCGACCTCGACGAAGCCGGCCGTCACGACGCCCGCCCGGCCCGCTCGACGAAGCGTTGCCGGTCCACCAGGATCCGGTCCACCCGACCCCGGGCCACCGTCTGGTCACCGTCGCTGACGGTGACCTCGAACGACAGCCGGCGACCGTCGACGGTCGCCAGCAGGGCCTGCGCCCGGACCGTCCGGCCCACCACGGTCGGCGCCAGGTGCTCCAGCTCGACGCGCGTCCCCACCGTCGTCGACCCCGCCGGCATCCGGGTCGCCGTCGCCGCGACCGTCGCGGCCTCGGCCAGCGCGAGCACCCGGGGAGTGCCCAGCACCGGTACGTCCCCCGAACCGACCGCCTGGGCCGTGTCCGCGTCGGTGACCGTCAACTCGACCTGGGCCGTCAGACCCGGCGCGAAGGCCGGCTCGGGCTGCTCCTGCATGCTCGCCAGCCTAGGGGCTCACCGGACGCGTCGGGCACGCGCCCGGCGATCCGGGCGCACCCACCCGCAACGACCACCGGGTGGTCCCCGTCGGTCGATGCCGTACCCGTCGTTAACCTTGACCCCGATGGCCGTCGTGACTGACCCCCAGCCCCCCGCCCGGACCGACCCGCCCGCGCCCGGCGAGGGGGGTCGTCGGCGCGTCGTCGCCATGAGCGTGTGGGCGGTCGCCTTCGTCACCGCGTGGCTGGCGATCGGGCTGCCCACCGACCCCACGTACGCCTTCGTCTGGATCTGGGCCGCGACAGTCGCCTGGAACAGCGACCGGCCGTGGCGCAGTCACCTGCGCTTCGCCCGGGACTGGGTGCCGGTGGTGCTGCTGTTCGTCGTCTACAACCTGTCGCGCGGGTTCGCCGACAACGGGGCCACCCCACACGCGATGGAGTTGATCGTCGCGGACCGGTTCATGTTCGGCTGGGCCACCGGCGGCGAGGTGCCCACCGTCTGGTTGCAGCAGCACCTCTACCACCCGCAGGTGCACTGGTGGGACATCGCCGCCAGCTGGGTGTACTTTTCGCACTTCGTTGTCGCGTTGACCGCCGCCGCGGTGCTGTGGCTGCGTGACCGGCACCGCTGGGCCGCGTACATGCGGCGCTGGGGCTTCCTCTGCGCCGCCGGCCTGGTGACCTACTTCATCTACCCGGCCGCCCCGCCCTGGTGGGCAGCACAGAACGGTCTGCTCACCGAGGTCGCCCGGATCTCCACCCGGGGCTGGAAGGCGTTCGGCATGCACGGTGCCGGCAACGTGCTCAACGCCGGCCAGATCGCGTCCAACCCGGTCGCCGCGATGCCGTCGCTGCACACCGCGTGGGCGCTGTTCGTGGTGCTGTTCTTCCTGACCAGCACCCGCCGCCGCTGGTGGCCGTTGCTGCTCGCGTACCCGCTGGCGATGACCTTCACCCTGGTCTACTCCGGTGAGCACTACGTGATCGACGTGCTGGTCGGTTGGGCGTACGTGGGGCTGACCTTCCTGGCGGTCGGCCTGGCGGAGCATGGTTGGGCTGCCTGGCGGGCCCGCCACCCGCGCGCCGAGGCGGCACGGCCCACCGATCCCAGCGACCCGCCGCCCAACCAACCCGAGTCCCCCACCCCACGGGGCCCAGACACCCCCATCACCCACCCCGCAGTCCCCGCCGACCACTAACACCCCCCACCCCGCCCCCTCGGCCCCCCCTCGCCCCCCCTCGCCCCCCCTCGGCCCCCCGGCCCCAGCCCGGTGATCATGGAGTTATTGCCGCGACACGCCGCTTGGGGTCAAGGGGTGAGTGCAATCGTTAGGTAGCGATGAGGTGGTCCAGGCGTTCGGCTGGGGTTGCCCAGTCGAGCGTCTGGCGGGGGCGG